>JANYAY010000012.1 GCA_025361065.1 Deltaproteobacteria bacterium
CCCCCCGCGGGCGCGTGGATTGAAACAGTCCTATGTCTTGAAATCACACGGCCTGAAAGAGTCGCGCCCCCCGCGGGCGCGTGGATTGAAACGCCGGTAGATGATAGCACTGCCAACCAGCTTACGGTCGCGCCCCCCGCGGGCGCGTGGATTGAAACAAGAGAAAAAAGACTGAAGCTAAAAGAAGATGAAAGTCGCGCCCCCCCCGCGGGCGCGTGGGGATGAACCGATCAGTAAATCGCTCGTGCCGGGGCACATCGGCACAGGGGACACTTAATACATACATGTCCCCTGTGCCCCATAGTCATCTCGCCGCGGCCTTTCTCGATCATGGCGGTGAGATGGCTGTGGGTAACATCCGCCTCGGTAGCCGATAAAAAAGCATGAAAAACTGATGCGAAATCTAATATTGGAACGGTTCACTTTTAATCTTTAAAGAGTTCACTTTTAAATTTTAGCCAACATGTTCAGTATTTTTCTTGACAAAAAAATAATTTATACTTACTGTTCTCCATCAAATGATCTAACCAGAAAGTGGAATCATACGATGGTATGTTCCTTGGAAAAAGCCTTCGATATCCCGGAATTAGTAAAGGTCAGAATATGATTGATGCAGAAAAGACGCTTCATGATCTGCCGCTGCAGTCAGACCGGGAAACCAGGTTTGCCAAAAAACAGGATTGAATGCCTGAAAGTATAGGAGGAAGAAAGTCCATGAACATTATTTCCTACACAGCCGAACATAGTATCTTCCGGGAGAGTCTCCGGAAATTTTTGGACAAAGAAATTGTGCCCCATATAGAAGAGTGGGAAGAGTCCGGTATCGTTCCCCGGATCTTCTGGAAAAAGATGGGGGAGCAGGGGTTTTTATGCACCGATATTGCCGAAGAATACGGCGGCGCCGGCGGTGACTTTCTCTATTCCGTCATCGTCTGTGAAGAACTCGTTAAAAGCAATTTCTCGGGACTGGCGGCATCCCTGCACAGCGATATCTGTGTTCCCTATATTTCCTCCTTTGCCTCAGAGGAGCAGAAGCGTAAATATCTCCCCGGTTGCGTTTCCGGAGATATCATTACCGCTGTGGCCATGACCGAGCCGAATACCGGCAGCGATCTGGCCGCTATCAAAACTACCGCCACGGAAGATGGCGGGCAAATCATTCTCAACGGCCAGAAGACATTTATCAGCAACGGAATCAACTGCGATCTGGTCATCGTCGCCGCGCGCAATCCGCAAGTCCAAAAGGAGCATCAGGCCGTTGATCTCTATCTTGTCGAGGCCGGGACCCCCGGTTTTGAAAAAGGAAAACAGATTAAGAAAATCGGCTGGCACAGTCAGGATACGGCAGAGCTGTACTTTACCGATTGCCGGATTCCACAGGAAAACCGCCTTGGGGGCAAGGGAAGCGGATTTCTCAAGCTGATGATGAAACTCCAGCAGGAGCGTCTTGTCTGCGCCATTGGCGCCGTGATGGCGGCGGAATATATGGTGGATTTTACCGTCAAGTATTGCCGGGAACGCAATGCTTTCGGGCGCCCGCTTACCAAATTTCAGCACGTGCAATTCGAAATCGTCGAGATGGCGACCGAGGCCAAATTGGGGCGTACTTTCATCGATAAGCTTATCATGGATCATATCGAAGGCAAAAATATTGTTCTCGAAGTGGCCATGGCGAAATACTGGACAACGGATATGGCCTTTCGTGTAGCCGACCGTTGCCTTCAGCTTCACGGAGGATACGGGTATTGCGAGGAGTACCCCATTGCTCGCGCCTGGCGGGACATCCGGGTAACGCGGATTTTCGCGGGAACAAATGAAATTATGAAAACGATTGCGGCGAGGTTTATGGGGCTATAGGCAAAACTAACATTTTCAGCAGTTGCATTGAGCGCTTTTGGGCGCAAGGAGGGTGGAGCTATGATGAATTATCCTTTGTTGTTGACCAATTTCATGCAGCACGCGGCTAAGTATTATCCGGGAAAGGAGATTGTCTCCGTTTACGCGAATGGCACCTTCCGTTACACCTATGCCGACTGGTACAAGCGCACAAGCCAGCTCGCCGGTGCGCTCGCCGCCCTGGGTATAAAAAAAGGAGACAGGGTTGCCTCTTTCTCTCTCAACTCTCATCGCCATATGGAGCTTTACTTTGGTGTTCCCTGCATGGGGGCTGTTTTGCATACGCTGAACATCCGCCTTTCCGCCGAACATCTGGTTTATATCATTAATCATGCTCAGGATCGTATTCTCTTTGTTGACGAAGATGTTTACTTCCTGCTCGAGCCGCTGAAAGATCAGCTCAAAACAGTCGAGAAATATGTCATTATGTCCCAATCCGGGGTAATGCCTCAAACCAGCCTCGCTCCTGTTGTTCTCTATGACGATTTGATCAAAGAATATCCTCAAACTTATGATTTCCCTGTGGACAGAGATGAAAACGATCCCTGTCTGATCTGCTACACCTCGGCAACAACCGGCGATCCCAAAGGAGTTGTTTACAGCCATCGCGGGCTTGTCCTGCATTCTTTTGCCACCGGCGTTGCCCTGGGCACTCAGGAGAAAGATTGCGCTTTGCATATCGTTCCCATGTTTCATGCCAACGCCTGGGGGGCGCCTTTTACCGGCGTAATGATCGGAATGAAGCAGGTTTTGCCTGGGCGGCAGATCCTCGACATGGGGGCGCTGTGCCGGATTATTGCCGAGGAAAGAGTAACCTTTTCCTGCGGCGTGCCGACCATCTGGATTATGCTCCACAATTATCTGGAAAGCGGCGGAGCGCACGATTTCTCTTCGGTCCGGGGTTTTTTCTCCGGCGGATCGGCTATGCCGCGCCATCTCATCGAATCATTTGAAAAGAAATACGGCGTGACAATCTCTCAGGGCTACGGTGCCACGGAAACATCGCCGGTCGTTACGCTGTCCATCCCCAAAAGTTATATGGAAACACTGAGCGTCGATGAAAAGATTGATATCCGCGCTACGGCGGGAATGCCCGTCGCGGGGCTTGATGTAAAACTGGTCAACATGGAAACAGGCCGGGAAGCGCTCATGGACGGCAAGGAAATGGGAGAAGTTCTGGTGCGCGGGCCGTGGATTGCCTCGGAATACTATAAAGATCCCAAACAAAGCGCCATTACCTTTCGGGACGGCTGGTTTCATACCGCTGATATCGGAACAATGAACAAGGAAGGTTATATCTCCCTTGTTGACCGGACGAAAGATTTGATCAAGAGCGCCGGAGAGTGGATTTCCTCCATCGATCTGGAAAATGCCATCATGGGATTTTCCAAGGTGCTGGAGGCGGCGGTAATCGCTCTGCCCGATGATAAATGGCAGGAACGGCCTCTGGCCTGCATTGTGCCCAAGCCGGAAGAGGCACAGACAATTACCAAAGAGGAGATACAGAACTATCTGAAAGATAAGATTGCCAAATGGTGGATTCCTGATGAAATTGTTTTCCTGACGGAAATTCCCAAAACGAGTGTGGGAAAATTCAACAAGAAAAAACTTCGGGAAACAATTCTACCGGATATTCTGAACAAAAAGGGTAAATAATGAACACCGACAATCAGGACAGAGTAGCTGTAATCGACGCCTGCCGGACGCCGTTCCTGCGTTCCGGCACGGCCTATTATGATCTGATGGCCTGGGAGCTGGGGCGCTGTGCAGTGAAGGGTCTCATCGCGAGGAGTGGAATAGAACCGTCCCAGATTGACTATGTAATTATGGGAACGGTTATGGCGGATGTCAAGACAACCAATGTAGCGCGGGAGATAATGCTGGGCGCGGGGCTTCCCGGGTCCATCCCCGCTCATACCTGCTCTGCGGCCTGTGTTTCAGCAAACATCGCCATTACCTCCGCCTGCGATATGATTAAATCCGGTGAGGTGGACACTGTCATTGCCGGTGGCACCGAATCCATGTCCGATCCCGCAATTAAAATCTCGAAGCGCTACCGGCGTTTTCTGACCGATCTTACCCTGTATCGGCGCCCCAAAAGCTTTCTGGGAAAGGTCAAGCTGCTGCGCGGAATGAAGCTTACGGATTTTATTGCCCCGGAAAAACCGGCTATCGCTGAATATTCCACGGGTCTCTCGATGGGCGCCAATGCCGAGCGGCTCGCGCGTCGCCTTGGTATTACCAGGAAAGAGCAGGACGATTATGCCGCGCGTTCCCACAGATTGGCTGTGGAGGCCATCAAGAATGGCAGCATGAAGAGGGAAGTAGTTCCTGTCGTCGTTCCCCAAACGGGCAAGGCTGTTACTGAAGATAACGGGCCGCGGGCGGATGCCACAGCTGAAAAGCTGGCCGCGATGAAACCGGCCTTTGATAAACGTTACGGAACTGTCACAGCGGCCAATTCCTCCTTTCTCACCGATGGTGCATCGGCAGTGCTGCTGATGAAGGAAGCAAAAGCCAGGTCTCTGGGATTAAAACCGCAGGCGTTTATCCGGTCGTATGCCCAGGCGGGATCCGATCCCTGGGAGGAACTGCTTCTGGGGCCGGCCTTTGCTGCGGCCCGGGCGTTGCAGAAGGGGGGAATTAATCTTGCGGATATCAAAGTTCTGGAAATCCATGAAGCCTTTGCTGCTCAGATTCTCGCCAACATCCGTTATATGGAATCAGAAAAATGGGGCCGGGAAAGTCTGGGGCTTGCAGGCAAAATGGGAACTATTGACCTCGACTTGCTCAACACGCGGGGTGGTTCCTTGTCTATCGGCCATCCTTTCGGTGCAACAGGCGGCAGATTGATTGCCAGTTGCTGTAACCGGATGCAGGAAGAAAATGCGCAGTTTGGTCTTGTTGCCGGTTGCGGTGCGGGGGCAGTAGGTAATGCCATTATTCTGGAAAATGCACAGTAGGATTGATTGCGATGAATAATCTGACTCTGGAAATTACAAAAGAAGGAATAGCTGTAGTTATCATTGACTGCCCGGACAGCAAGGTGAATAAAATATCATCGGGTCTTCTGGCGGAAGTGGCCGATAATATCGACGCCGTCAATAAAGACAAGAACATTAAAGGCATGGTTATTATCAGCGGTAAAGAGGATAATTTTGTAGTCGGCGCTGATATTGATGAGTTGAAGGCAATGCGCACCAAGGAGGAGGTGACTGCCTATATCAGCAAAGGGCACGCCATCCTCAACATACTGGAAAATATGAAAATCCCGGTGGTTGCCTGTATTTCCGGCAACTGTCTCGGCGGCGGACTGGAACTGGCGCTGGCTTGCCATTACCGTTTGGCGGTCAACTCCCCGCAAACAGTTCTGGGCTTCCCGGAAGTCCAGCTGGGTCTTCTGCCTGCTGCCGGCGGCACACAAAGACTACCCCGGTTGATCGGCTTGACGGCGGCGCTGCCCTTGCTGCTGACGGCGCAAAATCTTCGGGCCAAAAAGGCCGGGCTGCTCGACGAGCTTATTGATCCCTACGGTGCAAAAGACACGGCGGTCAAAAAGGCGCTGGAACTGGCCAGAAAAGGGATAAGCAAAAGAAAGCTCCAGCGTCCTTTGGTCTCTTTTCTTCTGGAATCAAATCCCGTGGGCCGGGCCATAGTATTTGCGCAGGCCCGAAAAATGGTTGCCCGCCAGACATATGGCTGTTACCCCGCGCCGTATGCCATCATCGAAGCGGTGGAGTATGGTCAGAAACACGGCAAGACCGCAGGACTGAAAAGAGAGATCGAACTTTTTGGCGCTCTGGTTGTCGGCTCCCAGTCCAAAGCTCTGATGAGCCTTTTTTTCGGTATGGCCGATCTGAAAAAGAATCCGCAGAAAAGCCTTGCCCGGAAAGTGGGGAAACTGGCGGTCATCGGGACGGGATTGATGGGGCAGGGGATTGCATCCGTCTCTACATCCATCTGCGATACCATCCTGATGAAAGATGTAAGTCTTGATGCCGCCGCCCGGGGAATGAAGGAAATCTGGAAGGGATTGGATAAGAAAGCAAGATCAGGTGCAATGGTCCCTTTTGAACGGGATGTCCAGTACGGGAAGCTGGTTCCCTGTGACAATTATTCCCTGTTTAAAAATACGGGTCTGGTTGTAGAGGCGGTATTTGAGGATCTTGCACTGAAAAAACGTGTATTGGCCGATGTCGAGGCCGCAACTGACGAGCATACCATATTTGCTTCCAATACTTCGGCTATCCCGATTGCCGATATCGCTGCGGGATGCCTGCGGCCCCAGAACGTCATCGGCATGCACTACTTTTCGCCTGTTCCGAAAATGCCGCTTTTGGAAATAATTACTACCGCCGAAACAGCGCCCTGGGTAACAGCCACAGCGCTGGATTTGGGAATTGCCCAGGGAAAAACCTGCATAGTCGTGAAAGACGGTCCCGGCTTTTACACAACGCGTATTCTTGCGCCCATGCTCAACGAAGTAGTATTGCTTATGGAAGAAGGTGCTGTTCCGAATGATATAGACAGGGCCATGCGTCAGTTCGGCTATCCCGTCGGCCCTGTCGCGCTTCTCGACGAGGTGGGCATTGATGTCGGCGCCCATGTGGCCAAGGAACTCTCGCCCCTGTTTGTCCAAAGAGGCATGGCCGGTTCCGACAGTCTGCCGCAATTATTTGCCCATGGTTATTGCGGGAAAAAGAACAAGAAAGGGTTTTACCTCTACGATGGAAAAAAGAAGAAGGGGCAGAAGCTCCCCAACGAAGAGGTATATGCCCTCATCGGCTCGGCGCCCCGCCGGAAGTTCGCTCGCGAATTAATCTCGCAGCGGGTAAGTCTGATGATGATCAACGAAGCGCTGATCTGCCTGCAGGAGGGAATTATTTCCTGTCCGCGGGACGGGGATATCGGCGCAGTTTTCGGTTTGGGGTTCCCGCCTTTTGAGGGAGGCCCTTTCCGGTATATCGATCATATCGGCCCCGCCCGCATTATGGCCTCGCTTGCATCGCTGGAAAAGATTTACGGTGGACGTTTTGCCCCACCGCAGATACTGTGCGACATTGTTCAGAACTCCGGGAAATTCTATGAGGAATGATGGTCTCGTAAAAAGGCCGTCACACCGGTGAAAAGCGGTGTCCAGCGTTTTGTAAGTCTTTGAAATATCTGGATTCCGGCTTTCGAGACTGTGTCGAAATTACCTTTCTTGTCATTCCGTGCAAGCGGAGCGCGACGAAGAGCCTGCCCCGTACTCGATACGGGGGAATCCAGGAAAATCAGTTGTTTCTGGATACCGGCCTCCGAGACTGTGTCGCAATTGACAGATGCTGATTGCAGTCTATTCGTAATGTCCCCCGCTGGCGGGGGCAAGGGGGTGGATGTTTTTTAAGTGACTGTAATATTAATAATTTACACATTGGCACTCCTTAGTCCACCTCCGTCACTTCGTGACACCTCCGCCGGTAAGACGACTTTTATACTGATTCCCTCTATTACGACACAGTCTCTTCGCCGGAATGACAATTCTGAGGCTTTTCCGACTTTTTAGAGGTCGTCAGGAATAATCCGATAAAAGAATAATTGATTGAAAAAAACAGGACAATTCTATATTGTGGCGGCACGCAACACATGGAGGTAGCTATGGACGCGTTGCTCCTTGCCCGCATACAATTTGCTTTTACTATCGGCTTCCATTTTCTGTTCCCGGCCATGACGCTGGGCACTACCTTGGTCATTTTGATTTCCGAGACGCTGCATATCTGGAAAAAAGACGATATGTATCGCCGGATCACGGATTTTTTTGTGAGGCTGCTGGGGCTGATTTTCGTTGTCGGAGCGGCCACCGGCATCGTCATGGAATTTTCCTTCGGCACCAACTGGTCGCAATATTCACGCGTCGTAGGCGATGTCTTCGGGCCGATCCTGGCCGCCGAAGGTGTCATTGCTTTTTTTCTGGAGTCAGTTTTTATCGGAGTTCTGATATTCGGAAGGAAGAGAGTTTCGCCCAAAGTGTATTGGCTGGCCGCGCTTTTGGTGTTTGTCGGCGGGCATCTTTCCGCCTTCTGGATTATTGTGGCCAACTCCTGGATGCAGACCCCTGCCGGATATGAAATCAACGCCGCCGGGAAAGTTCTTCTGACCAATTTTCACGACGCTGTATTTAATCCGTCCACGATGCTGCGGTTTATTCATACCGTTCTGGCCTCCTGGATCACTTGCGCAGTAATGGTTTCCGGCATCGCCGGTTACTATGTCCGCAAAGGCCTGCATGGTGAAACCGCCCGGACCATGCTGAAAATCGGCATTATTATTTTCGCGATTACGCCCCTGGTGCAACTGGGGGCTGCTCACGCTCATGCGATTCAGGTTATCAATACTCAGCCGGTCAAGGCGGCGGCGATGGAAGGGCATTTTAATACAGGCCGGGGTGTGCCTTTGTATGTCATCGGATACGTCGACGAGAAAAACGAAAAAACTTACGGCATCTATGTGCCCAAATTCCTAAGCTTCTTATATAACTTCGATTTTAATTCGGAAATAAAGGGACTCAATTCTGTTGCCCGGGAAAACTGGCCGCCGGTGAATCTGGTGTTTCAGTCCTATCATATTATGGTGGGTCTGGGCATGATTTTTATTGCCCTGGGGCTTCTGGGTGCGTTGCTGCTCGCGACGGGGAAAATCTACACCGCAAAATGGTATCTGTGGGGGCTTCCCTTCCTGATTCCGCTGCCGCATCTGGCTCACGAAATGGGCTGGATAACTGCGGAAGTAGGCCGCCAGCCCTGGATTATCTATGGAATGATGAAAACTGCGAACGCCGCTTCCGTGGTTGTCTCGGCCGGTGAAATCGCCTTCAGTCTGACCATGTTTTTTCTGATTTACCTGCTGCTGTTCGTCATGTTTGTTTCATTGTTTGTAAAAATAGTCCAGCAGGGGCCGGCAGCATCATGAAGGGAGACCTTTGCACAACTACATAAAAATAACAATTATGTCATTCCGTCCAGCATACGCCGGATTATATTCCAGCGAAACGCGACGAAGAGCCTGCCCCGTACTCGATACGGGGGAATCCAGTATTATCAATGGTTTCCTGGATACCGGCCTTCGAGACTGTATCTTAATCACCATTTCGTCATTCCGTACAAGCGGAGCGCGATACGGAATCCAGTATTTTCAGTAAGTTCTGGATACCGGCTTTCGCCGGTATGACTGCTTTTATAGCGCTTCTTGATATTGTGACACAGTTTCCTTCGCCGGTATGACAATTAGAGTGGTTATGCAAAGCTCTCGAAGGAAGGCCGATCGCTATAATAATGGGGGAGCGATGAGATGGAATATATCCAGAATTTTCAAATCCTGTGGTTTGTGCTGATTTTCATCCTGTTTCTTGGTTACGCGCTTTTGGATGGTTTCGACCTCGGCGTGGCAATACTGTTGCCGTTTCTGGGTAAAAAAAAGCAAGAGAAGGACATCCTCATCGCCTCCATCGGGCCGGTTTGGGACGGCAATGAAGTCTGGCTGATTACCGGCGGCGGTGCTTTGTTTGCAGCCTTTCCTCATGCTTATGCCACCGCATTTTCCGGTTTTTATCCGGCAATAATGCTGGTTTTGCTCGCACTGATCTTCCGGGCGGTATCGATGGAATTTCGCGCCGGCCTCTGGGAAAAGGCTCTCTTTGTTGGCAGCGCGCTTACGGCCTTGCTGTTGGGAGTTGCTTTGGGCAATGTGATCTATGGCGTGCCGCTTGACGAAAAAATGGAGTATGCCGGAAACTTCTTCACCCTGCTGCGGCCTGTGCCGCTGTTGTTCGGTATTACCGGCTTGACAGCAGTGCTGCTGCAAGGGGCGTCCTGGGCGGTCAGGAAAACGGAAGGGGAATTACGAGAAAGATCATTCCTCGCGGCGCGAGGATTAATGTGGATAAATGCCGTCATGGCGGGAATTTATTTTGTTGTCCTGGCTTTTACATTTTCTCGCCTGTCCGGAAATGCTTTATTTTACATGGCGATGATATTGACGTTTTCCGGATTGACCGGGTTGTTTTTTTCACTGCGCAAAAAAAATGACGCCGCCTTGTTTTGGGAATCGTCTTTTTCGTTTAGCGGCCTGTTTCTGGCCGCTGGTGCAGCCCAGTTCCCCAATCTGATTACCGCTTCCAATGATCCGAATTTAAGCCTGACAATTGCTAACAGCTCAACCGGGCTTTATACGTTACAAGTGATGGCCGTTATAGCGCTCGTCGGTATGCCGATAGTGATCGGTTATACGATATTTGTTTATCGTCTCTTTAAAGGAAAGACCGGGGCCAATGATCATTATTGAAGCGGCGCTATACCTCTTTAGTCCGGCAAAAATCTCATTTTTTTATTGACAACATGCTTTCTTTTGGTTTATTCTCTGAACACGTTCATTTAATAATCGCGTTTTTTCTTTCCGCCTGCATATCTTTAATGGAGGATATTTTATAAGACAATGGGCATCAACGAAAGAAAACTAAGGGAAAAAGAATCCCGAATTAAGCAAATCCAGGATAGCGCCGCCGCCCTTTTTTATAAGAAAGGCTACGAAGCTACAACTATTGAAGACATAGCAACATTGGCCGAAATATCCAAGGGAACTCTCTACCTTTACTTTCGAAGCAAAAATGATCTTTATTATAGTCTGGTCGAACCATCCTTAGATATGCTTTCCAAAAAGCTGATCAAAATAGCCGGCATGAAAAAAATTTCTCCCGATCTCCGAATAAGAAAAGTAATCGATGCCACTTACGACTTTTATGTTAAAGACCCTGATGCTTATCATCTCGTATCACGCTACGAGGCATCCGTCTTCTCCAATCTTCTTTCCCGAAAGAAGCTCGATCATCTCAAACACCTGATGCGCTCCAATCTGGATCAATTAGAGGCTATTATTTCCGAAGGGGTCAAGCTGGGTTGCTTTCGAAAAATCAATCCCAAAATGACGGCAATTGTTTTCTGGAATACTTTTATGGGTATTATTCAATTTCAGGAAAACAGGCTGGAAGAGGGGAAAACCGATTATCGCCGATCCACGATCGATTACGCTGTGGAGCTTGTTCTCCGGGCTATCGGAAAATGATCATACCAATCCGTTCTCGCCGGTTTGCTTTGGCGGCCTTTTCGCGATGTTGAATTATCGAGACGTTACAGGCGACGTCTCTGGCACAGACTTTCTTGTTATCCTGAAAAGCGAAACAGTATCAATAATTTTATATCCTCTCTTTGTACATAGGTGACATCTGGAGAAGAGGAGGAAATGCACGGTTACCGTTCTTTCCGCAGAAGTCGGACATGATGCTTTGCAGCATATGGTTCCCGAAAGGGATAATATATTAACAATTAAGACGGGGGAGGTGAAGATGATACTAAAAAACAGTGTAGCGGTTGTAACCGGCGGAGCATCTGGTCTGGGGGAAGCTTGTGTCCGTAATCTGCACAAGCTCGGAGCAAAAGTGGCCGTTTTTGACTTTGCAGCGCCGGCGGGAGAAAAAATCGTAAGTGAATTGGGGAAAGACGTCATTTTTGCCCACTGTGACGTTGCTGCTGATGAAGCTGTACAGTCAGCCGTTAAAAAAACCATGGATGCATTCGGCGCCATCCACATAGCAGTTAATTGTGCGGGGATCGGCACGCCGATGAAAATTCTGTCCAAGAAAGGGCCCATGTCGCTTAATGATTTCAACCGGGTTATTCAGATTAACCTCATCGGCACAGTTAATGTGATCCGGCTGGCCGTTGAACAGATGGTTAAAAACGAGCCCCAGGAGGATGGAGAAAGAGGAGTCATTATCAACACCGCTTCGGTAGCTGCTTTCGACGGCCAGATCGGGCAGGCAGCTTACAGTGCCTCCAAGGGTGGCATTGTCGGCATGACCCTGCCGATTGCCAGGGAGTGCGCCGAGTATGGGATTCGCAATATGACCATAGCCCCCGGACTATTCAATACACCGCTGCTGCAGGGTCTTCCACCGGCAGCGCTCGAATCCCTGGGCAAAATGGTTCCCTTTCCTTCGCGGTTAGGTTATCCGGATGAGTATGCCCGATTGGTCTTGCACATCATTGAAAACCGCATGTTGAATGGTGAGGTGATCAGGCTCGATGGAGCGATCCGCATGTCGACGAAGTAAAAGTGTAGTGCGTTAAAACCCGATACAAAAGGAAAGGAATGGAGTAATGGATGGCAGTCTATATGCAGAAGAACACAGAATTTTCAGGGATGCGTGCGGCAGGTATCTCGATTGCGAGGTCGTTCCGAATTATGAACAATGGGAAGCAGATGAAATCGTTCCCCGCCAGGTATGGAAAAAGATGGGGGCAAGCGGCTATCTTTGTCCCTGGCTGGATGAGAAATACGGCGGTTTTGGGGCCGGTTACGAATATTCAGTTGTTATCATGGAGGAGCTTTATCGTCGGGGACTTTGCGGCCTGATGCTCCCGCTGCATAATGATATCATCGTGCATTACATTGACAGTTATGGCAGTGAAGAACAGAAAATGCGCTGGCTTCCGGGGTGTGTTTCCGGGGAAATCATCACCGCTATTGCCATGACGGAGCCGGACGTAGGCTCCGATCTGGCGGCAATAAAGACGTCCGCGGTGCGTGACGGGGACTGTTATATTCTCAACGGGCAAAAGACCTTCATCTCTAATGGCATCCTCTCCAACCTGGTTGTCGTAGCGGCCAAGACGGATGTACATGCGGGAGCTAAAGGTGTAAGTCTTATCTGCGTCGAAGACGGAACACCTGGTTTTACCCGCGGGCGTAACCTGAAAAAAATGGGATGGCACAGCCAGGATACCGCAGAACTTATCTTCGAAGACTGCCGTGTGCCTGTGGCCAATCTCCTGGGTAAGGAAGGCAGGGGATTCTACTATATGATGGAAAAGCTCCAGGGAGAAAGGCTTGTTGTCTGCATTATGGCACAGAGTATGGCCGAGGCTATGCTGGAGATGACTGTTAAATATACAAAGGAAAGAAGCATATTCGATCAACCGGTAAGTTCATTGCAGCATAATACTTTCAAGATAGTGGAAATGGCCACGGAAATTGAATTGGGACGGACATTCCTCGATTCCCTGATCTCCGATTATATTGCCCGCAAAGACATCGTCAAACGGGTTTCCATGGGGAAAGCTTGGATTGCGGAGATGGCCAATCGTGTTGCCTATAATTGTCTCCAGCTTCATGGCGGCTATGGTTATATGGAGGAATATCCTATCTGCCGCTTTGCCCGGGACGTCCGGGTGGCACCGATATTTGCCGGCTCCACTGAGGTAATGAAGGTAATTGTGGGCAGAATGATGGGGCTTTAGAGATTTCGTGCATACTTTAGGGATTGCGGCTTATGAAGAAAGGAGGAATAAAAGTGAGTAAACAAGATGATATCGTTATTGTCAGCGCGGTGAGAACGCCTTTTAGTAAGTTCGATTCTTTAATGGCTGATATTGCCAGCATAGACCTTGCTGTTATGGTGATGAAGGAAGTCGTTTCGCGGGCAGGTATCAGGCCTGCGGAAGTGGATGAAATCAATTATGGCAGCTGTGTCATGGCGGAAATGGCTCTGGAAACGGATATCCCGGCGCGCCAGGCCTCGTTGCTTGCCGGATTTCCGCCGGAAAACATTTCTGTGACTCTGGATCGGGCCTGCTGTTCATCGCTCACCGCTCTGCGGATGGGCTATCGGGCAATCAGGGTGGGGGATGCCGGAATCTGCATGGCTGTCGGCTCTGAAAATATGCCGCGGACACCGCATCTGGCTCCGGGATTACGCAAAGGCGTGCGTCTGGGTCACATCCGGCTTCTGGATGGACTATTTGAACTTGGCTACCAGGCTAAGGGATTTTCATCGGTAGCCAGGGATGCGGGAGAGGTGGCTCTCGATTATGGCGTGACGAGGGAGATGCAGGACGAATGGGCAGTGCTGACCCAGGATCGATATGCCCGGGCTTTTGCCGAGGGAAAATACAAGATCGGTGAAGAGCTGATGCCGGTTATAATTCCGCAGAAAAAAGGTGATCCGATTGTCATTGACCGGGACGAATCGCCGCGCCAGACAACTATTGAAGCGTTAGCCAGACTCAAGCCAATTTATGGCAGTCCCACGGTTACCGCCGGCAATGCCCCGCCGCTTAGTGCCGGTTCCAGTGCTATTCTTTTCATGACGCGCAAGAAGGCTGAAGAAAAAGGACTGAAACCTCTGGCGACAATACTGGCGTCCGTCGGTACGGCCACCAATCCGCGCGATATCGCTGTGATCCCCGCCCTGACTATTGAACAGGCTCTCCAAAAAGCAGGGATGACGATCAATCAGATGGACATAATCGAAATTAATGAGGCCTTTGCCGCCATGCCTCTGGTATCGACAAAGATTCTGGCGGGAAATGATGAGGCGAAATGGAAGGAACTCCGGGAGAAAACCAATGTCAATGGCGGTGCCATCGCCATCGGCCACCCTGTGGGTGCGAGTGCCGCCCGGATCACCATGCATGCGGCCTATGAGCTCAGAAGGCGCGGCGGCGGCTACGGTGTTGCCTCCATTTGCGGCGGCCTGGCCCAGGGGGAAGCGGTGATACTTCAGGTGGAATAAACGTGGATTAAACGAAAGGAGAATACGGCAAGTCATTCATGAACGGGCGGGAAGTGGTGGATAGGATAATCTGATTTGATTCTAAGAGGAGGGGCAAATTATGATTTTGGCATCACAGGAAAGTATTCGTGAGTGGACAGAAAAAGGGGTTTGGGGGAGAAAAACACTTATTGATTATTTCAAGGAGAACGTGGCGAAAATGCCGGATGTTCTATGCCTTGTTGATCCTCCCAACAAAGAAACGCTGGTTGGTCTGACACCGGAGCGGCTCACTTACCGGGAACTGGACAGGGCTGTCGATGCAACTGCTGAAGGACTGATTGCCAAAGGCATCAGGAAAGACGACATCATCATGGTGCAATTGCCCAACTCTTGGGAACTCGCCATGCTTTATCTCGCCATTACCAGAGCGGGAGGCACAATATCACCAATGCCCATGCAATGGCGGCAATCGGAACTGGAATTCATCGCCAAAATCACGGAAGCCCGGGCCATTATCACCGTAGAGGAATTCGGCGGTTTCCAGCATATGGAGCAGGCCAGAAAAATTCAGTCTAAATCTCCATCCATCAAAGAGATTATAACTCTTGCCGAGATTCGGGAGATGAGTAAGGGAGATGTAACAGGCCTTCTCGATAAAATTTTGATCGATGCCAACGATGTCTTCACTCTTTGCTGGTCATCGGGAACGGAAGCTGAACCCAAGGGCTGCCCATTGAGCCATAATAACTGGATCTTCCTGTCCTCTTTCTGTTACGAAACAGCTCCGATCAAACCCGGCGACAACCTTATTACCGCCGGACCTCTGGTTAATATGGCATCCGTCGGAACCGTCTATATCGAATGGCTTGTCGGAGGCGGCAAGCTTGCCCTCCACCATCCTTTTGACGGCCCCACCTTCATTATGCAGCTCATGAAAGAGGAAATCAATTATACACTTCTTGTTCCGGCCATCGTCAATGCTCTTCTGAAGCACCCGAAAGTGGATTCCTTTAACTTGAGCAAGATGCGGGCGATTACCATCGGCGCCGCGCCACCATCCCTCTGGTCTGTGGAGGACATGAAGAGACGCTGGGGGATCGATTTCGCCAATATCTGGGGACAGAATGAAGGAACGGCCAATATCGCCGGCCCTTTGGATATCCCGGATCTGGCGATGCGTATCGATCATTTTCCTCATTATGGGAAACAGGGCTCGAAATGGCAAAACGTGTCATCTATTCGCCGGCATCTTCAACTGAAACTGCTCGATCCCCTGACGGGAAAGGAAATCACGGAGCTAGGCGGTGTGGGGGAACTCTGGTACAAAGGACCAAATGTCATCCCCGGCTATTTCAAGCGTCCGGATATTACCAAGAAGGCTTTCGATGACCAAGGTTTCTTCAACACAGGTGATCTTTTCCAGATCAAAGATAACGACTTTATCGGGTTCTTCGACAGAACAAAAGACATTATCATCAGGGGCGGCTTCAATATCAGCGCCCAGGAAGTGGAGAACATGCTTTTGGGAAATCCCAAAATATTGGATGCAGCGGCAATTGCCATCCCCGATGAAACTCTTGGGGAAAAAGTCTGTGTCTATATTGTTCCCAAAGGTGAGGAGAAAATCGACCTGGAGGAAATCAAGGCCTTCATGAAAGAAAAAGGTATTGCTGTTTACAAAATACCGGAGCGCCTGGAGATCATCAACGCCATTCCCAGAAATCCCGTAGGCAAAATTCTCAAGAAAGTTCTCCGGGAAGATATTAAAAAGAAATTGGGAATGTGATGAATATTTTCGAATTGACTGTTATCATCAATTAATGTCATGTTGCCTTTAAAGTAAAATGAGGCGGCAAAGAGAAGGCACCCAGGCAGGTCCGGCATTAGAGACTGTGTCGTAATAGAAAAAGTGCTATCAATAGCGTCATGCCGATGAAAATCGGCATCCAGACGTCGTCCCGGCGAAAGCCGGGAACCAGTTCAAAGTTACTGGATTCCCCCGTATCAACTACGGGGCAGGCTCTTCGTCGCGCTTCGCTTGCCCGGAATGACCAAAAAGTAATTGCGACACAGTTTCATTAGCCGGGGAGCCTGCCGGGCTGATCTGCTGCCGGCAAGGTTAGCCTGCGAACGCGCATTGGTATAACGAAATATTTTTTTCCGGCCGGCGCCGCAACCGTGCGCCGCAAAACTGCAAGGAAGGAAACAGGTATGCCCGGAGCTCTAGAAGGACTGAAAATACTGGATTTCACGACATTACTTCCCGGACCTTATGCCACGATGTGTTTGGCTGATATGGGAGCCCGGGTCTTGAGAGTTGTAACGGGTGCCCGTCCTGATCCTGTCGATTTTATGCCACCCTTTGTTCCCGGTATGCAGCTCTCTGCGGCCGCTGCCCAGTTGGGAAGGAATAAACGTCTGATGGTGTTGAATCTCAAAGACTCCCGGGCAATCAGGATCGTGCATCAGCTAATCTCGGAGTATGATATTGTCATTGAGCAGTTTCGTCCCGGGGTAATGGCCAAATTTAACCTGGACTACGAAAGCCTCAAGTCGGTAAATCCGGCTGTTATCTACTGTTCGCTCACGGGATATGGTCAGACCGGTCCCCTGCGGGATCGCGCCGGGCATGACATAAACTACCTTGCCCGTTCCGGCATTGCTTCCTATACCGGCAAAAAAGAATCCGGCCCCAGTCTTTCCGGAATGCAGCTGGCAGATGTAGCCTCAGGTTCCAACAATGCCGTCATTGGCATCCTGGCTGCGGTAATTTCCCGCAGTAAAACAGGCAAAGGTCAGTTCCTGGACATCTCTATGACGGACGGAGTAATTGCCTTCAACGCTATATTTGGCGCAGGTTTTCTTGTAGACGGCAGAGATCCGGACTTTCAGGATAACATTTTAAACGGTGGTTCGCTCTATGATTATTATAAAACAAAAGACGGCAAATACATCAGCTTTGGCGGGCTGGAGCCTCAGTTCTTTGCCAACTTCTGCAATGTAATTAACCGTCCCGACCTGATCTCCGGAGGCGTGTTTCCCGCTGAAGTAAATAAGGTGAAATGTGAAGTACGGGATATCCTTTTATCCAAAACAAGGGAGGAATGGATGGAGCTTTTCAGTGCCACGGATGCCTGTGTGGAGCCCGTTATGACTCTTACCGAAGTTACCAATGATTCCCTGGCCCGGGAGCGCGAAATGTTCGTGGAATTTCCATTGCCGACGGGCCAAACGGTCAGGCAGATAGCAAACCCCGTCAAGTTCTCGGAAACGAAGCCGGAGTATAAGAGTATGGGTGTTAATGCCGCCGCCTGTCATACGAACGAGGTGCTCAGTGAACTCGGTTATAGCGACGATGAGATTAATGAATTTAATCAGACGGGACTCTTTAGATGATTAATCCCGCTCATGCGGGACGAGCGTTAATTCTCGTGAGCGAGCTCGCCATATAATGACATTCATTTCATACCTCGACAGCGAGCTCGCGAGGTGGTTGATTTGATGAGATATCGCTTTTTGACAGTCTGTCCCTGAGAAGAGAGTCCTTTTATGTTAGTGAAGGGAAATCTTCAAGCATCCGGTCTGCCGTCCCGCTATTGTGTTTGACACTGCCGTAATAATAATATATGCAGGCATCAATCAGCATCACATCACCCATAGGAGGCCGCCATGCCCGAAATACCCGGACCGATCACCATACCGCCCGACAAAGCGGAACTCGCCGGCAGACTATCTAAAGTCCGCGCGCTCATGGAGGCAAATAAACTGGATTACTACGTATCTTTCGATCCGGTTAATATCTATTATCTGACCAATTTCGCGAACAACGTGCACGAGAGGCCCTTCATCCTGATATTGCCCCGGAAGGGGACGCCCACCATGCTCTGTCCGCTTCTGGAATCAAGCCACGTGAAGACGCGGGCGCTCTGCGACCTCGAATATGTAACGTATTACGAGGTGCCCTCGCCGCAGGGGCAGAACTGGTTCGACGTATACAAGAACCTCATCGACGAAAACGCGCGAGTGGGCATTGAATCGGCGCTCCCTGTGGGGATTGCCAATGCAACGCCGGGAAAACACGTGATTGAGGATATAATCGACGACGTCCGGCTCGTCAAGACGGCATACGAAATAGGCCGTACGGTGCATGCCTGCTCCATCATCAACGAAGGCCATAGGAAGCTCCTGGAAATCACCAGGCCGGGCGCAATGGAGGTAATAATCTACGGAGAGGTCGTGCGCCTTATGATGGGGAAAATGCTGATGGAGATCCCGACTGCCAACCTGCTGGCATCAAAGTTCATCGGGGCGGTGTGGCCGCCTTCGCTCTCGCATGACCCTCACATCGTGCCTACACCCTTTACCGCAATGGAAGAAGGCGGGCCTCATGTTTCCATCGTGACCGCGCAGGTAGACGGATATGGGGTAGAGGTGGAGCGTACCTTTTTCCTCGGCAAAGTCCCGGAAGTATCCATAAAGCCCTTCGAGGTAATGATGAAGGCGCGCTCCCGGGCCTACGAAATGCTCAAACCAGGCGTCGTCCTGGAGGAGATTGACGGGCAGGTTCGTCAGATAATCAGCAAAGCGGGATACGAGAAAAACATCCTCCACCGCACAGGGCATGGACTGGGCATAACCGGACACGAGGCTCCTTATGTGGCGCTCGGCGATTCCCGGAGGCTCGTTCCCGGAATGCTCATCAGCATAGAACCGGGAATCTATCTTCCCGGTGAGGGCGGTTACCGGCATTCCGACACGGTGCTGATAACGGAAAACGGCTACGCCAGGCTTACCGATGCTCCCGATACGCTCGCAGAGCTGACCATTGGACTCTAATCCCGCTCGCGCGGGACGAGCGTTAATTCTCGTGAGTTCGCTCGCGATAGAATGACGTTCATTTCATACCTCGACAGCGAGCTCGCGAGGTGGTTGATAAGAGCGATGTAAAATAAAACCGGAAAAGAGGTTGCATGGCATCAATAAAAAGAGACGATGCAGCACCCCCTGTGGCCCGATCCGCCGCTGTATTTACGCTGGTCGTTGTCACCATGCTGTACATCATCAATTACATGGACCGGATGGTGCTATCGGCGACCCTTCCCCTCATCAAGGCCGACTTAAACCTTACCGATACTGAATGCGGCTGGCTGGGAACCATCTATTTTGTGATCGTTGCCGTCCTCACACTGCCGGCCTCGATACTCTGCGACCGCTGGAGCAGGAAGAAATCGCTTTCTCTCATGGCATTACTCTGGAGCGCCGCGACATTTCTCACCGGGGCCGGATCGACCTTTAGCCATCTATTTGCGGCCCGCGGCGGTGTGGGCGTGGGCGAGGCGGGTTTTGCCCCCGGCGGCATAGCCTATGTCTCCGGCTCTTTTAAGGATTCGGTGCGGGCGAAGGTGCTGGGAGTCTTCAATCTCGGGGTGCCTCTCGGCTCCATACTTGGTATCGTTCTCGCAGGCGCCCTGGCCAAAGCCAACCTCTTCGGCCTGGGGTGGAGGACCCCTTTTTATTTTTTCGCGATTCCCGGAATTATCCTGGCCGTCCTGGTGCTTTTCACCCGCGATTATCCTACTATCGGTATTGTCTACGGCGCCGGAACAAAACCGCTCACCGTATGGCAGGGACTTCTGGCCGTAATGAAAACGCCTACCCTTCTTTTCGCTTACTTCGGCGTGGGGGCGATGAGCTTTGTCGGCGGCGCCGTGGGCCATTGGCTGCCGACTTATTTCGCGCGCAGCCGTAACATCGACGTGGCGCAGGCATCCCTCCTGATGGGCGGCATTATAATTTTCGGGGTTATCGGTCCCGTCGCCGGCGGTATAATTGCCGATCGCTGGATGAAAAAAAGGAGCAATGCCCGGCCGCTTACTGCCGCCATCCTCGCGCTCTTGTGTGCAATTTTCCTCTATGCGGGATTCCTTATCGATTCCACGAGTATGAAGTCGCTGGCGTATGTGGTTTTCATTATAGTGGGAATTCTCCTGTTCGCTTATACCGCCCCGGCCTACTCGGTCAGCCAGGATCTGGTGCCTGCAGGGATGCGGAGCATCAGCATGGGGATACTGGTGCTGGTTACCTATGGGACTCTGGCGGCCTATGCGCCTGTTGCAGTGGGATGGCTTTCGGATGTTCTCGGAACACCGGGACACCCGGACCTGGCGGCGGCTTTCCTGTTCGTTCCGCCTGTCGGTTTACTTGGGGCGCTGCTCTTTTATCTGTCGTCGCGGTTTCACGACCGGGACATTAAAAAGCTCAAAGGGTGATCAACTGAAGCCCGGAAAACTTCTCCTGCGGCAATTCGTTTTTGCTAAGATGTTGCTTTCTGACGGCGAAAATATAGGGCGGTTCTCTATCCGCGAGGTTAAATTACGTGCGACAATTTCAAGTTTATTGCCGGCCAAAGGAAACAATCAACAGCCAATCACCGAATTCTCCGGAATAAATCTCGGAATATTAACGTCATGGACCAGGAAGAGACCGGGCAACTCAGTTCCGGCTCCGCGCCTGCTGCGTTAGCACTAGACCTGTCCCATGATCCCCGCTGCGAGTATTTTGCCGGCTTCTTCATCGCTCTTGCCCAGCAGATCGGTCAGGAGCCAATGATTGTCCTGGCCCAATGCCGGCGCGGGACCGCGTGCTTCCACCCTGCTGTTTAACGCTTTTACAGCATTACCGAAAATTGTGACGGTGCCAACGCCCGGTTGTTCAATGTCAACCAGCATACCGCGCGCTTTCGTATGGGGATTTTCTATAACCTGTTTGACGTTGTTTACTGGCGCGACAGGTGCACCGCTATGCATCAGTGCAGCCATTACTTCTTCGGTTGATCGGACGGACGTCCACCCCTCGATGATATGTTTGAGCTCTACCTGGTTGGTGTTGCGGGCCATGAGATTCGAAAAGCGGGGATCAGCAGCAAGCTCGGGCCTGCCGATTGCCGTGCAGAGCCCCTTGAATGTATGTTCGCTGATGCAGATAATGAAAACGTGTGAGTCAGCTGTTTTGAAAGTGTCGAAGGGCGTGATGAGTTCAAAACGGTTACCTGAACGCTCACTCACATGGCCGGCCACCGTGTACTCCACAAACTTTGATTCCAGGAGGGTGATCGCAACATCATACATTGCGATATCGAGGTGTTCACCCTGACCTGTTTTTTCCCGCGCGTAAAGGGCCGCGCATATGGCGAAAGCGGCGTTATATGCGGTGGAAATGTCGACAATCAGAGTACCGGATCTGACGGGAGGCCGGTCCGGATAGCCCGTAGTACTCATGAGACCGGATATGGCCTGTATGACGGAATCATAACCGGGAAGTGGCGAGAGCGGGCCGTATTGACCATAGCCGGAAATGGAGCACAAGATGAGCTTGGGGTTTACCTGCTTCAGCGTATCGTAATCAAGACCGAGCTTTTTCATGGTGCCCGGCGTCATGTTTTCCACCAGAACATCTGCCGTCGCAATAAGCTCCTTGAACAGGGCGACGCCTTCCGGCTTTTTGAGATCAATCACAGCGCTCCGCTTGCCGTGGTTCATGGTGATAAAGGAAGCTGATGTTCCTTCCTTGTAAGGTGGAAAAAATCGCGCCTCGTCACCGATTACCGGTTTTTCGATTTTTATTACTTCAGCGCCCATGTCACCCATAAAATAGCAGCAACCGGGTCCTGCCACTGTTGTTGAAAAATCTATTATTCGCACTCCGTCCAGCATTCCTCTCATGGTAGAATCTCCTTATTTTATGTAAACAAATTACAGAAAATTACTTTATAGTATGTGATTTTTGGCGGTGCATGGATTTGCAAAATATCTTAAAGAAGTCGTGCCGAACCGCGCGTGGTTCGGCCGCCGCTGTATTTTTTCGCGAGGAAGCACACCTTCCCAGTCAAGATCAGGCCATCGCCCCTGCGACAGGCGATGGCCTGAATGTCTTGTGAAAACTTGCTATTCCTTATCGGTTCCTACCCATTTTGTAGCGGGGCCAATGACCAGGAAAGGGGCCGGATTTATCTTCCCTCCGCCAAGTGCCATATACCCGAGGCCAATAAACAGGTTGCCGTTGATCTTACGGAGTTCGTCCCGCATGGAATTAACGGTGCCTGAATTGTAGGCGCCGTAATTGAGTTTGAAGGCGGGCTTTCCGTCATGATCAGATAGTCCGATCTGGGTATCCATCTTGCGGGTCCGGTAGATCTTGCCGGCGGCGTCCTTGAAGATGTTATATCCATAGCCTTTGTCCTTTTCAAAGGGATAGAAGGCCTTGCCCTCCCAGCGTGCCGGGCCGAAGAAGTGATGGGTATAATACCCGGCGCTCGATGCCATGATCCCGACATCCACCGTCGCTGCGGTGTATTCACCGTTAAAATCCTGGAAAGAAGGCGCGGAAGCGGCATAATAGAGCTGGAAGACATCGGCCTTGCTCAGTTTCTTAATATCATTGATGGTCGCCTTTTCCGGCGAAACGCCCAGGATCGTTTCCATGCTCCGTCCGTCGTACTTTCCGCCTTTCTGTAATATGTTGATTCCGGTCAGGGCAAGCTGCACAACGACCAGGATGGCTATGAGAACGAGAACTATTTTCAATGCTTTCATGAGATTTCCTCCAATAGGTTATTTGCTGTTTCTTCCCTTCCATGAGTCGTTGCACGTGGCCATACCCATGACTTTATTCAACCAGTCCATCGCATTAATCGAGAAGAGAACCTTGGTGAGAGGCGTCAGTATTTTAACGGGAAAACTCGGCACCGCAACCATGGCCGTGTTGTTTTTGATTGCCTTGATCACCTTTTTGGTCACGTCTCCGGCCGCGAGTATTTTCGTGCCTGCGACCATTTTTGATCCTTCGAACATGCCGGTGTTAACCGTGTTCGGACAAACGTAGGTAACGCCGATATTATATTTATGTTTCTTCATTTCCTGGCGGAGCGCATCGGAAAAGCCCACCACGCCGAATTTACTGGCGCAATAGGCGGAAAGATTGGGTAAGGCGAGAATTCCGCCGGCAGAGGCGAAATTCACAATATGACCCTGCCCTTTCTTGATCATTGCCGGAAGAAACGCCTTGCATGTCCAGAACTGAGCGGTGAGATTAATGTTGATTGTTTTTTCAATGGCATCATCGGTGAGATCGAGAAGTTCCTGTGCTTTGACGATACCGGCATTGTTTACCAGGATATCGACCGTTCCAAATTCCTTTTCCACCTTTTTTGCCAGTTCATAGACGGCCTTTCTATCGGAAATGTCGCAGATGTAATGGGTGCATTTTCCGATTTTCGCCAGTTCTTTCTTCGTTTTGGAAAGCGCCTCATTATTCACGTCCACGAGGACAACACTGCATCCTTCCCTGAGGAGATCTTCCGATAAACTCCGGCCCATGCCCATCGCCGCCCCGGTAATAAGGGCAACCTTACCTTTTAAATCCTTCATGCTTTCCCTCCTGAATTATTTACTTGCAGTTTCTTTACTTACATTTTTAGGCCGCGTGCCGAGAATCTTGTCCAGGCATCGCGCAGTCGTAACAAACGCATCAAGCTCATCTTCGGAAAAGTCGTTGAGGTTCGCGGAAAGGACGCTAAACGAGTGATCTTCCACCGCCCGGACGGTCTTCTCGCCATTGTCAGTCAAGGAAACGAGGATGGCCCGGCGGTCTTTCTCGTCCGTTACCCTTTCCAGCAGTTGCATTCTTTCCATTTTTGCCACAATACGGGTCATTGTACTTATCGGCATGCCCATCCGGCAGGCAATTTCGCTCATTCTCGATGGCGACTGCCTCCGCAATAGCTGCAGGAGATAAATCTGCCCGTAAGACAGCTCAAAACGCTTAACTTTGTCCCGTTCGAAAGCGTAAATAGCCGTAAGGGCATTAAAAAGCAGCCCATCGAGCTCCTGGCGATTCATCTTGATATCCGACACCTTCAATCCCCCTGAATCATTAAATTAACGTGCTTTTAAACACAATTACTTCCATGTTGCAACTAATTTTTAAAAATCTTTTTTTCCGCTCCGGAACGCGTACGTTCGCCAATCGCTCCGGATGGTTTCCCTCCCGCAGGCCATATCATTTCGGTTATGTTGGCAAAGCCACAAACTCAGAGTGGTCGATGAATGCTTGTTGCCTGGATTGGACGTCATCTCGTTCTTTAGTGAAGACCTTAAATCCGGAGGCGATGACCATGTCCTTTAGCCCGCCGCTGATGAAGGAATAAACGTCGTCGTCCTTACGGCCGGCATTGTTCGTGAATTACCGTCCTCCGGAATCGGAAGAGTATCTGAATTAAAAAATAAAATATTATTGAGAAATAAAAAAGTGCTGAATTCTAATTTAACATGTGGTACAAGTACCGGGAAAAGGGAATACGACAGCAAATGATCCGAGCCTAATGAGGGACTTTCAGCAAAGAGAAAGGCCTTACTAAAATAAAGGGAGGAACATCTATCGTGAAGGGATTAACACCGTTTGAAGAAAATGTATTGCGCCGCATTGCCGTCGGTGATCTGCTTGTTCGCACCACTGCCCGCTATCCGCAGGCGCACCCCCTGCGCTTTCGCGACAAAACCTATACTTACGCGGAACTGAACACGGCTGTCAACCGGTGCGCTCACGGCTTGACCAAGATGGGCATCACTAAAGGTGACCGCTGCGCAATCCTGTCTCACAACTGCGATCAGTTCGTGATTCTCTGGTGGGGCCTGATGAAAATCGGGGCCATCATCACACCCCTCAATTTTATGTTAAAAAGCGAAGAGGTCAAATATATCGTCAATCATTCAGAGCCGGTGGCTTTCTTCGTGGAAGACAAGCTCATTGCCGGCATGCTCGCCATCAAGGATGAATTGAAAACGGTCCGGACCTTCGGATACATCAACCTCGCCGGCGACACCGTCCCGGACGGGTGGATGAACATCGAAGACCTCTGGAAGGCTGACCTTCCCGCTACGGAACCGGAAGTGATTATCCATCCCGACGATCCGGCGCTGCTGCTCTATACCTCGGGCACCGAGTCGGCGCCAAAGGGAGTCATTAACACACATCTCAACTTTTTCAGCATCATCCTGAGCGCCGCGGCGGATCTGCGCGTCGGCAAGGGGGATGTAATCATCGGCGGGATCCCGCTTTACCATGTCGCCGCGATGTACCTTTTCATCGCCTGCGTCGCCCTTGGCGCCACCACCCTCATGGAATACGCCCCGGATCCCTTCGAGATACTGAAGTTCACACAGGAAGACAAAGTCACGATCTGGGTCTGGCCGCCGACTCTGTATATCAACCTGCCGCTTTTCCCGAACTTCGGTGAGCTCGATTTCTCGTCGCTCAAACTATGCATCGTTTTCGGCGCCCTTTGCCCGCCGGCCGTTCTGGACCAGTGGCGGAAAAAGCTCCCCTCGACCCGGTTTATGAACTACTATGGTCAGACGGAGATGAGTCCCCTGGGCGCCAGCCTGCAGGACGCCGATTTCACTGCGCATCCTGATTCCATCGGCCGTTCTCATGTCCCTCTGGAGATGAAGGTTTTCGGTCCGGACGACCGCGAGCTTCCCCGGGGCGAGGTCGGCGAACTAGTCGCCCGCGGACCCGCCATTATGCTCGGCTACTACAAGGAAGAGGCCAAGACGGCTTTAACCTTCCGCGGCGGGTGGCACCATACGGGAGATATCGTCCGGATGGATGACGAAGGCTTCGTCTACTTCGTCGATCGGGCCAAGGACATCATCAAAACCGGTGGGGAAAACGTTTCCTCGCAGGAAGTTGAGGCGTTTCTGTACAAACACCCGAAAGTGGCCGATGCCGCCGTCATCGGTATGCCGGACCCGGTCTGGTCGGAGGCGGTTACGGCTATCATCGTCCCGAAACCGGGGCAGACCATTGAGGAAAAAGAGATTGTCGATTTCTGCAAACAGTCTCTGGCTGCTTACAAAGTCCCCAAAAATATCTTCTTTGTTGAGGCGTTGCCGCGCAACCCGAGCGGCAAGCTCCTGAAGAACATCCTGCGGAAGGAATGCGCGGCCAAAATGTCGGCAAAAGCCTAGGGCCGCCGGTATTGGTGGTTCACACCCTGAGCCTATCCTCTTGTTTTCCTTGAGGAAGGTTCAGGGCATTGTCCGACAGACCATTGATTATTGCAGATGATGCAGTTCGCTCATCATCCGTCCTGGTATGACCGGAATATGTGCGAAAATACGTTCCGGAATCTATTTTGTGTTTTTGACTGATGCCCCCGTCAGATTGATCGTGAGATTGTAAACACCGTATTCCAAAATGGAATGGATCGGATACCCGCATTTTCCGTAAACCCGGAGCATGGGCTTGTTATCGGCAAGGACGTCAGCGTTGAAGGCCTCGACCCCGTGCTCCTTTGCCACCTTGATGAGGAGATTGAGCAGATAGGAGGCAATGCCGTATCCCTGATAGTTTTCATCCACAACAAATGCCGTATCGGCATACAGGGGACGATCCTGATGACGGATATACCTCCCCTCGGCGACAAGCCGCTCGATCCCGCCCTCTTCGATGGTTCCCACGATGGACATGAAGCGATGGTAATCGCTGTTGACGTATTCCTGCATTCTCTTATGGGGCATGGTCTTGACGGCGCTGATGTAACGATAGTAGACGGACTGATCTGATAACCGGTAGAACAACTTTCGCATTCCCTCCTCATCAGAAGGCAAGATGGCCCGAAACCGAATTTTCAAACCATCCCGGAATGTCTGAGTGGAAGTCAGTCTTTCCGGATACATGGTTCCCGACCCGGGCTGGTAGATCTGATCGCTGTATAGTATATTCGCTTCCTTGGCCTGTTTGATCAGATCGGCGCGGTCATCGGGATGAGCGATGTCAATAAGCGCCTGAGCCCGCTCTCTGACCGTCCGGCCAATCATGGAGGCAATACCGTATTCCGTAACGATCAGGTCCATGGACTCGTGGTTGATGAACTGATTGGGGTATTGATGGACAGAAATCAGAAGATTCGATTCCCCTTTCAGATTTCTGCTCGGCAGGGCAAAGATCGTCCTTCCTCCCTTTGAATGGAGGGTCCCGATAAAGATATCCTGAGCCTGTCCGGGACTAGATGTTACGTTACCTTTCCCCGACTGCAAAGCGATCCCCCCCGTCAGATCGACTTTCCTGGCGGGCATAACGGAGATGACATTGTCGTTCATGCTGATTCGTTTGTGGTCCGAAACCACATTGATGGGTTGAAATTCAATCAGCGGATTACGATGAAGCCACTTGAGGAGTTCCGGTGTTCCCTGGGCATAAGACGTCAGGGACTTGCCGTTGAAATAGCCCTTCTTCCTGTTCGTTACGGCGCCGCATTTGACCAGATCCATAACGGCATCGGTAAAGAAATAGGTGTGTATTCCCAGATCCCTTTTCCGGGAGAGGTGCTTTGCCAGTGCCTCAAAGAGGCTGCCGGAAAAGAAAGACAGGCAACTGCCGTCCGGGATCGCTGATGCAACATTGGCTGCCACCTTGTCGATGACGTCATCGATCGGCCAGCGGGGAAAATAGATGGGCATTTCCGTTGACTTGACCAGATAGTTGAACTCGCTGACATGGACAAAGGTGTTCCCCATAGTCCTAGGTACATTCTCGTTGATCTCTCCGACAACTATAGAGGCCATCTCCATTGCGGACTTGGCAACATCGACGGAGATGCCCAGGCTTGCATAGCCGGCGCGGTCGGGTGGCGTAATCTGGACGAAAGCCACATCCGTCCGGATTACTCCTGATTCGAACAGCCACGGAATCATGGAAAAGCGGCTGGGGATCAGATCGACAGATCCTGTTGTGATGGCCTCACTGGCCAGCCAACCGGAGACGAAAGTCTTCAGGCGAAACTTTTGATTGTTCGTTTTGGAACTGAAAGAAATGGCATCACCCAGACTCACCAGCTGGATGATTTCCAGATCGCTCAGATTCGGCAGGGTAGAGGTCATGAGGTGCTTAACCAGGGTGCGCGGCTCCGCCACTCCGGTCCCGAGAAAGATGCTCATTCCCGGCTCGATTTTCGAGATGACTTCTTCCGGGTCTACCACTTTTTTGTCCCATTCCAGATCGGTGACATCAAACATAATCTCTCCACTTTTTTAAATCCCGCTCACGCGGGACGAGCGTTAATTCTTCGCAGCTTGCTGCGAGGTGGTTGATTTCCATAAACGGCTCCAGAAATCAGCATTTCTCTATATCTGGGGCCTTCCGTCCAGAAGGAGAAAACCTTTTGTGCCCTGCCGAAACGAATTTATAAGGATTTTTTCTTTTAATGCCGGAGTATAAGACAAGGGAAAAGGGAATGTCAAAGGATAATTATCGGAGCAGGATGCTGCGCACTGAGGTCGATGGCAGAAAACAGAGATATTGTAAAAAGTAGCGAGGAGCGATCGGTTGTCGCCTGCACCGCAGGCGTGGAGAAAGTCCGTCTCGTCCCATAAAGGTTGAAGAAGATCGATAACCATCAGACAAACACCTATGGCCTCACCGCCTGATTACCTGACGGCAAATTCAGTACTTTCCCCTGTGCAGAATCAGACACTGTCTGATTGTCATAAGGAGTGACATGCCTTAGACTAACATCGAAAAAAAGAAAATCGTAAAAGAAGATGAAATCCATTAAATATGAAAAGGAGAAAAGTTTATGAAGACCAATAAAAGTCAGCTTTGTTCGTCCTGCGGGAAAGAACAGGCAAAAACAGAATGTGATCATTGTGGAAAAGCATTGTGCAGGGAATGCAGCAAGTTGGAGATATGGGGCAATGGAGCGGAAGACCTGAGTGTCCGTTATTTCTGTCTGACATGCAAAAATGATCCTGTCGTCAATCCTTGGGGCGCCTACAGCACCATATCCGATGCATCCGCGGAAGAGGAAGCGGCTTTGCAGGTCATGGCAAGCAAGAAAAGCAGGAAAGCTGCGCCAAAGAAGAAAGAAAAGATTGGCAGCCCTGGATATTACAGTCATGTATCATCCGGAAGCCGGCACGCGGGAATTTCTGCGTAAAACAAGTGGGATGGGCTGCGATCTCCTTCCTCACAGGACTTGACATGTCCCACCTGCAATCAGGCCTGACGTGAACATTCAATCCACAAGACCGGACAGATCATGTGGACATTGTTCGGTGGAAGGTTTGGCAGGACCGGACGGACATGAAACCTCTCAGGGGAAGAGGGATCTCGAACCGCCGGAATCTGGAGCCCTACGAAATAAATATTGCAAAGAGATAAGAGAGACGTACCGCTCTTCTGCAAAAGGAATGAAATCATGGACGGAATTAAAAAAGTTGCAGTCATCGGCACCGGTGTAATCGGTTCGGCTTGGGTATCGCTCTTCGCCCAGAAGGGATACGAAGTAATGGCTCAGTCGAGACGGCCCGAAACCAGGGAGAAGGGGCACCGGCAGGTCTGCACAAATCTCGACTTCTTTGTCGGGAAGGGGCTATTGACCACCCAGGAAAGGGACCAGGCTCTTGGTCGGGTTAAATTTGTTGCAGAAATTAGCGAAGCTGTCCGGGAAGCGGACTTCATCGAAGAGTGCTCCGGGGAAACGTATGAAGTCAAAATACCAACCTTTCAGGAAATGGATCGCTGCGCCCCGCCAACATCCATTATCGGAAGCAGTTCCTCCGGGTTAAGCATGACGGATATTCAGAAGCATGTTGTGCACAAGGATCGTTGCATTGTCACTCACCCTTTTAATCCGCCTCATCTTATCCCCCTTATCGAGGTCGTACCCGGCAAGGAAACATCGCAGGCTACGATCGATGCCAGCATTAAATTCATGGAACATCTGGGAAAAATCCCTGTCCTGGTAAAAAAGGAAGTTCCCGGGTTTATCGGTAATCGTCTGGCCGTCGCTCTCTGGCGCGAAGCTATCGACCTTGTGGAAAATGGCGTCGCCAGCGTTGAGGACGTGGACAAGGCTCTCTGTGCAGGTCCCGGCCTTCGGTATGCCCTCATGGGAACTCACATGATCTACCATCTTGGCGGAGGCGAAAGCGGAGGCATCGGCCACTTCATCGACGGCATTGGCAACACGACCTTTAAAACCATCTGGGAAGAACTCACGACCTGGAACTACATTACGGAACCCATGAAAGAAAAACTCATCGCAGGAATCAAGGACGAGATGAAGGGCCGCAGCTTTTCGGAATGCATAGCCTGGCGCGATGAAAAGCTCTTTGAGCTGATCAAGCTCATCTATGGAGGAAAGTAACGTATGCACGGCAAGATTATTGGCGTGGAAGACGCTATCGGATTAATTAAGGACGGTGACACGGTGGCTATCGGCGGTTTTGTCGGCAATGTACATCCCGAAGAACTGACATTGACACTGGAAAAAATTTTCCTGGAGACTGGCCATCCGAAGAACCTTACCCTTATCGGGGCGGCCGGGCAGGGCGACGGCAAGGAAAAGGGACTCAATCACCTGGCCCATGAGGATCTGCTCAAACGGGTGATCCTGGGCTACTGGAACTTGTCGCCCAAACTCGGAAAAATGGCCCTGGAAAACAAGATCGAGGCATACAATTTCCCGCAGGGAGTCATTTCCTGCCTGTTTCGGGAAATAGCGGGAGGGCGTCTCGGATTTATCACCCATACGGGACTCAAGACTTTTGTCGATCCGAGACAGGACGGAGGAAAGGTCAATGCCCGCACAACAGAAGAACTGGTGGAACTGATCACCCTCAGCGGTCAGGAACGACTTTTTTACAAAGCATTGCCGATCAATGTAGCTCTGGTGCGTGGCACAACGGCAGATCTGCATGGAAATATCCGCATGGAAAAGGAAACCGCCTCTCTGGAAATGATGGCCATGGCTCAGGCGGCAAAGAATTCCGGGGGAATCGTCATCGCGCAAGTGGAGAGGATTTCGGAAAACGGTCATTTCCGGCCTATGGATGTAAGGATTCCCGGTATATTTGTCGATGCCGTCGTTGTTGCCAAGCCGGAAAATCACTGGCAGACCTTTTTCGAAGTTTACAACCCCACATATACAGGCGAGATTGTTGCACCCGCCCAGAACATGAAAATAATGGATTTTACGACACGGAAAATCATCAGCCGGCGGGCTGCCATGGAGCTTATTCCCGGCGCAGTAATCAACCTCGGCATCGGGATGGCTGACGGGATCGCCGCAGTAGCCGGAGAAGAGGGCATGAACGATCTCTTCACCCTCACGGTCGAGTCCGGTCCCATCGGAGGTATTCCGGCCATGGGGATGAGCTTTGGCGCATCAGCCAATCCGCAGGCCGTAATTGATCAACCCTATATGTTCGATTTTTACGACGGCGGCGGTCTGAATATGGCTTTTCTCGGTATGGCACAGGCCGACAAAAACGGCAACCTGAATGTCAGCCGTTTCGGAACCAGACTGGCCGGTTGCGGAGGATTCATCAACATCACCCAGAATGCCAAGACGGTTATCTTCATTGGAACGCTCACTGTCGGGGCTGAAGTGGCTGTGACAAACGGCAAGATGACCATCGTGAAAGAAGGACGGGATAAAAAACTCATCGAACGTGTCGAGCAGATCACGTTCAGCGGCGATTATGCCCGCGAAGTTGGCCAGCGGGTTCTGTATATCACAGAGCGGGCCGTGTTCGAGCTTCGCAAAGAAGGCGTAACACTCATTGAAACGGCGCCGGGAGTTGATTTACAAAAAGATATCCTCGATCAGATGGGTTTTGTTCCGCACATTGCTCCGGACCTGCGTCTCATGGATCAAAGGATTTTTCTCGAAAAACCGATGGGAATCCGGGATGAAATTGCACTCAGGGGGAAGCACGGCCTTAAATAAAGGTTGTTTCATGCACAAATGAACGTAAAGGAGTAATAAAAGTGAATACCGCAAAGCAGCAAAGCCTGGGGCCGCTGTTTACAAGCCCTGACCCGGATGAGGCGCGCGCGTATTTCCGCACGAAATCTCGGGCAAAGGCAAACAAGCTCATGAGCTTGAAAGAGGCAGTGGAACGGTTCATCCATGACGGAGACTATCTGAGCATCGGCGGGTTTGGAACCACCCGCACTCCCCTGGCAGCCTGCCACGAAATTGTGCGGCAGGGTTTGAAAAATATGGGTTTTGCAGGACATACGTCGACCCATGATTTCCAGATTCTGGCGGCTGGAGAGGTCTTTGACCGTGTAGACATTGCCTATGTGATTGGTTTGGAAGCGCGTGGAATGAGTCCGTGCGCCCGCGCATACATGGAAAGCGGACGCGTGCGGATCTGCGAGTGGTCCAATTTCAGCCTGGCGGCGCGTCTGAAGGCTGCTGCCATGGGCATACCATTCCTCCCGACACGGAATATGCTGGGTACCGACACGTTTCGCTATTCGGCAGCAAAAGTCATGACCTGCCCGTTCACCGATAAAACCATGATGCTCCAACCGGCTCTGTATCCCGATGTGGCCGTCATTCACGTTCATGAAGCGGACGTTCACGGCAATTGCCGCATAAAAGGCAGTGTCATTTCGGACGACGATCTGGCCTGTGCAAGCAAGAAACTGATCATTACGACCGAGCGCCTTATTACCAATGACGAGATACGGAATGACCCGGACAGAACTGTGATTCCCTACTATCTGGTTGATGCGGTCTGCGAAGTGCCCCTTGGGGCGTATCCCGGCTCTATGCCTTATGAATATTTCTCCGACGAAGTGCACTTAAAGGAGTGGTTGACGGTGCAAAGTGAACAAGATAATTTTGCAGCTTTTTTAAAGCGCAACATCTATGAATGCCCCGATCACAAAACCTACATCGAGCGTAACGGAGGTATTCCGAAAATCAAGGAGCTCAGGGCGAAGGAATTATTGCTCCACAAGGAGGCCATCAATGCAAAATTATAACATCATGGAGCTAATGATCTGTGTTGCGGCGCGCGAACTGGGAAATGGACAAACCGCAGGAATCGGAACGGGCGCGCCTTGCGCCGCAGCCATGCTGTCCCAGAAAACCCTTGCGCCCGATCTTGTGATCATGTTTGAATCCGGCGGTGTCGATCCTCTGCTGTCCGAAATACCGATTTCAGTTGGCGACTCCCGGACATTTTACCGGGCCCTCATGGTGGGAAGTATGTTCGAAATTATGCAGACTTGCAGTCGGGGGATGGTCGACTACGCAATTCTGGGCGGCGCCCAGATCGACATGTATGGGAATATAAACTCTACGATGCTGGGGAGGAATTACCACAAACCAGCTGTGCGCCTTCCCGGCAGCGGCGGCTCTAATGATTTCGCCTCCCTGTGCTGGCGTACGATCATCATGTCCGTTCAGGAAAAGAAACGATTTGTCAAGAGGCTGGATTTCATGACGGCGCCCGGTTGGCTGGAAGGAGGGAAATCCAGGGAGCAGTCGGGACTGCCGGCGGACAGCGGCCCATACAGAGTCATTACCAACATGGCCGTCATGGACTTCGAACCGGAAACTAAACGCATGCGCGTCATTTCGCTTAACCGCGGTTATACATTTGACGATGTCCAGAACAACTGTGAATTCGAACTGCTCTCAGCCCCCAGAATTTTTACCACCAAACCGCCGACGGCGATGGAACTGCGGATTCTGCGCGAAGAGATCGATCCGAACCGGAATATTATCGGTCGGTGACGCCGATATTATTCAGGAGAGCGCATCGATGTGCAGTCGGCAAAGATGTCGTTAGGGACATTCCGGAATATTTTCATTCCGTGGTCATTTACTCCAATATCTATTCCATGACCTACTCATTCTTTTTTACCAGTTGATGCGGGAATCATTCAGGCCAGGCAAAGAGATCTCAACGGGAGACCTCTTGCCGCGTCGCATTCGACTGTCCGGTGAATACCGGCACCGTCGAGCCTGCGGCTTCTCCCGCGAAAAACGGCTGCCATCAGACAAACACCGATGACATTGGATATTGTTTGCCTGATGGCAAATTCATCTTGTGTCCCTAAGAAGAATCAGACCGAGACCGATTGTGATAAAAAACGGCATGCCTTACATTATCATCGAACAGAACGTACATCGCCAAGGATGCTGAAATCCATGATGACGAAGATCGGAAACTTGACCGGGACGGAAGATCAGGAGGAGTTCAATTCCAGGAAATACTTGCGGGGAAACAATGTTTCATGCCCTGCAACGTCCGGGAATAAACGACCCCAGGGAAAACCGGAGCTGCGCCATTAGGGAATTTCGCAAAAAAATAAAAGGAGACATCGTTATGAAAAAGACAGACCTGAAGAAAAAGACCGAAGCCCAAAAAAAAGCGAAACCCCTTAGCAGAAAAACCCTGAAGGAATGGTGTGACCCTACCTGCACACCGATGAACATTACTAAGTGATAGTGACGCTAAAAGCACGTGCCCCTCTCTTCCGCGAAACATCGGTGGGAGAGGGGCACCCGTCATTCATTCAAATGTTTTCTCTTTCTGATCATTCAATGAGTTTGTTCTGTACTGCATAAAGAGTTATTTCCGCATTGTTTTTCATCTTCATTTTTTCCAGAATGTGCGCCCGGTATGTGCTGATGGTCTTCACACTAAGATTAAGACTTTCGGCGATTTCGGAAACGGTCTTTCCCGACGCGATGAGCAGCATGACCTGATGTTCCCGATCGGATAGATTTTCATGGGGAGATTTCGTCATATCGGCATCCAGGTAAGTCGCCAGCTTTTCCGCCAGGGAAGAGCTGATATAGCGCCCGCCGGCGAATATTTTTCGAATGGCTGCGATCAGTTCATGGGGGGCACTCGCTTTTGTCAGGTAGCCGGAAGCACCTGCCCGCAATGCCCTGATGGCGTATTGCTCTTCGGGATAGATACTCAGTATCAGAACCGGCAGCTTGGGGAAATTCCCTTTGAGATCTTTCAGGATTTCCAGGCCGTTCTTTCCCGGCATGGAAATATCCAGCAGAACGACGTCGTATTTTTTCTTTTTGAGGTATTCCAGCACTTCCTGGCCGTTCCCCGCCTCATCCGCAACGACCATATCCGGCGTCTCCGACAGAACCTGCTTAAAGCCGGCGCGGACAATGGGATGATCGTCGGCTATGAGAATTCGAATGTTTTTTCCTGTCATGGCTTTTCTCCTGACTTACCCAGAGGGATGAGGACGGTGACGCTCGTTCCCTTGCCGCTCTTTCCAGCAATGGTTACTCGGCCGCCCCAGTGGTAGACCCGTTCCCGAATACCGAGCAATCCGAAAGAATCAGGCTTTTGCATCTGTTCTTCGGCAATTCCTTTTCCGTTATCCTTTACGACAAATTCCAACCGTTCAGCCGTTGCTTTGAGTTTTACGGTTACTTTCGTAGCTTCGGCGTGGCGTCGAACGTTAGTCAATGTTTCCTGAAAAATGCGGAATATTGCTGTCGTCAGATCGGGGTCGAGAGCGATATCTTCCGGCTGGAAGGATACCTTGCACGCAATGCCCGTCCGTTTCGAAAAATCGTCCGCTTGCCAGCCGATCGCCGCCGTCAGGCCGAGATGATCGAGCATGCCGGGCCGGAGATCCATGTATATCTTCTTCACGGTCTGCATGGTGATATCGACGAGAGCGGACATGCTTTGCGCCTTATCCGAAAGGATTTTCTGCCCTTCGGGAATCTTGTTTTTCAGGAGAATGATTTCCGTGTTCAGTGCTGTCAGGAGTTGTCCCAGTTCGTCGTGAAGCTCACGGGCGATGCGGGTTCTTTCCTTCTCGCGCACCGACTGGAGATGCACCGACAACTTGCGTAGCTGCTCCCGTGACTGTTCCAGTTCCCACTCCGCAAGCTTCCGGTCCGTGATATTCTCATAGGTGATGACGACACGCTTCTCCTCAAGTTTCTGGCCAATTCTCGCGGCGCTGATCATGCACTCGATATTCTCTCCATCCTTGCGCCGGCAGGGGAATTCGATGCTGACACTCGGCTGCTTCTCTAAAATAGAGTAGAGCATACCGGCGATTCTCACGTAATCCTTCTCTGTCCGATACAGAAGACGGGTACTCTTGCCGATCAACTCAGCGGATGCCCATCCAAATACGGTCTTTACACCATTATTGATGAAGATGATCCGGCGGTTTTGAAGACCGATGACGGCATGGGGAATGGCTTCCAGAATCGATGTCTCCAGTGCTGTCATCTCGGCAAGCTTGCTGCGTGCCTGAATCAGATCTGTGATGTCCATGGAGTTTCCGAGGATGGCCTTTTTGCCCCTGTATGTTATCAGGGTGACCGTTTCCATGATCCACCGGATGTCGCCGTTCTTGGTCACAATACGGAACTCATGGGGAGAAAAGCGTGTGCCCCGGAGCAATTTTTGCGAGTTTCTATTTACCATCTCGCGGTCATCGGGATGGACAAGACTCAGCGAGTTCATGCCGGTCAGTTCATCAACACTAAAGCCTGCATAATTGGCTGCATGACAATTAACAAATGTGAACAGGCCGTTCTGAACGACATAAACACCAGCCTGGGAGCTGCTGGCCATGGTTTCATAAGCGTCTTCTACCTGCTTATGTTCCGTTATATCCTCATAAGTGATGACAATATATTTATCCTTCAGCGTTTCGCCGATCCGGGAAACCGTTACTCGGCAAGTGATATTCCGCCCATTCTTGCGCCGGCACGGAAATTCCGTAGTGAATGTTTTTCGATGTTCAAGGGTCGAGTACAGTTCCTGGGCAATGCGTTCATCATCCTCATCGGTCCGGTAAAAGATGCGGGATCTGCGGCCGATCAGCTCATCGACCCGCCAGCCGAAGACGGACTGAACACCGTCATTGGCAAAAATGATATGCCTGTCTCTGAGGCCGATGACGGCATGGGGGATGGCCTCTAAAATCGATGCCTCCAGAGCTTCCAACTCGGCAACTTTGGTCCGGGTCTTTATCTGATTAATCACGGCTGTCTCTTTTCTCAACGGTGTTTTAAAAGGTATTGCTAGTGGCCATAATTACTATTGGCCGGGGATAACAATGCGGGAGGCTTCCTTACGCTGCATTTCCTTAGCTTCAGCAATCATCGCCTGAACCGTTTTTTCAATTGCTTCGGGTAATTTTGCAGCTGCCTCGCCGAGAGTTTTTGCCCCTTCAATGTGACACTGAACAGGGACCGGTCCATTGGGGGACATGAGCTGGGCTATGCCGGTAAAAATTACCTCCCTCGTCTCGTCAATCGAGCCGTCAATCTTGACGGGTGTGAGGCGCCGGATTGTGGCATATGTCAGGTCCGTGAAAGACTCTTCCTGGTAAAGGTTATCGGTATTTATTTTAATGTCCGTCATTTTAGATTCGTTAGCTGCATTCATTGGTTGCCTCCTCCTGCATATGGGATTAATTTTTTAATATGTCCTGAAAAACAGGGAAACCGTAATCTGGCCGGCCTCCATTTTTTGGGATCATTGTTCGCTTCCGTACACTGAAAAGTCCGAATGGTCAAATAATATTAGACCAATTCTAAATCAAAGCCGCATTTTTATTGGCAGCGTTGTCAGTTTCCTCAACGTATATATAATAAGCTTCCTTCCTGTCGCTGCGATATCATCTCTGATTTAGAAGAGGTATCTGAAAAGAGCGAAAGAAATCAAACCCTGAGAATCATGTGGGCATAAAACCAAGTTTTTTCTTAATCCAGAGGAATGGGAAAAGCATGGATACGCTTTGCTGATATTGACGGTAAGCATCACCAAATTCCAAGATCAGTTTGCGTTCTTCCAGCAGTGTGCCGATTAAAACATATATGCTCAAGATGATATTGGTAATGAGCGCCGTGACATCAAGATCGCCGGACCAAAGGAGCGGAAATGTCCCGGCATAGAAAGGGTGACGCACTGCTCCCAGAATTCCGTCAGAAGAAAGCTTCCCGTAATCATTGATCAGATTATGGCTTGTGCCTTCCTTAATCTGAGCCAAGCCGGAAAATTGACCAAAGTTATAGTGCCTTGCACCCATAACGAAGCAAAAAATTCCGGTAAAGAGAAGGAGATATTTGACCAGCAACAGATAACCATCCCAGGCAAAAAATGGTTCCTGCTTTATTGATAGCGAAAAAATAATTACCGGAATCAAGGTAACGATGGAGAAAATGTTATAAAATAGCCGGTAAAACCGGTATGTATTTCCGAGCTTTCGGTGAAGATAAGCGGTGACAGTTACGCTGATCAATGCACTGTGCAGTGCACAAAAGGTAATCCATATAAGCGCCAGGATGAGATATTCCATTATTCTACCTTATGTAAAAGCCGGCCGGAAGCTAGCAGCAACATCCGCCTTTTCCCGCATTTCCATTATTGCCTGGCTCAATGGAACACGAACAAGCGCCGCCTTCTCTCCCCAGCAGCGAGTTGATGACGGCCGCAGCGCAGCCGACATTTGCCTCCACTGAAATCGCGCCGAACGGACAATTGCGGCTGCATGCTCCGCATTCCATGCACGCATCACGATTTTGGATGACAGCATGAGAACTATTCATTTTAAAAACTGCGTGGGGACAAACTTCCAGGCACGTCCCGCAACCGTTGCATTTGTTTTCATCCAACTGTAAAGTTACAACGTTTTTTAAATATATCAAATTCCCCATATTGAACTCCTCCTAAGCAATCAATCGCGATGCTATCCAAATTATTAGACCGCCGGCCCCTGTGGCAATCTCTGCGGGCAGCGCCCAGCGCATCTCTTTCTTTACTCCCGATAAGGAAGTGTAAGTCGAAGCGCCGGTAAAATTCATCGCCAGATAAGCCACTATGGCCGGTATTATCAGCAGCCAGGACAGAGCCTCGATCCTTCCCGGCCAGGCTTGTAAATTGATATCCCGCAGATAAAGAAGAATAAGGGCAACAACAAATCCACTGGAAAAACCTTTGGTGGAAAATGCGCGTCCGGGAAGAAAAGGTAGTAGCAGTGGATTTAGCACAACTCCGCATACGATAGCAGTCAAAAGAGCGAGGACGGCAAATAGGCCGTAGTTCACGGTATTGGTCCAGAATCCGGCAGGGCCGCCGATGCCGCTCAAAATAAAGAGAATCGGCGCAAGGATCAGAAATGGTTTCACTGCGGCAACGAGCTCAATGGGAATCAGCACCGCTCTATCCTTTAAGGAAAAGGTAATTATCCGCATTGCCGGTGTCGTTTTCCAGCCGGAATCAAGATAGGCCGGCAAATCTTTCGCCCGGACCGGACCATAATAGACTTTGAATCCCGAAGCCCGTTTTACCTGATGAGCGGCTACCCCCGGAGCTCCCAGTTGCGGCAGGATTAAAGTCCTATGGCTGACGATGTTTTTCAAACCGCTTGCTTCTATTCTCTTTATAAGCTCTTCTGTGCCGAATGTACCCTTGCCGGCGGCGCACCAGACATTGATGCCCTTCGTATCCAGCACTAAAATCCAGGCGTTTCTGGAGGAGAGTTCCCGGCGCAGGTAATCGAAACTCATTTTATAATTAGCGGTAACCAGAACCGGTGAGTTATCATCAGGATTACCCAGAGCATAAAGACCGGGATCAACCATATAATCCATTCTGCCGACGCCCCAGCGGGCCCTAATTGTTCCCCAATTATCCCGACTTTGCAGTTGGGCTGAGACCTTTGGTATCCGGCCTGCAGGTGTTGTAATCGAACCGGTGATAAAAGGTTGATCCATCCTTGGTATAATATTCGGAGCCTCTTTGGCTTCGGGACAGCAATTGGACTTCTCCTGAATTACCGGCAGAATTATTTGACTTCCTGTGCAGGAACAACTTTCTTTTTTATTCAAGCTGGTGTGCCTCCTATTCGCAGCAATTGTATCCGGCCGCCGAATTTTTTATTGCATTGATGAAAATATTAATTGATTCCAAAACAGCCGTTCTTTTTTCTTCCGGGATATTCTTGCTTATTTTCTGGAAAAAACCGGTAAGGCACAGTGAAACATTTTGATGAATTTTTCTGCCATCCTCGGTCAGAAAAAGCGTTGCCGCCCGCGAATCATGCTGAGCCTTATCACGCTTTAAAAGTCCTTTTTGGATTAAAGGATTGACCAGGCGGGTGGTTGTGCTTTTTTCAACCGAAAGGATTTTGTGCAAATCCGCCATATTAAGCTCTTTGCGTTTGGCTACAGCATCGAGGATCATAAACTGATGAAAAGTAACGCCCTCACAAAAAGCTACATCCTGACGGCAGCAGCGTGTAACCTGAGCCATCCCCATAAAAATATCCACCAATTCAGCATTCTGATCATTTGTTATTGTCAGCATGGTTGTATAATACAACTATATTCTATTTTGTCAAGGGAATATTTCGCTGATGCAGGAGATTTCCGCAACCTACTTAATATGTCAATATTTCACTCGTCAGGAAACAAATAGCTTGACAATGAATGGCTACTTGGCTATTTAGCCAAATATGTCAAGAAAGGAAACGACAAATGGCTAATCGAGTAAATACAAAACATGAAGCGTGGGCAAGAATAATTAAGGCGCTGGCGCACCCCAGCCGGCTCTTTATTATCGAAGAACTCCAGAAAGGGGAACGTTGTGCGGGGGACCTAACAGAAATGATCGGCGCGGACGCTTCGACCGTATCCAAGCATTTGAGTGTTCTGAAAAATGCCGGTCTGGTAGCCGACGAGAAAAGGGCAAATTCCATCTACTATACATTGCGTTGCCCTTGCATATTAGACTTTATCGGCTGTGTGGAAGAAGTATTGTCTGCCAATGCCAAAGAACATGCAAATATTTTGAAGTGCTGTAAAAAATGAAAGGAGTTCAAATATGAAAATTGAAATATTAGGAACAGGCTGTGCCAAATGTCATAAACTCGAAGATCTTGTCCGGGATACAGTCCAGGAAGCTGGGATTAGCGCTGAAATCAACAAGGTTGATGACATCAAAAAGATCATGACCTATGGCGTAATGACAACGCCGGCCCTTGTAATAGACGGAAAAGTAAAAGCAGCCGGGAAAATTCCGTCAAAAGAAGAAATAATAAAGTTGCTGGGCGGTAAACAAGCATGACCGAGCTTTGTAATATTGAGGCCAGCAAAAAAACAAAAATTAAAAGCTACTGGCCTCTGTTTCTGATTCCCGTGGCGGTTCTTATCTATATCTTTTTGGAAGATGGCGTTAATTTTTTAGTGGATAACGTTTTGCAATTGAGCAAAGGTGCGCATCTTACCGAGGCAATCAGATTCTTTCTTTACGATACTCCTAAAGTGCTGCTGTTGCTCACCGTAATTGTTTTTGTTGTGGGGATTATCCGTTCCTATTTTTCGCCGGAAAAAACCAGAAAAGCGCTGGAAGGAAAACCGCTTTTTCTCGGCAACATCATGGCCGCCGCACTGGGTATAGTAACTCCCTTCTGCAGCTGCTCGGCCATTCCGCTTTTTATAGGATTTGTGGAAAGCGGAATTCCACTGGGCGTTACCTTTTCTTTTCTCGTTGCCGCTCCGATGATCAACGAAGTCGCTTTGGTCTTACTCTTTGGCCTTTTCGGCTGGAAGACTGCCCTGCTTTATGCAGGCACGGGATTGCTGATCGCGATAGTTTCCGGTTGGGTAATCGGTAAACTTAAAGTAGAACGCTTCGTCGAAGAATGGGTTTATGAAATCAAAACGGGTGATTTTCAAATGGAAGAAGTGAAGGTCACCTTTTACGATAGAATCCAAGCGGGCCACACGGCCGTGGTCGATATTGTTTCCAAGGTCTGGATTTACATTGTGGCAGGCATTGCGGTTGGAGCCGCGGTTCATGGTTATGTACCGGAAAACTTCATGGCCTCCTTCATGGGCAAAGAAGCATGGTGGTCGGTGCCTCTGGCCGTCCTTATCGGTGTTCCCCTATATTCTAATGCGGCAGGCATCATCCCGATTCTTCAGGCGCTGCTCGAAAAGGGCGCATCGTTGGGTACGGCGCTGGCCTTTATGATGTCGGTCATCGGGCTATCGCTTCCCGAAATGATCATCCTGAAAAAAGTTATCAAACTTCCATTGATTATTATTTTTGTCAGTGTCGTCGCCACAGGCATTATGATTGTGGGATACCTCTTTAACTTAATCTATTAAATAGCTTTCAATGTAATAAGTAAAAGGAGAAATGTTATGGCCGAATGTTGTAGCGGTAGAACGAAATTAATTTACGCTTGTTCGGGTGCAGCCGACGTTGGCGAGATTGCCGACCGAGTGGTCAGGAGATTGCGCGCGGAAGGGCAATATTTGATGACATGTCTGGCAGGAGTCGGGGCAGGATTAGCAGGCTATGTCGAATCAGCAAAAGGTGCTGATGAGAATATTACCATTGACGGATGCAATGTTTCCTGCGCGAAAAAGGCGTTGGAACGAATAGGCGTTTCGCCAACATCCTATATTTTAACCGAACTGGGGCTTGTCAAAGGGAAAACCGCTGTTACAGAACAAATCATAAATGAGATGTGTGAAAAAATTAAGAGCACCAATAGTTCTAAAATGATTCCGGAGAAAACAATAACCGGTGGCTGCAACTGCGGCGGTAAATGCTAAAGAAAGCAAAATCACTCTCAATGGGCATTGCGGAAAACATACTGACTTTTGATTTCAATATTAAGGAAATTATCAAACATGAAATTGCGTTCAAAACTATTTATTATAACTATTTCATTTTTAACGGCTTTTGCTTTTATTTCATTTTCGGTTGATTGCCGTTATGCAGAAGCCCAAAACACTTCCGGCAAATCGACAAAAACAAAAGCCCCGGATAAAGCAATGACAAAAACTGATGCCGTTTTGGTTACCTTCGTCGAGATCGGTGCGGCCAAGTGCATTCCTTGCAAGGCCATGCAGCCGATCATGAAAGCTGTGGAAGAAGAATATAAGGGGCAGGTCAAGGTTGTTTTTCACGATGTCTGGACGTCCAAAGGGAGAGATGACGCCGAGAAATATAGTATCAGGATTATTCCTACGCAGGTTTTTCTGGACAAAGACGGCAAGGAATATTCCCGTCATGAAGGATACTTTCCGAAGGAAGATGTTGTCAGGGTTCTGAAAATGCAGGGGGTCAAGTAAATGATCGTTGACCTCTTTACCTGGCTTACGGGTGCGCTGAACCAAACACCTGCAATCGCCATGGGGGCTGCGTTTATCTGGGGTGTGCTTTCTGTCATTCTGTCACCCTGTCATATTGCGTGCATTCCCCTGATTGTCGGCTTCATTGACGGCCAGGGCAATATCACCACGCGGCGGGCCTTTGGCCTCTCGCTGCTCTTCGGCTTGGGTATTTTGATTACGATTGGTATTATCGGACTCATTACCGGACTGCTGGGTAGAATGATGGGAGATATCGGCGGCTACGGCAACTATTTTGTGGCGCTTGTTTTCTTTGCCATCGGCCTCAATTTGCTCAGTGTTCTGCCCCTGCCTTTTATGGAAAGCGGTGCGAATCCAAATTATAAAAGAAAGGGAATGCTGGCGGCTTTCGTTCTGGGCCTAATATTCGGCATTGCCCTGGGGCCCTGTACGTTCGCTTACATGGCCACCATGCTGGGCGTTGTTTTCAGTATGGCATCAACAAAAATTGTTTTTGCGCTTTCATTGCTCCTGGCTTACGGCATCGGGCACTGCGCCGTTCTTGTTATTGCCGGTACATTCACGGAAGCTGTTCAGCACTATCTCCGCTGGAGTGAAAAATCAAAAGGCGCAGTTATTTTGAAAAAGATTTGCGGCGTGCTGGTGATCCTGGGCGGCGTTTATATGATCCTTTTAAACATCTGGTGATGATAAACAAGAGTAGTGTTTTATGACTAAATCAAAAAACGGATATCCATGCTTCTCCTGTGCCTGCTGGCATTCTGCTCATTGCTTATCCGCGCAGCCATGCCACGATGCTGCTGACAAGCATATTATTTAAAGATTATGGCTTGTTTCTCGATTCGTTGGATCGCTCAGAATGAAAAGGTTTTAACGGGAGCGTTCATGAAAAAAAGAGTTCTTTTCCTCTGCACAGCTAATTCCTGCCGCTCGCAGATGGCGGAAGGGATCATTAATCATTTTCTGGGGGATAAGATTGAAGCATTTTCGGCCGGTACGGAAGCGACCTATGTCAATCCCCTGGCCATTGAGGTGCTGAAGGAAATCGGTATTGATATTTCCCAATATCAATCCAAAAATTTAACGGTATTCGACGGTCAAAGTTTTGATTATGTCATTACACTTTGCGGCAGCGCCAATGAAACCTGTCCGCTGTATATCGGCGGGACAAAAAAGACGCATATCGGTTTTGACGACCCGGCGAAAGTCAAGGGGGAGAAAGAAGAGTTCCTGCATGAGTTTCGCCGAGTGCGCGATGAAATTAAGGAAAAACTAACTGCCTTTTTTCAGGCAGAGGAAATAATTAATTGAGGGGGAATTTATGTCGGAACATGTTGCCAGCAAGTTGTCATTTTTGGATCGCTTTCTGACTTTGTGGATTTTTGCCGCCATGATACTGGGTGTGGGACTGGGCTATTTTATACCCGGCGTCGAGAAGTTCATTAATTCGTTTCAGGTGGGCACAACCAATATTCCCATTGCTGTGGGGCTTATTTTGATGATGTACCCGCCGTTTGCCAAAGTGAAATACGAGGACTTGCCCCAGGTTTTTCGTAACGGGAAAATCCTTGGGCTATCGCTGGTCCAAAACTGGCTTATCGGTCCGGTATTAATGTTTGTTTTGGCGATTGTGTTTTTGCCGGATAAGCCTGAATACATGGTGGGCCTGATCATGATTGGCCTGGCGCGCTGCATTGCGATGGTTATTGTCTGGAATGAACTGGCGAAAGGCAACACGGAATATGCCGCCGGTCTCGTCGCCTTTAATAGTATTTTTCAGGTTCTTTTTTACAGTGTGTTCGCTTGGTTTTTTATTACTGTGCTTCCTCCCTATTTTGGATTTTCCGGCAGCGTCGTTGACGTCAGCATCCGGCAGATTGCCGAAAGCGTTTTTATCTATCTGGGCATTCCCTGTATTGCCGGAGCTTTGACGAGGCTCATCGGCGTGAAGTTTATGGGGAAAGAGAAGTACCATTCGCGCTTTGTCCCGTTGATCAGTCCGCTAACACTGATTGCATTGCTTTTCACCATTGTGGTAATGTTCAGTCTGAAGGGCAATCTGATCATTACGCTGCCGCTGGATGTCGTGCGAATTGCCATCCCCTTGCTCATCTATTTTGTGGTCATGTTTCTGGTGTCGTTTTATATGGGCAAAAAGCTGGGTGCGGATTATTCCAAAACAACTACCCTGGCGTTTACGGCGGCCAGCAACAATTTTGAGCTGGCGATTGCCGTGGCGATTGCCGTCTTCGGCATTAATTCCGGTGCCGCTTTTGCGGCCGTCATTGGTCCGCTGGTGGAAGTGCCGGTGATGATTGGTCTGGTTACAGTGGCACTTAAATTTCAGACAAAATATTTTCAGCGCTAGGTTCATTTTGAAGGAGGTGTGAGATAATGAAGATAACAGAAATCACAAAAAAGTATCGCAACATTATCACAATCTTGCTGGCGCTGATCGGCATTGGGATCATGGCGTATTATGATTACTGCGATTCGGCCTGCAGTTATCTCAAAGGTGATGTTTTCGGCATTGATCTCAAATGGTTGGGCATAGCGTTTATGACGGTGGTCATCGTCTTTGCCGCCTTTAAGCAGCCACCTTTTGTTCGGATACTGCTGGCCGCAGGGCTGGGCGTGGAAGTCCATCTGTATGCCTTTCAGGTACAAAACGACGTTTATTGTCCTTTCTGTCTGGCGTATTCCGTTATGCTGATAGCATCATTTATTATCAATTATGAAGTTCCATCCGCCTGGCGTGAAAACCGCCGCCGGATGTGGCTCTATTTTCTCGGTGAGGTGAATATTCCAATGTTTAAGATAAATAAGCTGCCGTTGTTGCTTGTCAGTGTGCTGGGTTATTTAGCTGTTTTATTGACATTTTCCGGTTCAGTCACTCCCGCTTATGGGCAGGATTCTATCCAGGGTATTCCTTCACTGGGTAAAGGCCCTTATGAGGTTACTATTTTTGCCGACTACTTCTGCCCGCCCTGCCGTAGAATAGATAAAAAAGCTGAGCCTTTGCTGAAAGAATTATTGGCGACAGGCCAAGTAAAAATAACATTCGTTGATGTTCCCCTTTATAGCGCTACACCGATCTACGCCAAGTATTACCTCTATGCTGTAAATGCCGATCCCGGCATAAACAATGTTCTTCATGTCCGCAAGGTCCTTTTTGATGCGGCGCAAGGCAGAAATATCCAGACAGAAGAAGATCTGATCGCCTATCTGAAAGAACAAAAAATTATATGGAAAGCCTTTGATGAAAAAACAATTTTCCCGCTGCTGACGGACATAATTAGAAAAAATATAATTGGTTCTACCCCTACTTGTGCAATAAAGTATTCCGCAACAGATGTAAAAAAATACATTGGTGATGACAAAATATGGGAGGGATTAACAAAGTTAAAGGGACATCTGGCGGCCGTGAAAAAATAACTGATTGCCAGACAAGTCAAACTATTTAGTGCGACTGTTTTGGTGATTTCAAAAACATCATGAGGGGAATATGACACTTAAAAAAATAATATTGTTGTTAGGATTTTTGTTTTTCATGACGCCTGCCGCTTTTGCTGGTGAAAGTGTTTCTTTTGATAATTATCTCAAAGCCTTTGATTATCAGGAACGCTCCAATATGAAAATAGGAATTCCCGAAATGCTGCAACTTTACAAGCAGGACAGGTCCAGATTATTGATATTCGTTTCCGGGAAGAGCATCAGGCCTATAGTTTCGGTTTCATAAAGCACATACCGCTGAACGAACTTCCGGACAGGCTCAAAGAGTTGGATGAAACGAAGATTATCGTCACCGTTTGTCCGCACTATGACCGCGCCGAGATTGCCCGCACATTTCTAACATTGAAGGGTTACCACTCAAAATACCTGGTCGAGGGCCTTCTCGGGTTGGCCGACTATTTGCGTGGAGACAGAGCGAAAGAGTTTTATGAGGAGCAAAAACATAAAAGATAACGGAAAATAGGCAACCATCATGCCGGAAAATGATGTAACGCAAATCAGTAGCAACGGCTATTTGGTCGGCATCATCGTACCGCAAAATATTACGGTAGCGCTGACATCCTACTACAGCCAACAGTCCTATAAGGTGATTGGAGAGGAAATGGTCAGAAGGAAGGAGGTTCCAAAGCAAATGAAGAGTTAATTTAAAACCTTAAACCAATCAAAAAGTAACCAGGAATTTTTTATGAAAACGGGAAAGTTAATTAAAGGCAACAACCAAACAAAGTAAGGAGGCAGTATGAAACGAATTTTATTCTTGATTTTAGCTATATCGATTTTATCAGTACCGGTTATATCCAGTGCTCAAGTAGTGAGTGGTCCATCTATAGCACTTCCCCCGGCAGAGGTAATTTTAAATGCCTGTAAAGAAATGGGCATTGAAGCAGTCGGCGGTGATTATGTCATCTCCAGAATGGATGACCTGATCAACAAATCAGGCAAAGTATTTGTCATTGATGCCAGACCTGCTAGGACCTACGATAACGGTTTCATACCCACCGCATTTAACATGTATGATGCGAAATTTAATCTCATCTACCCCGAGCTGGAAAAATTGAATCTCCCTAAAGATACGGAGATACTCATCGGCATAGGTAGACCCTGCCCTATGAGCCTCGGTGATATCAAACGGCTCAAGGCAAAAGGATTTACCAATCTCAAAGCATTTGTCAAAGGGCCGGTATTCTTTGACAAATATTTTTCTGAAGTTAAGGCCAAAGGAGCTAAAAAACATATTTCCAATGGTGCGGTTGTTGTTAACCTGACTGAGGACACTGATTTATCCAAATTCTTTGCCGCTAATACCGAAAAAGATAAAGTTGTGATCCTTGCAGGCTCTGCCGACAAGGCAAAAACCAATTATCAACTGGCAGACAAAGTGTATAAAGCCGGTTACAAAAATACGGCCGTATTTAACGGCAACATTAAAGACATTAATTAAGGGGAACTACAATGAAAAAACTATCTGTTTTATTACTGATAATATCGTTACTGTTTACGTTTGGATATGCTTATAGTGGAGACGTTTCTGCCATCAAGGCAGGTAAAGAAGAAGGGTCCATCGATAAAGAATTTTTCAAAAAAATCGTGGCTGAAAAGCCTGCAAACATAGCACTCGTGGATGTTAGAACTCCCTTTGAGTATAAAGCAGGTCACTTTGCTGGCGCCAAGCATGTATTCATCAATGATCTCTATGACAAAGGTTGTGATGCCACCCTGGCACAGCTTCCCAAAGAAGAATACGTGATATTTGTTTGCGCCACCGGTGCAAGGGCTGCTGAAATGTATTTCGGGATCAAAGATGATTGTAAAAAAGCTGACATCAAGAGATTATTTTTTCTGGATGCCGAAGTTATGTACCCACCTACAGGTCCGGTAGTCAAATAAAGTTAAATTCCCAAAGGAAGGCAAATTCATGTCTTCCTCTGGGAGGAATTTGTTTTTTAAGTTAAGGCATTGTTGCTTCCCAATATGATTGCCATCGCCGGCATTACGGGTATTAAAAAACTGCTGCTTACTGCTTGCTGATCTTTCTGCGGCGATTGAAGGCGTTTCTTCAATCGCCGTTTTAAGTAATAGACGGCTGATACCAGCGTCCCGGTTTGGTTATGTTTCCATGTCAAATAGCTGGCTGGTTCCTTCTATGCCCATAAAGACATACCAGTTAATAATGCAGGAATGTGAGGCAATTCATCTTCGTAAAATATTCGCGCAACAAAAGTGATTGCATTTTTTGACTCTACTCCTTGCAGCCGAGATCTCCGTTATTGACTCTGAAATGTATAAATACTATCCACCTGGATACTTCAGTGGATACATATTACCCATGCAATGCATGCGAAATGCAGATAATATTGCTGTTTTTCGCAAATATTCTCATAAATACAAAAATTTATCTGCGATGGCATAAGCATTGCTTTATCACGGGGTAACTGATCAGCAATAAAATATGGTAGTGTCAAAAGTTTTATGAAAACTAGCGCGGATAAATGAAAAGAGAGATAGGATTTGGTTTGGGAGTAAAGGCAGGCGTCTATTCCGGTAGTGTCAAAAGTTTTATGAAAACTAGCACGGATAAATGAAAAGAGAGATAGGATTTGGTT
>JANYAY010000013.1 GCA_025361065.1 Deltaproteobacteria bacterium
TGACGGAGGTGGACTAAGGAGTGCCAATGTGTAAATTATTAATATTACAGCCACTTAAAAAACATCCACCCCCTTGCCCCCGCCAGCGGGGGACATTACGAATAGACTGCAATCAGCATCTGTCAATTGCGACACAGTCTCGAAAGTCGGGAACCAGATACAATGAAAATACTGGATTCCCCCGTATCGCTTATGGGGCAGGCTCTTCGTCGCGCTGCGCTGGAATATAATCCGGCGTATTCTGGATGGAATGACAAGAACGGGGATTACGACACAGTCTCGCTTGCCGGGTGGCAATCTTCATGTGTTCAGCGATATTATCATTGATTTGGAAATGGAACTAGGGCAGCAGGTTTTGAGTACGAAGCGCAGTGATGCCGCCCGTGGGCTCTTTCCGGATAGTTCTGGTGTTGGCCAAGGGGTTTGAAAACGGCGACCACTTCATTGTTTTCCCGTTCGTAAAACGACGATTGAAGTCCCGGCCGATTACCAAGTCTGCAAACCATGCCGTAAGGGCTGTTAAATAGAATCGTCCCCTTTATTTCCTCGGGCTTGAGCCGCCTGATGGTCCATCATGAATTGCATGACAAAATCCCTTCCCGTTTGCGGCGGGTCATGCACAATGTCCCGCTGCTCCAGCTTGAGGGATTGACTCTTGCATTTGTAGACACACACGCCACAGCCTATGCACAACTCCGGCTCAAGAACCGCTGCTACTCCTTTTTTGTTTTTTGCAGCGGGATGGTTATCCAGGCGTAGTGCCTTCATCGGACAGCGCTTGACGCACAGACCGCAGCCCAGGCAAACTTCGGGATGGGTGCGGACCCGATAGTTCGAAGGGGTGAGGCTACCCGCGTGATGCAGCTTGAAACGCCCGGTAAACCACATGCAACAGCATGGGTCGCAGTTGCAGATTGTATCGATACCCTCCTGCTGATTGGATATGCCGTGCACTAAACCCGCCTCGGCACTCTTTTTAAGGATCTCCGCCGTTTCCTGCTTCGTAATCTCGCGTCCAAGGCCGTTATCCACAATGTAATGACCGAGCTTATCGAAGTGCAGACAGACCTCCGCAGGATAGGGACAGTCGGGTTCTTGGGGATCGATATTTTTGATATGTTTGCAGGGGCAGGTGGTCACGACAAAATAATCGAAGGAATCAAGAAGCCGGACCACATCTTCATAAGGTCGCACCTCGCTTCTGTCCTCGATGGTTTCATCTATCGGCAGCACGCGCAAACCCTTTTCTCTGACGGGCTCCCACGGATCGAGAAAGCCGTGCTCCCAGTAATGGTTTGCCGGCGGGGCAACAGCCCGGCTGTATTCATCGGTTCGTCCCGGCCAGCCGAATGTCCGCATGCCGAAAAAGAGATCATTCAAGCCGTAACGCAGGCTTCCATTTTTCTCATCCCGGTAGACCAGTCCCTTCCGGGCCATTTGATCCAGTCTCTCTTGAAGCTGCTCCGGAGGCATTTCCTTTTGCACCGCGAGTTCTTGCAGCGGCTTCGGTGCAAAAGGCATCCCCGTGAGCAGTGCCGCCTCCTCTTTCGTAAAGCGCGCACGGATCAGCGGCAGGGCCTCTTCCGGCTGAGGCACACCGTACCAGGATTGTTTCAGCCATGCGATAAATCGTTCGTAAATGTCTTCCGTTTCCATATGGCATCCTCTCTCTGCATTCAGACTATTTGATTAAACGCCCATAATTGTCAGGACACAAAACAACTTCACCGGATACTTTACGTTAATGCCCATAGTCACCATTTGCTGCATTATCCTCCAGCGATACTAAAAGATGGATTGAATTAAATGGAACCAGCCTGTTTATTCCCACGTTCTCTGCCTGAGAGCATCAGAGAAACTTAGAATTTTACGGGTGTCCCCCTAATCCTCATATGGCATCCTCTCTCTGCATTCAGACTATTTGATTAAATGCCCATAATTGTCAGGACACAAAAAAACTTCTCCGGATACCTTACGGTAATGCCCATAGTCCCCATTTGATGCATTATCTTCCAGCAATACTACAAGATGGCTTGAATTAAATGGAACCATCCCCTTTATTTCCACGTGCTCTGCCTGCGAGCATCAGAGAAACTTAGAATTTTAGGGGCGTCCCCCTAACCGCCTTATCCTCCAGCGATGCTACAAGATGGATTGAATTAAATGGAACCATCCTGTTTATTTCCACGTACTCTGCCTGCGTGCATCAGAGAAACTTAGAATTTTAGGGGCGTCCCCCTCGTCCCTAGTCATATTCCACAAACGTTATCTAAACCAAACCAATCTTTTGCTTTATTGATTACTGCATCCGATGGATTATTAAAATATACTGCTAAGTTTTCTTTTGCACGTGTGCAACACACATAAAATATCTTTTGGGTCCTTAATAAGATTTTGGGGTGTGACTCAATCTTGCTTCTATTTTTACTTTTATTCAATTCTAATTCATTCAAAGATCCTTCCGGATTAAATAAATATTCAAAATTGTAATCAGACCACCTACCATTATCCAAAACGACTAAGACATTATTAAATTCAGTCCCTTTTGTTTTATGTTGGGTTGAAAACGGTGTATATCCCTCAAGATAATTGTAGAGATTTTGAAATTCAGAATATTTAATGCTCTTGACACGATTATAAACATATTCCTTTTCAGATATAAATCTTGATAGTTTATCGTCTTTTCTACAAATTCCGCATTCATCAGCCTTGTTGATGATCTCCTCTATAGTTTTACCGCCAACATTATCTGATAACTCTTGAATGGTTTCTTTCAGTTTTATTTTATCAGCCATAGAAGATATTTTATATTCCGTTGCTCTTATAAATTCATTATATTGCTCTGTTTTATATAGTGAGATGTTATTTTGAATTTTAAAAAGATGCTTTATTAAGTCATCTCTTTTTGAGCCTTTTTTATTTTCATCATCTACGTCTTGTTTCTTGTCATCAATCAAGGAATCTTTATCTAGGTATATCTTAGAAATAATATTGTAGTTGTAGGCTTTTGCAGAATCGTACAATTCTCTATTAGAATCTATAAACTGTTGCATTCCTTCAGTGGGTCTAATTTTCTTTAATTCTGATGCCGTTTTACCATCTTCTAAAATCGCTATGACTTCACCAAAGGTTTTATCAGAAAAATCAATTTTGATTTTATAGTCGTTAATATATTTTTTCACTCTATCTTTATAAGATATAATTTTATCGCCATCATAGATTCCCATTAAACTTGAAAATCCAGCTTTTGGCGCTATTAAATTATGAGTTAAATTTAATATTTTAGTTTCTTTGGCATTTCCAAAATTCCAGGCTATCTTCTTTTTTGCTAAATCCAAATCATCACTATTAGAATAATAAAAGTTTATGTTGCCTTCCTTGATATTACCACCGATCATATTTGGAGCAGTTGAATCAGATGAGGGAACTTGGATAATACCATCTGTTCTAAGTTTATTCGCAAGCTCAATAACTAGTCTAGGATTTCTTCGGTTTTGTGCTTTTTTTACTTCTTTTACTTTTCCACTTTCGCTTCCTTTATATATATTCAATTCGCCCACGCCATCTGGATAAATAGATTGCATTGCATCACCAAAAAAACCAATTACGCTTTTCTTTTGCGTCTGGCTTAAATGTTCGAGAAAGATTTCGACAACTTCTCTTTGAGTGTCTTGATACTCATCTATAAAAATAAGCTTAAATTTATCTTTCAAGATATCACATAATTTAGGGAATGTTTTAAACATGTGGTTAGCCAGTATCAAAACCTCATCGTGAGAAATAATACCATCCTTCAACTTTAAATATTCTTTGTATTGGATTCCTTCCTCTAATGCGTCAAAATATGCTTCGGGTATAGTTGTGTCTTCCGGATTTTTAATATTAGGTTCCAGATCATCGTTCAGTATGTCAATTAAAGAGCATTTCAATTCTTTCTGGAAATGTTTAATATTATCCCATAAAAAGTCATGGATAGTAGATACAGTTAGATTCTTATGGTTTACTCTCTCATCAATTTCTTTGACTGCTGCGTTTGTATAAGTCACGCAAGCTATTCTAGAACTCGGTTTTTCCAAGATTACTTGTTTTATAACTTGTACCATAGAATAGGTTTTTCCGCTGCCAGCGCCACCGCTCAATAAAAAATTCTCGTCATTGTCAACATGACTTAGTATTTTTTGAACTTCAGGTTCTAATTTTGATCTATTTTCAACCATAACAATCCCTTTTTAATGTAATCCGGTATCAACCAGTTACAAAATTGTTTCCCACTAGAATAGTCTGTTTTGCTATTTAGTAGAATCTCTATGGCAAATGGTGGTTTTTTATCTATACAATTCTTTGCTAGATCGTATGCATCCATTTTCTCATTTTCAAAATCTTCAATATTTTTTAAACTATTAAATCTCTCTTTATTATCGATAATAAATTTACGATTTAAATGAAAAAATGAATCTTCAAAACTTCTTGCATGGTATGCAACGCCATCCGAATTTTTCTCGTTTGTTTGATATATACAGACCAAACATCCATCTTTTTCTTTAATCCATTTCATTATTTTAGAACCATTTTCATCTACCTCTACCTTCTTTAACAACATTTCTTCTATTTGTTTATTTTTAAAATCATCAAGTTTATTTGAACCATAAAAAAATGTTAATGAAGAGTTTGTCGTAATAGTTGCATCACTATCTGCCACTTTACGTTTTTGCTCTTCATCTTTCTTCTTTTCTTTTGCAGCTGAATCTATGTCAGTAATAATTAGAGATTTTACACCGATAAAATCAATAAACTTTTCAAAAATATGAGAATAATTACCTACCTCTATGATGGATATATTTTGAGAAAGCAGTGGGTTCTCTGGATACTCCTGATCAATCTTTTTCATCATCGCCGGCAATAAAATTCTTTCGGTATCACCCTCAATAAAAATTGCTTTATCAGCAAAAAACAATTCCGCTCTGTGCAGAGTTAAATATTGCTTTAGAAACTTATAATTCTGTTCTTCACCATTTATTTTGTATTCATTCTCTAAATCTTTCAAGTCCTTCGCAATAACGCTATTGTTTTCTATTTTAAAATATTTAATGTCGTCAAAATCACTTTCAGCAACAATATGCGAGGAGTGTGTGCTAATAATGTATTGCAGATCTCTTTTTTCACCATCGTCTCTGTTTACTCCATTTTTTAAAAGATTTTTTATATTATTGATAAATACGTACTGCATTTGGGGATGGGTATGCGCTTCTGGTTCTTCAATAAAAAGTAAGTTTATATCAGCGGGTTTTTTCGCTTTCGCTCTTTCGAATTCATTTAATTTTATCTCAATCTCAAAAATTATACATATGAGGTTCATGTAGCCTAATCCATTGTAGCTTTCTGGTAGATCATGGTTATTATGAGCATACACAACGGTCGTATTACCTTCTAATAAGTTTCTATGCTGTAAAGTTGAAGTTATCTTGATAACTGTATCGTCTTGTTTAATTCCTCCAAATTTTTTTACTTTCTCTATTACTTTCTTGAATATACTTTCGTAAATACCACCTAATGTGACATCTGTATCACACAAAGCATCTTTGAATTTGTCTATTTCAGCCAGTTGATTAACATCAGCTTCGATTTTCTTATAAATGCGGGAAGAAAGTGACGATAGCGATTTGTCTGGTTCTTTATTAGAAACATCTCTATCGGCTTTAATGAATTTATAATTAATGACTTCTTCAAGAGAAATTTTTTCTTTTTCTAAATCAATATAATTCTGATCATTTTCTCTCTGATCTTTAAACTCAATAGTTTTTTTGTATCTGTGAAAATAATCCGAATGTTTTTCTTTAAGAAAATTATTTAGTCCTTGAGGTACTTTTGTTCCTTCTTTGGTTTTTTTAAATAGTTCATAATCTTCTTTTAATTTCTTTATCTTATCAAGAATCAAAACATATTCGAAAAGCAGAACTATTGTCTTGTTTTCTGGATCCAAATCCATCATCAACTTACTAATATTAGCAAGATTATCGCTGTTATTGTACTCAATAAATATTTTTAAGGTTATGCCAATTGGCTTATATGATTCTTCCGAGATATCTGATTCAATAACTTGTTTTAATTCAGTTTGAAAGTCGATACTAAAGTCATCAAAAAGAAAACTGCCAGCGTTAGAATTTATGAACTTGTCCATAACTGATAATAAAGAAGTTTTCCCGCAATTATTCTTCCCAATAATTAAAGACAAATCATCCTCTAGATCAATTGAAAAATCTTTTAGCAACCTGTAGTTTTGAACTTTAATTTTTTTTATTTTCATCGTTTCCTCTTAAATAAAGAAAGCATTCTATTCTTAGAGCTCATTTTCCCATAGGTTTAATGCTATACAATAAATCGTGTTGGGTCTTAAAACATCAGCTTTCAGCCCACAGTTATCATTTCACAAGTATTTGATGATGTGTTTTTGAGATGTGTCATAATCCCCATACGTAGCGCTTAGGGGATAATTGAAGACTCTGGTTGCGCCCAACTCAGAGAACTTCTATACTTAATGTATTTGATGATTTGTTTTATTTGCCCGCAGCACTAGTTGCATGCAACTAGACTACATAGGCAACGTAGCCAACTTACAAGTTTCAGTGCACTGCTATTCTGAAAATTGAGTCTCGCGAATAATACAACTTCTCAAAAACATTGCAAGAAAAAACAATTGGCGTATTCAGGGGACATAACATCTAATTCGAACAAACTTTTTCGTAAAGAGATTCCGGTGCGCCATCGGCTCCGTTGGGCCAGGCAATTGTGCCACCTTCAATTTTAGTTTTTCGGAAAAAATTTTTATCTTTTAAAGGTTCAAAAACGGTCCCCTACCTAAATATCCGCTGAAGTCTACATCGCCACTTTTGCCGTCAACAAAAAATATTCGATAAATGCGGGTACACAACACCAAATCCTATGTTAGTTCTGGATAATTAAATAGAATGTCTCTTTAAATTCCCGTGGCTGCCCAGATTAACTTGATTTTATTCAAATAGTTATTTATAGTTCGACACGCAAGAGGAATGGATAGAGATATGATATTAGGACAATGTTCCGCATCATTGAAACAGCAGGTCATCTAATATGGATATCAGATATTCTGAAAAAGCTGAAAGACAAATCAAAAAGATACATAAAGGGGACAGGAAGAGCGCTGCAATGATTATTGAGGCAATTGAAAACTTCGCAGCTTACTCAAGTGGGAAAAAAAATTTTGACATTAAAATCCTTAAAGGAAAATATGGCGATTTCAAAAGATTGCGCGTCGGAAACTACCGCGTCATATTCGAGGACAATGGTACGATAATGCTTATTTACGAGGTTAAACACAGGCAGGAGGCATATCATGATTAAAACTCAATTGGTTAAGCAAGACAACAAACCCGTGGCCGTCGTGATTGACTATAAAGAATATCTGCGATTAAAAGAAATCGAAGAAGATCGGAATGATTATTACGCGGCGCTGGATGTTAAGCTTAAAAATAAAAAATGGAAATCACACTCTGATTTAAAAAAGGAACTTAAGCTTTAAATAACAGAATTCCTGGAAGAAGGAAAGGGGTCAAATCTGCCGTTGACCTTTTGCGTATTCCCGGTATTCTGGGGACATAACACCTAATTCGAGCTACAGCTCGGTATTCAGGGGACACAACACCTATTTCGAACAAACTTTTTCGTCAAGAGATTCCGGTGCGACATCGGCTCCGTTGGAATTCGATCATGCGGAATAATTTTTTAATTTCATTGTGGAAGAAACAGCTAAGCTTTATCATCGTCAATTGTGAGCGCATTCCGGGGACAATAACCTAAATAATACCAGGGGAATTTTATATTCGATCCTTCCAATAGTCGGGCTTTCTGTGAAGATTGGCAATTGCCACCACCAGGATTTCATGTTCTCGCATTTGATAAATAATTCCATACGGGAAGCGCCGAGTTTGACATCGTCTTGTCCGTTTTGAACATTGATGCCAAGCTTCCGGATATTTGCTAATACGGCTGAAGGCCTCCAAAATTTCGGTCAAGAACGCATCACCGAGACCTGGTATCTCATAATTGTAGTATTTGATTGCATCATCCAATTCAACTTGAGCGATTTCCAGAAAATTTATCTTCATTATTTCTCATTTATATTTTTGAACGACCTTTTCTAAGGGTATCGCTTTGATCTTTCCTTGATCATAAGCATCAATCCTGTCCTCAGCTTCCTTTGCCCACAATTCGTCGATTTCTTGATCAGACTTATCAAGGCTGGCCAGCAACCTATCTATTAGCTGTGCTTTCTCGAAAGGCCGGAGAGTTAATGCTTCTTTGAGTACATTCTCTGTGGTTATCATATTATCACCTCAAAATTATATGATTTGATTATGATGATATCACATGTCTCTTCTTTTCAGAAGGGGATATTACATGGTTACAGGTGGACTTCTCGAAGTTGTCTTGCGTATTCCGGTGTGGGCTTATTCCGGGGGCTTATTCCGGGGACATAACACCTGATTCAAGCAACAGCTAAGCCTTATCATCGTCAATTGTGGGCAGCAGGAAACCCAGAATGACCATTCCAATATTGGCAAATCCCAGGTAAACCAGCGTTTGCGAGGCGTTATGATTCAAGCGCACGTAAAGCTCTCCCACAATGCTGGGAACAGTGCCGCCCAGACACCACGCCCAGCCCATCAGGATCGCTGATACGATGCTGACATTTTCCCGGAGAGCTATCCTTTGACCGAATGCCACACCCAGCGGATTTACTGATCCGGAAACCGCCCCGCACACGAGGCAGAGCACAATAAAAGCCGGCAGCGGCAGAGTCAGACGGACGACAACATGATAGCTGATAGCCGAGAGAATTATCGCTGCAATCAGCGTCCGGCGCCGGCCGATGCGGTCGGCCAGGTGCCCCATCGGCACCATGAAAATCGTCGCACCCAGTACAAGTATGGCGAAAGCTCCCCCCTGTCCGACCCAGGCCGGATACCCTTTCTCGTGGGCTAATTCCGGCAGGAGAAAAAACAGTCCGCTGTTCACACCAGCCAAAGTAGCCAGAATCAGGAACAGAACAAGGATAGACCCCGCCACCGGTCGCAGAGATTTAATGGAGGCAATGACGGATATCCTTTGCGAGTTTAGAGGTTCAGTCGGCCGGCACCATTTCCAGATGATAATCCAAAGAATTATCACAGGTATAAAAAATATTTCGGTGTGATGTCCGAGAGCGTTGTAAGCGGTGCGAAACCCGATCTGGCTGAGACCATAGCCGATGCTACCGACGGCAATGAACACGGCAAGGAATGTTGATCCGCGCCGGGCGGAGAAATTGCCCGCCAGACCGGCCCCTGCCGGGTGAAACATATCCTGGCCGAGACGACCGGCAGCAAGTATTATGAACACAACAAGATAAAAGCCGCTTAAGCCAAATAGTGTGGGCAACTGGCTGTCCAGTGTCGCCCGATAATCAACAAGCGGGCCGAGAAACAAGGCCAGTGAAGTGAGCAGTGTGCCCAGCAGGACGACACGCCGCGGTCCGAAACGGTCGGCGATCGAACCGAACAGCGGCTGCAATGCTGTTCCGCTCATGGCGATGATCGTGGCTATCCAGCCGGCTTTGGCAACATCCAAACCGGCCAGCGTCTTGTATACAGGCCAGACGCTCATACCCATGAAATCAACCATAATATGCCCCAGAACAATGGCGATGAACGTGCCTACTGCACGGCGTGATATATCGGTATCCGGTGTTCTGCCGTTGGAAATTGTCGGAGATTGCATGAGGTCTGGGTTCCTTTTAAAGTCGCCAGAATAGTACATCTTCACAAAAACAATGCAAGAAAAAAAGCAGGCTGAAGCCTAAAGTCAACGAGATAAACTCTCTGGTGATGTGCAAAAAGATTAATTCATTGGGGATTGTACTACGAAAAAGCAACATGATTTTGTTTCCCGGATTCCCCAGCATCCCCAGGCATGCGAGACTGTGTCGTAATCCCCGTTCTTGTCATTCCGTGCAAGCGCAGCGCGACACGGAATCCAGTATTTTAATCAAATATTCTGGTTCCCGACTTTCGTCGGGAAGACGTCTGGATGCTGGTTTTCATAACCTGAAGGTTACAAGACCGGCATGACGGTGTTGATAATTTTAAATGCTATTGCGACACAGTCTCATGCGTTGGAATGAAGGGGCAAGAATTGATGATTATTAAACTGGATACCGGCATGCGCCGGTATGACAGCGTAGGGGAATGACAAAATAATCAACAACCTTGCATCAAACTGTCGGGATATGAAATGGGGTTATTCCGGGGACACCTAATTCGAACAAACTTTTTCGTAAAGAGATTCCGGTGCGACATCGGCACCGTTAGGCCAGGCAATTGTGCCACCTTCAATTTTAGCTTTTTTGAAAAAATTTTTATCTTTTAAAGGTTCGAAAACGGGACCCTTACCAAAATATCCACTGAAGTCCACATCGCCACTTTTGCCGTCATCAAAAAATATTCGATAAATGAATTCTTCTTTATATTCTATTTTTATTACATCATTCATATTCCACATGGTGTACCTCATTCCAACGGAGCTATTTTCTTAACTTCCTTGCCGGACTTTGCCAGTTCCCAATCTTCCTGCAACTCATTAATACGCAAATCTATCCATTCTCTTACAAGTCTTGTTGCTGTCTTGGAATTCAGATTTCCTCTTATGATATTGCCGTTAAAATCAAATACTCCTTTATGGCCTTGGTATTCAGCGTGAAAATGCGGCGGATCGTGTTCATCAAAAAACATTCTGATGATTATCCCGAAGAATCTGCTGATTTCAGGCAGTGATCCTCCTTCTGGTAATTTCACAAACATAATATCAGAATGTTAAAAGCAGTCAATATTTTTATGCTGAATAAACATATGGTTGCCGGACAAAAAAATCCCCCTACGATACGCTTACTGGATAATGGCTTGCCCAGGCATGCGAGGCTGTGTTGCAATTGACAGATGCTGATTGCTGTCTATTCGTAATGTCCCCCGCTGGCGGGGGCAAGGGGGTGGATATTTTTGAAGCAGCCGTAATGTTCATGAGTTACACTTTGGTACTACTTAGTCCACCTCCGTCACTACGTGACACCTCCGCCAGCGGAGGACACGAAATGGCAATTTATCCTATTGCGACACAGTCTCATGCGCCGGGGTTTCCTGCTGGGCAGGCTGTCTTCTTGGGAATGACTGCGGAGACTGGAGTCCGGCGAGCGAGACTGTGTCGTAATCCCCGTTCTTGTCATTCCATCCAGCATACGCCGGATTATATTCCAGCGCAGCGCGACGAAGAGCCTGCCCCGTACTCGATAAGGGGGAATCCAGTATTTTCGGTAAGTTCTGGATACCCCCGGCAGTCGCCGGGCTTTGGGCCGGAGTAAGACCCGGCGTATGCCGGGCCGGTATGACTGCTTTTATAGCGCTTCTTGCTACTAAGACACAGTCTCTTTCGTCGGGACGACGTCTGGATGCCGATGTTCATCGGCATGACACTCGTGATAGCACTTTTGCTATTGTGGCACAGTCTCATGCGCCGGGGTTTCCTGCCGGTCTGACAGCGTAGGGGAATGACAAAATAATCAACCATCTTGTAGCATGCTGTCGAGGTATGAAGTGAACGTCATTATATCGCGAGCTCGCTGCAGAGAATTAACGCTCGTCCACCAACAGCGGGATTAAAGTGTATTTTCAATTTCGCGGATAAGCGAATCGAGCTTTTTCGGTGAGACAGGGTAGGGCGTTTTGAGTTCCTGGGCAAACAGCGATACCTTGTATTCTTCAATCATCCAGAATAATTCTTCTATCTTATTTATTTTTTCTTCAGTGAACTCCTTAAATATGTCGCCATCTTTATTTGTCAGTCCGGGCAGGCAAAGCACGACCAGGCTTGTGCCCTTCAGGGTGAATCCGGGATCATCTTTTAAATTGTTTCCGGCCTTAGCCGGAATGGCCTCTGGATACCCCCGGCATTCGCCAGGCTTTGGGCCGGAGTGAGACCCGGCGCATGCCGAGCCGGTATGACGATTGGAATTGATATCTTGTCTTGTATCAATCATCATTTGCTGAAGCTGCCGGGAATAAACGTCAATGCTGTCCATTTTTATCCGGGCAGAGGCGAGATTGAGGCTGCCGCGCTCGGCGCGCATTGCGAGCGCTTTCATATAGCGGGGCAGTTCTTTCATGCGCTCGACTGAATAAAGCTCGGGGAAATCCGGGGGAACCAAACGCTGAAGTTCCGCGGAAGTATCTTTGAGGAAAGCAAGCTGCGGATTGTTGCCGGTATTCTTCGCGGCAAGTTTCTGCAAAAGTGCCTGTGTCTCACTGAAGGCTTCTAACACAGGATCAATGGAAGAAAGAAGCTGCTGACCGGATGGCAGGATTTGGGCATCAACAATTTTGGTATGATTGAAGAACTCGCTCTGTGTCCGCCACGGTCTGCCGAATAAATCTGTTTTAATTCTTCGCAACAGCGACTGCTCCAGGATTTTGGGATTGCCGATTTTTGCCGCCCATAATTTTGATAGACCGGTGAGAGTAATATTTTTTTTGAGCTGCTTTAGTTTATCGGTAAAATGAATGCCGTAAAGGGCGGCAATGCCCCGGATATGGTTGGCTTCACTTTCGCGTTGATCGGAAAAGAGCCGCAGATTGATCGCCTCGTCTGCATATTGCAGCGCGGGATAGGCATAGCCCAGCAGGCCATGCTGATTGGCGAGCGGTATCTTCTCCGGCAGTTCGCCGAAATCCCAGCTGGTGATATCTTCCTTTTCCCATTGCGGACGGATTTTATCGAGAGCGCCGAAATTAACCGTATCGGCCAGTTCTTCCCGCAGTTGGCCCAGATCCCGGCTGTTTTTTACTTCTTCGCCTTTTTCGTTGATCACGCTGTAAAGAACATTTAAATGCACCGGCAGCTTTTCCAGATTCCACGCATTAAGCGGAATGGTAATCCGGTATTGATCCTGGATAAATTGGCTCAAGGCATGGGGCAAAGGCTTTTGGGAATCGGTGATCGCGCCTGCGAACTGACCGGCAATCTGTGCTGCGGCGGGTAATTTCTGCCGTAAACCTTTGGGCAGAGACTTCAGCAAATGCAGGGTTTTTTCCTGCACCAGACTGGGCAGGAAACGCTCGACATTTTCCGTCGCCGCCCTGGAGACCAGCCCCAGCGGGATTTTCATTGTTACGCCGTCATTATTCCTGCCGGGCGCAAAATGGTAATGACAGGGCAGGGCCGCATCACCCATTTTTATTTTATCCGGGTATTTGGCTACTTCATCTTCATCCGGTTCCACGGCGATAAAATCTTTTTCCGCAAAGCGCAGGAAATCGTCGCTGCCCTTATCCCTGATCAGCGAGAGCAGCGATCGGATATCGGAAATAACGGGCAGTCTTTGCTCGTAGAGGCGGGCAATTGCTTCCTCATCGATGACAAGACCGCGCTTGCGCAATTTTTCTTCCAGAGTCAGCGCCTTTTCCCAAAGGGATAAATTATATTCCAGAAAAGGAATCCTGCGGCTGACTTCCCCCGTGACCAGAGCTTCCCGAATGAATATTGATCTGGCTTCATCCGGGTTAATTCTTTCATAAGCCACCGGCCTTTTTTCGACAATGGTCAGGCCGAAAAGGGTTACCTTTTCCAGCGCGACAACCTGACCGCGGCTTTTCTCCCAATGGGCGGCCGCATAGGTATAGCGGCAATTATCCCGGCCCACTTCTTCGAGCCATTCGCTTTTGATATTGGCGACGTTGCGGGCAAACAAACGGGAGGTTTGTGTAATTTCGGCAGCCACAATCCAGCCCCCCGCGCGGTTAAAAAGGCCGGAGCCCGGATAAATCATGACTTCCCGGCTTTTGGCGGCCAGGTAGAAGTTTTTTTCCTTCTTCAGGGCAATGTGGGAAAGATAACCGCTGAGGATGCATTTATGAATTTTGTCATAAAGTATCTGGTCAATTTCTATCTTGACGTGCTTTTTTGCCTTGGGCTGTATTTTATCTCCCGCGATGATGGCGGTAATCTGCTGGTAAATATCGCGCCACTCGATCATCCGCTTATATGAAAGAAAATTGTCGTGGCAGAATTTTCTGAGCTTGTTTTGGGTCTGCAATTTCTCCCAGATATCGTGGTAATGATTCCAGATGGTAAGATAAGTCAGAAAATCGGATTCGGGATGTTGAAAAAGAGCATGAGCGCGGGCGGCCTGGTCGGTTTTCTCATAGGGGCGCTCCCGGGGGTCCTGGATGCTGAGCGCCGCGGCGATGACGGCTACTTCATTTACGCACCCTTCCTTTTGGGCTGCAATCAGGATACGGGAAATGCGCGGATCAAGCGGAAGCTGCGCCATTGCCCGACCGGTGGCTGTCAGTTTGTATGTGCCCGTCTCCTCCTCGGAGGTGATTTTTTCAATTGCGCCCAGATCATCCAGAATATCCAGGCCGTCCCGAATGCTCTTCGGGTGAGGACGATCAATGAAAGGGAAGTTATGGACAGAGCCCAGATTAAGGGAGAGCATCCGCAGGATAACGCCAGCCAGATTGGAGCGCATTATTTCCGGCGCGGTATAAAGCTGCCGTTCTAAATAATCATCGGCTGAGTATAAACGGATGCAAATGCCATTTTGCACGCGGCCGCAGCGGCCCTTGCGCTGTTCGGCGCTGCTGCGGGAAATGGGCGAGATGGGCAGGCCGGTTGTCTGGCTGCGGGGATTATATTCCAGATGCCTGGCGAGTCCCGAATCGATCACATATTTAATGCCGGGAATTGTCAGAGAGGTTTCGGCAATATTGGTGGCCACGATTATTTTCTGCTGGTCTATTTTATCAAAAACAAGTCGTTGCTGAGAGCCGGAAAGCCGCGCATATAAAGGCAATACAAGCCCGGAGCATCTTTTGGATAAGCGTTCGCAGGTTTCCCGGATATCGAGCTCGGTAGGCATAAAAATCAGGATGTCATCGTAACGTCTTTCATTTTGCAATTTTTCCACACAGGCGATGGCTTCATCGACATAGGTGGCTTCGCCCTTTTCTTCGGCAACAGGATCGACCGGCTGGTAGCGGACTTCCACCGGGAACATGCGGCCGGAAACTTCGATGATCGGCGCATTATGGAAGGCCTCGGAGAACTTGGCCGTGTCAATTGTTGCCGAGGTGATGATCAGTTTTAAATCTTTTCGGCGATCGAGCAGTGTCCGCAAAAAGCCCAGAATGAAATCAATATTGAGACTGCGTTCATGGGCTTCATCGACAATAATCGTATCGTAAGCCAGCAATAGAGAGTCGCTGACAGTTTCCGCAAGCAGAATCCCGTCCGTCATAACTTTAATCAGTGGTTCGGCTGACGTCTTTTCTTCAAACCGGATTTTGTAAGCAATGGATTTTCCGCAGGGCTCGCCAACTTCTGCGGCGATGCGCGCGGCAATGCTGGTGGCGGCGATCCTCCGAGGTTGGGTGAGCCCGACCATCCCCCGCAGGCCCCTGCCTGCCGCCAGACACATTTTGGGGATTTGCGTTGTCTTGCCGGAGCCGGTTTCACCGGTGATAATAACCACCTGATTTTTCTGTACTGCCTCGATAATTTCATTTTTCTTGATCGAGATGGGCAAATCTTTCGGGAAACGCAAAGGCGGAAGGCTCTGCGCCCGCCGCTCCCGACGTTGCTGTGAATAATTCTCTCTTTTTTGCAGGCTGATTATTCTTTTCGAAGTAACGTCAGGCTTGTTGCCGGCTCTGTTTTGTTCCAGAGCTCGGAGAGATTCGCAGATATAGTGATAATCGACAGCCATTATCCTGTCGATATTTTTATTTATTCTATGAATATAATGACTTATGGAAGGCAAGCAGGAACTCCTTTAAGAGAGCTTTGCATAACCACACTAATTTGTCATACCGGCGAAAGCCGGTATCCAGGAAACCATTGATAATGCTGGATTCCCCCGTATCGAGTACGGGGCAGGCTCTTCGTCGCGCTTCGCTTGCACGGAATGACATAATTGTTAGTTTTATGTAGTTGTGCAAAGGTCTCTTTAAATCTCTAAGCTGAAGTGTATATTTCATATGTAGAGGTATGCTGTCAATCGGGAATGATCTGTGCCTTCCTCTCCTCTGCCGGCGGAGGTATCACCAGGCATGGGAGACTGCGTCGCAAATGACAGATACTGATTGTAGTATATTTGTAATGTCCCCCGCTGGCGGGGGCAAGGGGGTGGATGCTTTTGAAGTGGCCATAATATTCATAATTTACACATTGGCACTCCTTAGTCCACCTCCGTCACTCCGTGACACCTCCGCCAGCGGAGGACACGAAATAGCAATTTATCTTATTGCGACACAGTCTCTTTCGCCGGTATGACTGCTTTTATAGCGGTTCTTGCTATTGTGACAAAGTCTCATGGGCCGGGCAAACTCCGTTTGACGGAGGTGGACAACTTGTTTTCCAATATGACGATAATGCTAATGATTTTTGAAATTGTGATACAGGCAATTGGGGAGGGGGCAATCAATATCTGATTGTCTCACAATCTCCGGTTGCCGGGAAAGTATGAAATCAAATATTTCTTGACAGGGAAAAATAGTATGGTTTAATATATTCTAAACTGGAATGGTTCTGAAATGAAAATAATGAAAAAAGAAGACCTGATCGGCCAATTAAGGGAAAAAGGCCTCAAGATCACCCCACAGCGCCTGGCAATTATCGACGCCCTGGTGGAAAACCGCACTAGGCATCCCGGCGCCACGCTGATTTATAATGAAGCAAAGAAGAAGGCCAAACGGGTCAGTTTGTCAACCGTTTATGCAACACTCAAAGAATTATCCGCAAGCGGCCTGATCAAGGCCATGGAGTTCGACCGGATGGAGAACCGTTACGACGCCAATCTATCCGAACATCTCAATCTCATCTGCAAACGATGTGGGGCCATTGTTGATTTCAATCTCCCTGCTACCATTGAACAGAAGGACATCACCCGAAAAACGGGGTTTGTCGTCACGGATACCAGGATGGAATATTACGGGTACTGCGGCGACTGCCTGAAACGCCCAGAGTAATCTTCTTATCCGGCAGCCTCGCGGCATATCAAGCGACGGTCAAAGAAGCACGATTAGCGGCTTTTATCCCGCTCACGCGGGGCGAGCATTAATTCTCGGCAGCGAGCTCGCGATATAATGACGTTTATGTCTAACCTCGACAGCCTGCTGCGAGGTGGTTGATTTTTCATCTGGAATCATTCCAGAGTGGAGAAAGGAAAGAAAATAACCGTTAACTCGAATTTTGAAAGTCTAAAATGTTTAAGTGATCGTGTGTATAAGGAAGAGCTGCCCCTGTCTCGTCAAACTTGTGGCAAGGGATGCTCAGAAGTTCAATAAATTGTGCTGCACTTTTCAACAATTCCCATTATGAAAGGAGAAACTGATATGACTGAAGAGAGCAAGTGCCCGGTAACGGGCAGGATGGGCAAACCCATTTCCGGTGGTGGCACGTCGAACAGAGATTGGTGGCCGAATCAGTTAAATCTTAAGATTCTTCATCAGCACTCTCCAAAGAGCAATCCGATGAGCGAAGAGTTCAACTACGCCGAGGAATTCAAGAAACTCGACCTGGCGGCCGTGAAGAAGGACCTCTATGCGCTGATGACCGACTCGCAGGACTGGTGGCCGGCCGACTGGGGCCACTACGGGCCGCTTTTCATCCGGATGGCGTGGCATAGCGCCGGAACCTACCGCATGGGTGACGGCCGCGGGGGTGCAGGTTCCGGTTACCAGCGCCTGGCGCCCCTCAACAGTTGGCCCGACAACGTGAACCTGGACAAGGCGCGCCATCTGCTCTGGCCGATCAAGCAGAAATGCGGCAAGAAAATCTCCTGGGCCGACCTGATGATCCTTGCCGGCAACTGCGCCTTAGAATCGATGGGTTTCAAGACCTTCGGCTTCGCCGGCGGACGCGAAGACGTATGGGAACCCGAGGAGGAGATCTACTGGGGCTCTGAGGACAAATGGCTGGGCGACAACCGCTACGCAGGCGATCGAGATCTCGAAAACCCGCTCGCTGCCGTGCAGATGGGCTTGATTTACGTCAATCCGGAAGGGCCGAACGGTAAACCTGACCCGGTCGCCTCCGGCCGTGACGTGCGAGAGACCTTCGCCCGCATGGCGATGAATGATGAAGAGACCGTAGCGCTCGTCGCCGGCGGGCATACCTTCGGCAAGTGTCATGGTGCGGGCGATGCGGCGCTTGTCGGTCCGGTGCCCGAGGCCGCCGCTATCGAGGAGCAGGGACTCGGCTGGAAGAGCAGCTTTGGCAGCGGCAAAGGCGGTGATACAATCAGCAGCGGCATCGAGGGCGCCTGGAAGCCGAACCCGACCAAATGGGATATGGGTTATCTCAAGGTGCTGTTCAAATACGAATGGGAGCTGGTCTTGAGCCCGGCCGGCGCGCATCAGTGGCTGGCCAAGGACGTGGCCGAAGAGGACATGGTGGTTGACGCGCACGACCCGTCAAAGAAGAACCGGCCGATGATGACCACTGCGGACCTCTCCCTTCGCTTCGACCCGATCTATGAGCCGATCGCGCGGCGCTACCAGCAGAACCCCGAGAAATTCGCGGACGCTTTCGCCCGGGCTTGGTTCAAACTGACTCACCGCGACATGGGACCGCGCGCGCGCTATCTTGGTGCGGAAGTCCCGGCGGAGGAACTTCTCTGGCAAGACGCCATCCCTGCCGTCAATCACCAACTGGTTGATGCGCCGGACATCGCCTCCATCAAAGGCAAAATCCTGGCTTCCGGTCTGTCTGTGTCGGAGCTGGTTTCGACAGCCTGGGCGTCGGCGTCCACCTTCCGTGGATCCGACATGCGTGGCGGCGCCAACGGCGCGCGCATTTGCCTTCTGCCGCAGAAGGATTGGGAAGTCAATCAGCCTGCCCGGCTGGCGAAGGTGCTTAAAACGCTGGAGGGCATCCGGAGCGCATTTAACAGCACACAATCCGGCGGCAAAAAGGTTTCACTGGCCGATCTGATCGTTCTGGCCGGTTGTGCAGGCGTCGAGCAGGCGGTGAAGAATGCCGGTCACGCGGTGACGGTTCCCTTCACGCCGGGACGCATGGACGCCTCTCAGGAACAAACGGATGCGGTCTCTTTCGCCGTGCTCGAACCGAAAGCGGACGGTTTCCGTAACTACCAGAAGACCGCCTATGCGGTATCAGCCGAGGAATTGCTGGTGGACAAGGCACAGCTCCTGATGTTGACAGCGCCGGAGATGACTGTTCTGATCGGCGGCCTGCGCGTGCTGAATGCCAACTATGGAGGATCTCCGCACGGCGTCTTCACCAAGCGTCCTGAAACGCTGACCAACGACTTCTTCGTAAACCTGCTCGATATGGGTACCCGGTGGACGGCGGTTGCGAAAGACCCGGACATTTTTGAAGGACGCGATCGCCAGACGAATGCCCTCAAGTGGACTGGTACACGTGTCGACCTGATCTTCGGTTCGAACTCCCAGCTCCGGGCCCTGGCGGAAGTCTATGCATGTGAGGACTCCCGGGAGAAGTTCCTGCACGACTTTGTAGCGGTATGGGACAAAGTCATGAATCTTGACCGTTTCGACATCGCGTGATTTGAGAATAACCGTCTTCGATGGTTCCGGAAAGAGCGGGAAAAACATGGTACTGGCAACGGTGACAGCGGATGGCGTAGCGCCGCCGCTGAACCGGAACATTATGCGGCAAATGGATGAACATAACAGCGTTCTTCTGCTCGCCCCATCGGCAGCTGTCACAAGCCCGACCCTGCCTCTGGCGAAGATGTCGCAAAAGTAATCGGTGTCAGCCTGGTTGAAGTACGAACCAATTGATCCAGTGATTGGAATACGGCAGAAACTGCGTAAAAGGCAGTTCCTGTCGTACACTGGACAACTTCATATCAAGATGCATGTTGTGCTATTTTAAATTAATAATTGACAGTCCGGTGGGAAGTCCCACATCCCGTCGTCCCTGTCTTGTGACCTTCATGTTATGAAGGCCGGGGTCCGGAATATGTGCAGTAATCCTTTTAAACGGGACTGACTCAGCGTAGTTATAAAAATAATGGATGCGATAATTGACTTCGCCGCTCCTCTGTTATAGGATGCATGCATCTTAAATGTTGCGAGGAATGTCAGCTTGCTTTCCATTACCATAGAAAATAACAAGAAACGCTATCTGGTTTACAATAATTTCCGTAAAAATATATTTTTAAAAAATTCACCCAAAGACGCCCCGGTGATTCTTTATATTCTGCCGTGGCTGCTGAGCGTCAATCAGCCTTTGGTGCCCGGCTATATTAAAGAGTTAAAAGAACCTTTTCATGTATTTAACATTGAAAACAATAAAGAAATTATCAAACAGGAAAACATTTTTAAGAGAACATTCGGCATCAAAGAAGAAAAATCATTAGTCCGCTCTCATTCACAATGTCCGCAAATTCTGGGAATTTATACAATTGGTTCGGTCGGCACGATCAGTCAAACATCCCATTCCGACTGCGATATCTGGATTTGTATTGATAAATCTGATTTTACGGCGAAAAATCTCCAGTATTTGAAAGAAAAATTAAATTTCATTAAAGATTGGCTGGATGCAAAATTAAAAATTCCCGTTTACTTTTTTTTAAGTGATATCGCAGACATAAGGCAATGCAACTTCGGGAATCTGGATTTTGAAAGCAGCGGATCGGCACAAAGAAATGTTTTGAAAGAAGAATTTTATCGCACGACAATTCTCATCGAGGGCAAAATCCCGTTTTGGTGGGTTTGTTATGAAGCAGATGAATATGTAGACTATGATCAGGCTTTAACTCAAAATGCCGGAAGTGATTTTGGAGAGCGTGACTTCATCAATATGGGTAACCTCGAAGAGGTAAAGAAGGACGAATATTTTGGCGCGGCGCTTTGGCAATTTAATAAATCTTTGACCCACCCGTTGAAATCAATCATCAAAATGCTGCAATTAAAAATGTTTCTGGAAGCGCCTCGTGAAGATCTCTTGTGCCATAAATTCCGCCAAACGGTTTTCGCAGGAAAAGATAAGACGGCATTTCCCGATCCCAGCTTATTCACAATGAACGCCGTGCTTGATTACTATTCTCAACATGCCAGTGATGAATATTTCGAATTCATTAAACAGTGTTTTTACCTGCGCTATGATTTGAAATTGCTGTCGAAAACACAGACACTGAAAGAAGAAATGACCGCAGAGATATTTAAAAAATACAAGATTGATCGCCGTGATATTTACCGGCTCAATGAATTCGAATCATGGCAATTGCGCGAGAAGGTTGCCTTTGGTGAGTTAATGTTCAAATTCCTTATCGATATTTATAAGGATATTGTTCGGATACGGAAGGGCATAAGCGGGGAAATTGCACCACAGGATTTAACAATCATCGGACGTAAATTGTCTTCTTCTCTGGAATTAAAAGAACATAAAGTATCCGTATTGCATGTACCTACGGAAAATATCAATTTGCCGGCGTTCACTTTTTCTCCCGCCGGGAAAGTATGGCAGGTTAATTCATCTGATGAACGCTCATTGCCGTTGATTACCAATGGGAATATAATATTTTGTATAGCATATATTGTCTGGAATGGTATTTACGATCCGGCACAGACAAGAATGTTACCCAATCAAACAGCGGTTACGATACAGGAAATAATAAATCTCGGGAAAAAGATCAGAGATGTTTTCGGCAGTTTCGATATATCCGGTGTGTATTTCGGCAATTTCCTGCAAAAAGAGACTGTTTCTAAAATGCTTATTGTTGTCAGCTTTGAAAATCAGAAGACGAATATAGATATTTATGATTTTTGCATCATCTATAAAAATAACTGGGAAGAACTTTTTGTGCGCAGATTTACTTCAATAGAAAAGATGAAGACATTTATGGGAAATATAGGTGCAATCTCCCATAATCTGGAAACACATTATTACATTCAGAGAAATAATATATATTATGAAAAAATAATTGACCGCGTGAAAAATATGGTGACGCAAATGCTGGCAAACAATTAGCGGCGCCATCCTAAATCCAGGTCCATATCTTTCGGTGCTTCCAGTTCTATGGTGTTTTGAATAGTCACTTTCTGCCGGGCAGGCACCTCAATCACCCAAATAAATTTAGAATGATCTTTCTCCAATGGTTCGGGATTCTGCTTGAATAGCAGACGTATTCTTTCATCGCGAGCCTGGGGCACCGGTTCTTCAATCCGCAATTTTATGTTGTTGCCGCTGGAATTTTTTGCTTCGATTGACCATTGCCAGAGTTGAGTTTGTTTGTTTTGAAAAACAGTTTTTGCGCCGGCTTTATCAGCCAGGGTAGAACTGGTCACGGAAATCAACGGGCTTGTCCCGAAATAAAGGAATCCTTCCGCTCCGGCAAAAGCAAAATTTCGCTTGCCTAAAACTGCTCCATCGATCAGGAATAATGCTTCGCCGGAAGGTATTTCTATGGAGCTGGCAAGCTTGACTTGAGCACGAACGAAAGCTTGCTTATCTAAACTGGGGCGGGCAAGAAAGAGGAAATCTGCCGGCCAGTTCTCGTCTTTAATTTTGAGTCGCTGCCGACTCCCGGCAGGAACGTCTTTTTTGCCGATAGACCATACGGAATAAGTGGTTTTAACTGTTTCTTCAATAGCGGAATCCTGATTTTCCTCAACGGCAGAAGACCTTTTTTCCATAGCCGCTCTGGGCATTACGCTATCCTCACGCAGGGATTTATAAATCCGGGGAACGCGTTTTTTAATTATCCACTCCGGTAAATCGGGAGGTATTACGGTGACGGCAGGTTGCAGAGTGGCCAAATTTATTTGTACCTGCTTCCAGTCAACACCGGAAGATTGCCACAATTGTGCATCCCAGGAAAAGGAAACTTTATTTTCTGCAGGCAGCGCCTCGATCCGATAAAGAGGCAGCCAACCGCAACCGCCAAGATTGTAATTATAGGAAATAGCTATTTCATTCTGACTGAAGCCGGCGAAGGTTAGCGTTGCTTCCCAGGCTGTTTCTTTGCTGCCGGTGGCTGAATTCAAGCCCTCCTGGAGTTCTTTTATTTGTTTATCAATCTTTTCGATCTCGGCTTCAATGATAAATTTTTCCTGGCTGGATTTTTTAACATTTCTGCCGATAGCTGCGGCCAGATTATCGGCATCGGCTACGGTTTTTGTTTTGGCTTTGGTCTGCATTTGCCAGAATTGCAGCTGTACATCCAAGGCCTGCAATTTGGCCTGCAGGGTCTTGCGATCACTCTTAACTTTACTGAGTTGTTTGCGCAGTTCGGAAATCCTGGTTTCATCCTGGCGGGTGACCGCCTTTATCTGTATATCCTCGATTTTTATCCGGCTGTTTGCCGGCAGCGAAACGATAAGTGACTCCGGATCGGCCTGGGGCGGCAAAGTTATTGCCGCGCGACATTTCTCATTGCTTCCGCATTGCGGATGAATCTTCGCCGTTTCCGTTACCCTTGCGGCATGGGGAAAGATAGTTACTTCTTTAACAGTTGCGTGGCCGGCAGAAGATAATGACAAAACAAAGGATATTGATACCAGCAAGGAAACAAAAATTGTTTTAATATGCATATTTAATCAACTCCTTCAGGTTTGAAAACTTTTTTTGATTTCGACGGCAATTTCATTGACTGCCTGCATGACTTCAGTTTCGTTTATTGTTAATAGTTGCCGGTTCTCCATAACGACTTTACCATTAATGATTACCGTATCAACATCAGCACCGTTTGCGGCATAAACAAGATGTGAATATTCATTATAAAGCGGAGTCAGGTGGGGCTTGTTGAGGCCTATAATGATGATATCCGCTTTTTTGCCCACTTCCAGTGAGCCGGTAATATTTCCCATCCCCAGAGCTTGGGCGCCTTCAATTGTTGCCATACTCACAACGGTTCTCGCATCCATCACTGTCGGATCGAGCCTGGCAACTTTGTGCAGCAGAGCGGCCGTGGACATTTCTTTAAACATATCCAGATTGTTATTGCTGGCACATCCGTCGGTGCCCAAACCCACGGTTATGCCGGCCTTGAGCATATCCGGCACAGGCGCTATACCGCTTGCCAGTTTCATGTTACTGACGGGACTGTGAGAAATATTACAACCGTAATGAGCAAACAGGCGCATATCATCTGCGGAAAGACAGACACAATGGAAAGCAATCAGCCGTTCGTGGAGATAGTTGATCTCTTTTAAAAAGGAAACAGCTCCTTTGCCAAATTTCTGCTGAAGTTGGCTTTCCTCCGCTTTGTTTTCCAGTAAATGAATACCCAGAGGCACGGAATAATCGCGAGCCAGTTTCCCGGCAGCGGCGAGCAGGGCAGGGGAGCAGGTATATAAAGCATGAGGTTCCACTATAATGTTAATCAGGGGATCGTTTTGCCATTTTTCAATGAGCATGCGGGTGTAAGCCAGACCTTCCTCAGGCGATTTCACATTCGGCGAAGGGAAATCAAAAAGGACTTCGCCCAGAAGGCAACGAAGCCCTGCCTGTTTTGCGGCCCGGGCTGTTTCATCTTCAAAAATATACATATCACAGAAGGTAGTCGTCCCTGATTTAATCATTTCGGCGGCGGCCAGCAGCGAGCCCCAGTATGCCAGTTCTTTATTGACATTTTTGGCTTCGGCCGGGAAGATATAATTGTTGAGCCAATCCATCAGTTCCAGATCGTCGGCCATGCCGCGGAAACAGGTCATGGCGGCGTGAGTGTGGCAATTAACAAAACCGGGCATAACCAGGGAATCCTGGGCATTAATTGTTTTTCTTGCTTGATACTTTTTTCCTAATTCTGCGGCTGGACCGATGGCAATTATCTCACTTGAATTGATGGCTATGGCCGATTGATCCGGCGCAGCATTGCCGGGATCGGGCAGGATTGTCTTTGCGCCGGTGATGATGATGTCGATTTCCTGCATGGGAGAGATGCCTTTCGTTTTCGGTTATTGTGTTTAACATATAAGCCGTCTTATCTTCAAGAAATAAAGACTGAAGACTGAAGGCTGAGGGCTGAAGGGCGAAAGGAGAAAGGCTGAAGGCGAAAGGATAAAGGCTCAAGGTTAAAGCTAAAGGGCGGAAGCTCAAAAATAACCTTCAGTTTTCAGTCTTCAGTTCCTACCTTCAGTCTTCAGCCTTCAGTCTTCAGTCAATTTTTTTAAGCAAATCCTTGACAGCGGGTATCAAAAATAATATAAGCCGAAGCGTTTCTACAAGTTAGTCAATCGTTGCCCGGGTGGCGGAACTGGTAGACGCAAGAGACTTAAAATCTCTCGCTCCTTGTGGGTGTGCCGGTTCGATTCCGGCCCCGGGCACCAAGAAAAAAAATGGCTTACGAGTATTTTCTAATTCGTAAGCCATTTTTCTTTTTCCTGCAAAGTTCATTTTATCCCGCTTTTATTCTGTTTTTTAATTTTTACACATAAAGAAACCCGGTCATAAATTAAACATCTTCGCCCAGTATGATCCGGTGAATGATTCCGGGATTTTTCTCTGGCATGATGTTTTTGGGCGGTGCTGGTGTCTGAGTGATTAGGGTTCGTTGGTGTGAAAAAATCCGATGAGGTTTAGTGAGCCAATGTCTGATAATGCCATTTTAGCGGCACTCCGTCGTATGGGATACGTATAAAGATGAAAATGGACAGATCACAGGGACCTATTGAAGGGCGGTGCAGCGATGATACTATTTGAACTAAGAAACTATGCCTCGCTTGTCCTGAGACATGTCCCATTATGGAACGTACATTATCGTATCTAAATATGATTTTCCATCATCTGTAATATTTATTTCTTATTAATATCATTATTTTAAACCAACGCTAAAGAATGAATGCTCTCCTCTGGCATAATATTTGGATTTCCTCACAACATCTCCAGAAAATAGAAAAATATCAATAAAAAAAGAGCTGTTCTTGGGATGTAGCCATAGCTATTAATGACAGCGGTATCATCTGCAGATCCGTCTATGGTCGGAGAGTTGTTTCCGGAGACGCAGAGAAAATAAATCACAACCTGTAACATTAGGGGGAAATTGATCCACTCAAGTCAAAAAAAAAGGGGAGGGGAATATTATGATGATTCGTTGGAAAGAGATGTACAAGCAGAAGCTGACAGTGCCGGATGAAGCGATAAAAATTGTCCAAAATGGTGATAAAATAGCGGTTCCAATAGCCAATGGACAACCACCGGCGCTTGTTTCCGCCGTCGCTAAAAGAGCCAAAACCGGAGAGTTAAAAGATTCTGTGTATTTTGAAGTTCTTAACATACGTTGCCCGCAGATTTGCGCGCCGGATGTTGCCGGCAAAATCCACTACGAATGTGGATTCGTAGGACCATTGAGTCGCGGCATCGTAAACTCGGGAGTAGCTGAGTTTGTGCCAATCAGGTTTTCTTCCGGAAAACGTGTGTTAGTCGACGATAGAAAATTCAATGTTGTCATGTTGACCGTATCACCTATGGACAAACATGGTTATTTCAGTTCCGGGACCAATGCAGATTATTCATACGCTATCGGCAAGGCTGCTTATCCTCACAAGATTCTGGTTGAAGTGAACGAGAAGATGCCCAGAACCTGTGGTAATAATCAGTTTCATATAACTGAGGTAGATGCTGTTGTTGAAAACACCCTTCCTTTAACCTGTTTGCCCGTCGAACCGCTGAGCAAAGAAGATGAGGCCATTGGCAGGTACATTGCAGAACAAATACCGGATGGCTCTTGTCTTCAGCTTGGTATCGGCGGGATTCCCAATGCGGTTGCAAAGTTCCTTGAGCATAAGAAAGATCTGAGTGTCCATACGGAAATGCTTTGTGATAACTATGTTGAACTGTACAAAAAAGGAGTTATAACATCGCGGTACAAGACCCATATGCCCAACAAATGGATATCAACATTTATCCTTGGCTCACAGGAGACCTACGATTTTGCAGATCAAAACCCCTTGGTTGAGATTTGGGGGGCAGAATGGGTCAACAACCCGCAAGTAGCTGCTCTGAACGATAACTTAATGACCGTAAACGCCACCGTAGAGGTGGATTTAACCGGTCAGTGTGCATCGGAATCCATGAATTTCAAACAATTTTCGGGAGTCGGAGGTCAGGCTGATTTTGTTCAAGCTGCTGCTCAATCACGCGGAGGCAAATCGTTTCTTGCCACCTATTCAACCTATACTGATAAGGAAGGTAATCTCCAATCCAAAATTGTTCCGGTTTTAAATAATTTCGTTACGATAAGCAGGATGGATGTTCAATATGTAGTTACGGAGTATGGAATTGCCTACCTCAAAGACAAGTCCCTGAAGAACCGGGTGAATGAGCTTACGGCCATTGCCCATCCGGATTTTCGGGACTGGTTAAAGTCTGAAGCCAAGAGGTTTAAATTTACGATTTAGAAATAAATTTGTGATGGTCTCGCAAAAAGTCCGTCACACCGGTGAAAGAGACTGTGTCGTAATAGCACTTTGTCATTGCGAAACGCCTCTCAGGCGTTGTGTCAATCTAATGTTTCCAATAGATTATGAGATTGCTTTGCTCATTACATTCGCTCGCAAAGACATTATGACACAGTCTCTCCGGCACGGTTCACTGAAAACAGTTCAGTTTCCGGTATAGAGTGCTCCGGGACATGCCCAGTTTTTTGGCAATTTGCCTCTTGGGAAGATTTGATTTGATCAGGTTTTCTATCAATGCACGTTCTATTGCATCGATCGTTCCCGTCTCTGAGTGACAGGCATAAAGGGTGTCTGTGATTTCTGGTGGCAGCAAATCAACAGTGAGGATGTTGGTGTGGGCAATGTTGATCATCCGCTCCAAAACATTTTGCAGCTCCCGTACATTTCCCGGCCAACCATAGTTTGTCAATATTCTTAAAACGTTGTCTTCGATCTTTTCGATTTTTTTGCCCAGCGATTTGCTGATGTGCTTAACGAAACTATCAACCAGATGAAGAATGTCGTCTCGCCTTTCCCGAAGGGGTGTGATGCTAATCGTGAATACGTTCAACCGATAATAAAGATCTTCCCGGAAATTGCCTTTTCGCATTTCTTCTTTTAAATCTTTGTTGGTCGCAGCAAGGATCCGGACATCAATTTTTTTAACCCTTGTTCCCCCGATCTTGAGGACGGATTTGTCCTCAATAACCCTGAGAAGGGCTGCCTGCAGCTCCAACGGTGTTTCTCCGATTTCATCCAGGAAAATGGTGCCGCCGTCGGCGAGTTCGAATTTACCCTGACTTCCACCCTTGCGGGATCCCGTAAATGCGCCTTCGGAGTAACCGAATAGATCGCTGGTGATCAGGTCTCGGGGTATCGTGGCGCAATTGATGGCCACATACGGACCATCGCTGCGATGGCTGTCGTTGTGGATGGCTTGCGCAAGAATGTCCTTCCCCGTTCCGCTTTCTCCCAGAATAAGTACATTGGATATGCCCTGGGATGCTATTTTGGCTTGTCGGATGGTTTCCAGGAATATTTTATTTTGTCCGATAATATCCTGAAAACTGAAATTTGCTTTTGCCCCCATCATTTTTGTGGCTAGCGTCCTGGCTCTCTTGATCTCGCTCATGGTGATCACTTTTCCAACGGTGTCGTCCTGAGACAGGATCGGATAGCAGGATAACGTAAAGTCATCTTTGCTGTTTCCATGGCAAACACGGACACCCACGTCGATAAGCGAGGTGCTGTTGCTTATTAAATCACTGATGTTTTTGTTATTAATGCCGATGACTGCGCCAAAATTTCTCTCCAATAACTTTTTTTCATCGTCGCCAAAAACTTTCTTGAAATTTTCGTTGACCATGGAAATGCAATTGTTGTTATCGATCGTAACAACAATTTCAGGAATAGAAGAAATCACCGTCTTTTGAAAGCAGTGGGCAATTCGCAATTTGTTCAGAGTATCTCTTAATTTAATTTCATTTTCAATGGCATATGCTGCTGCGACGACCATCCCCAGCGTATGGGCGTGTGCTTTTTTATATGGCCCCGTCATGCAGATAAGGCCGATCAACTCGCCGCTTGTGCTATGAAGAGGTGCTCCTGAACTTGCCGAGTTGTGAGCACCCCGGCAATAACTTTCAGCAGCGTATATTTGAATCGGCCTGTCCAGTTTTAATCCGGTTCCCGCGGCATTTGTCCCCATCACATCTTCCGCCCAGCAGCAGCCGGCGATGAAGTTGCGGCCTTTCAAATACTCCAGAACATCGTGATCTCCGAGCACATCCAGCATGTATCCACTGGCATCAAAGAGACCGACACAGAATCCCGATCCGTCGACAAAGCGATGAAGATTTCTCATGAAAGGAAGGCTTATGGTGATGAAATCTTTATTTTTTTCCAGTAATTCCGTTATTTTTTGTTTGTCGAGAACGGGAAGCTCCGGGAGATAAGGATCAATTCCGATTTTCTTAGACCTGGCCCATGATTCCTGAACAATGGGAGATATTATGGCATAGTCAACAGGCATGCCATTCATAAATTTTTCCCATTCTACGAAACAGGCATTATATTTTTCTATATAATCCATAGTCAGCTCTCCCAATTAGGTCCTATTACTGCTATAGACGCTCCCGTATCCATAACTGAAATGAAAAAGATCCGGTGCAGTGGTTGGCAAGCGAAATCAAATTGAACAAAGAAGCTATGCCCCGCTTCTACTGAGACATGTCCCATTATGGAACGTAGATTGCTGCACCTAAACATAATTTTCAATCATCTGCAAATTTTTTTTCTTATTAATATCATTATTTTAAAACAATGTTGAAGAATGAATGCTCCACTATGGCATAATATTTGGATTTCCTCACAACATTTCCAGAAAATTATAATCAGTAGATGATCATTAGTGTTCCCCGCAAGTCGCCGGAGGGGGCTTCACAATTGAAAGAATGGTGAGCGATGAAAAACAATTGCACGGGGAATCTGTGAATTTGAAGGGTCAACTCCATATCCATACGACTTTTTCCGACGGAAGGCTTACCCTTCAGGAAGTGTCCAATATCTATGAGGACCTCGGATTCGATTTCATTGTCGTTACCGACCATGATCACCTCTTAAAGCCCGGTTATCGAGAGGCCATTGAAGGGTTAAGATCGAACCTGCTCGTCTTTTTCGGCGTTGAGCTCACATTGCATACCCGCTGGGGTTATGTACATGTCAGTGAAATCGAAGGCAAAGAGGAGAAACTGTATATTTTCAACCACCCCTACGAATATGGGTTATCTTTGAAACAGTGCCGGGAATGCATCAAGGATGTGACAAGGGTGCATAGGCTCGATGCCGTCGAAGTGTCGCATCAGGGTTTTTATACGCCTCAGTTTGACAGCGAATCCATTCCTTACCCGAAGGTAGCTACCGATGATTCGCACGCCAGAATGGGTTGCGGGCGGGCATGGATCGAGATTGTTTGCGAGAAGGATAAGGATACTATCCTGAGACAAATAAAGAAAGGAGAGTTCAAATATCGTTTTGTTAGAGGGCAGTAAATTATTATGGCAAAATAATATGAACAATAGAACAGGAGGTGTGAGAAATGAAAAGGGTTGCTATCTGTGCGGTGGCACAACACGAGATTAAAGGCAACATTTGGTACAAGCGTTTTCAAGATATGTTGCTGGACATTCTCGAAGATCTGCAGGGGGAAACCGGATTTACCTTTGGCGGCGAAAATGGTGTGAAGAACGTATTAACCTGTTCCGACGATTTTTTTGATGCCAGAACTATATCAGACAATGCGGTGAACGATGTAGTCGGTGCTGCCAATTACCGGGGAGAACAGAAAATGGCGCAGGAAGGGCTTAACGGTATTGGATACGCAATGGCCGATATTCTGTCCGGACATGATGATGTTATTTATTTTGCAGGACATTGCAAAGAGTCTCTTTCGGCAAGCAGGAATCAAATAGCGAACATGGCTTATGATCCGTTTTACTGCCGTTGCCTGGGGATGGATTACCTTAATGCCGCAGGACTCCAGGCCAGAGCATACATGGAGAAAACCAAGATCACTCCAGAGCAGCTTGCGCAGGTGGTTGTGAGAGCGCGTCAATGGGCGTCTCGAAATACATATGCCAATGAGAAAACGCAGCTTAATCTGGGCGATGTAATGTATTCATCCGTTCTTTGTGATCCGATAAGAAGCCTGCATGCTTATCCGGTATCGGACGGTGCGGTAGCAATGCTTCTCGCCTCTGAAGAAAGGGCATATGAATTCACCGACAATCCGATTTGGATCACCGGTTTTGGGAACTGTATGGACGATTATTTTATGGGCCGGCGTGATCTGGCGGCGAGCTCCGCTTTGAAAAAAGCCGCCGAGCAAGCCTACAAGATGGCCGGCATTAAGCAGCCGCGGAAATCGGTCAACTTGATGGAGGTTATGGACTGTTATGCTTATCAGCAACCCATGTGGCTGGAGGGTCTGGGTTTGTGCGATGAAGGCAAGGGGGGCGATTTCATCAATGAATATGGTCCGGCCAAATACAACGTCAATCTCTCCGGCGGCATGCTGGCCGGGAGGCCTCTCATGATTGGCGGTTTATACGGGGTGGCCGAGGCGGTTCTGCAACTTAAGGGTCAGGCCAATGAGCACCAGGCAGCTGACGTAAATTGCGCTGTTATCCAAAGCACGACGGGCGGGGCGGGACAGTTCCAAACGGTTGTTGTACTTGAAAGATAGGGGGTCTCCAAATGACGAAAAAGAAAAATAGAAATGTAGGTATTGTAGGAATCGGAATGACGGAAATATCCAGTCATAAAGAAGACCAGAACCAGCCCGAGATGATCAACGAGGCGGTTAGGGCAGCCCTTGCCGATGCCGGAATAACTTTGAAAGATATAGACTGTGTTGTTCATGGAAACATGGAGTTGTTTGAAATGGTGCATCAGCCGGACCTGTGGCACATGATCGGTACCGGCGCTCTGGGCAAGCCCGAATTCAGGATTACGACGGGGGGCACTACCGGTATGACCCTGATTGCCGCATCAGACAATCTTGTAGCGTCAGGCATGTATGATGTTGTCATGGCCATAGGATTCAATAAACTGCAGGAGGCGGGGAGTACCACTGGCGGCATAACAAATATGGCGGACCCTCTTTGGTATCGTCATTTGCAGACCGGCGCTTTGACCAGCACTTCGGCCAATATGACCATTGAGGAATTTGGTGCAGAGCGGGCGAGAAAGGCTGCAATGAAGCATCGTATTATGATGGATAAACATGCCGGTCTCAACGAGAGGGCGCACAGGAGATTGGGGCTGGAATACAATCAGATGGAAGACCTTATGAAAAACTCGCCGCCGCTTATCGGTGATCTGAGGCTGATCCACATGTGCTCACAGAGTGACGGCGCATGCGTTATGATATTAGCTTCAGAAGAAAAAGCAAAAAAAATAAGTAAAAAGCCGGTTTGGATTAGAGACCATATTGCTGTCCACCGGGAGGAAACCGCATCCAACGCCTATTTCCCCATCCTGAGTGAAAACTCTCATCGTGCCGCGGCCAGGAAACTTTTTGCCCGAAACGGCATCACCAATCCGGTCGAATACTTTGATGTCTTTGAAATGTATGACCCATCCGCGTGGTGGGGTATTGAATGGCTGCGCGATTTCTTTCTCTTAAAAGGAGATGAAGCCATTAAGATGGTGGAGAATGGGGATTGGGATCTTGACGGGAAGGTGCCGGTCAACCCTTCGGGCGGCGTAACCGCCAGCAATCCCATCAGCGCAACCGCAATGTTAAAACCGGCGGAAGTTGCGCTTCAGATAAGGGGAGATGCGGGGACACATCAGCTTAAACGGGAAGTCAGGCACGGACTTGCTTCCGGGTTTGGTGGAGTTATGTGGACGGAGCTGATGATACTGGAAAAAGACTTAAATTGGCAGGGGGTGTGATGATGGCTAAAAATAAATTGAATACTCAGGCTGAGGAACTGATTTCCATACAAGTCGTAAACTCCATTGATTACTCTTTCCCCACCGGACCGATTATGGGGAAGTGGTTTCAGGGCCTGAAGGAGAAAAAGTTTTATGCGACAAAGTGTCCTTCCTGCGGTCGTACTATGACTCCGCCTCGGGGGTGTTGCGCGTTATGTGTTGTCCGTTCCGAGGAATTTGTGGAAGTTGGGCCCAAAGGTACCGTCGAAAATTATGATATTGCGTACTATGCAAGCCCTGATCCGCTGACCGGAAAAGTACGCTCCACTCCGTACGCCGCGGTTTTCGTACGGATGGACGGATCCGATTGTGACATCTTTACTCATGGAATCAAGGACGAGGATATTCCTAAGCTCAAGCGTGGGGTGAGAGTGAGGCCCGTATGGAATGAAGTAAGAACCGGGTGTATTGAAGATATGCTGTACTTTGAAATTGATGCTTAAGGAGAGTTGAAAATGAATACATGCAGAAATGAGATCAGTAAAGACTGTTTCGTTGTACCCGGAAAGATGGCTCTTCCCAACCAGTATTTTGCCGGCCGGGTAGGATCGAAGTTTATCATATCCCTGCGGGATTCAAGGAAGATACTTGGTGTCCGCTGCCCGAAATGTAAAAGTGTTTATGTTCCGCCTCTGGAATACTGTGAGAAGGATATGACAAAAATTGATGAGAATTGGGTGGAACTGGGGAATGAGGGAGTCCTTACCAACTATACGGTGGTGAACTACCGTGATGCGCACTTGCCCAGAAAAGTGCCGTATATCCTGGGGATGGTCCTACTGGATGGCGCGGAAACGCCGTTTGTCCACATCGTTTCGGGCATTGAGCCGGAAAATGTGGAGATCGGCATGAGGGTCAAAGCCGTGTTTGCCGACAAAACGACGAATACTATTTTGGATATCGATCATTTTGCGCCGGTCGAGGAATAAAATGATAATTGTCACTGCCCGCTTGTTCTGAAATAAGAACCCGGCGGCAATAATAAACAGAAAGGGTTAAGGGTCAAAAATATGGATTTCAGAATAGCCGAAGAGCATCTTGCCATTGTGGAAAGCGTCGAAAAATTTGCCAGAAATGAGATGTTGCCGCTGGCGCAGGAGTTGGATGAAAAAAGCGAGTTTTCCAAACCTTTGTGGAAAAAAATGGGTGAATTAGGTTACCCGGGCCTGTTGGCTGATCAAAAATATGGAGGAAGCGGTCTGGGTGCGCTGGGGACGACGATGGCTCTTGAGGCTGCCGGGAGAGGAGGTGCGGATCAGGGCACCTTGCTTTCCTGGGCTGCTCATATGGTTATTTCCATGTTAAACATTGAGCACTGGGGGAACGAGGAACAAAATCAAAAGTATCTCCCGAAGATGGCAGTGGGTGATTGGATAGGAGCGATGGCCCTGACAGAACCCAATGCAGGTAGTGACGCCAGCTCAATTACAACCAGGGCCGCACGTGAGGGAGATAAATACATTCTCAACGGCACCAAGCTGTTTATAACCAATGGGCCGATCTGTGACGTTGTAGTCGTAATAGCGCGTTCTGAGGCTGGTTCCAAAGGCGCCAACGGGACCACTGCCTTTATCGTTGATAAGAGCATGCCGGGATGGTTTTCGAGTAGAAAACTGGACAAGATGGGGTTAAGGGCTTCACCGACGGGAGAACTGGTGTTTGATAATTGCGAAGTTCCGGTGGAGAACGTTTTGGGTGAGGTCGGTATGGGTATAAAAAGTGTCGCTTTCTCTGGTGTCAACTGGGAGCGGACGATCCTGGCCGGTCATTTCCTGGGAGGTATGGAATTCAATCTGGACCAGTGTATAAAGTATGCCAAGGAGCGAGTACAATTCGGGCGACCTATCGCCAGTTTTCAAGCGATACAGCATAAAATAGTCGATATGGCTGCGGATATTGAGGCGCTGAAGCTTTTATTCTACAGACAGGCCTGGATGATTGATAACAATATCCCTTGTATAAAAGAGACTTCGCTAACGAAAGCCATATTGGGCGGGATGATGCTCAGGAATGCAGATGAAGCGATCCAGATATTTGGCGGTTATGGGTTATGTAAAGAATATCCTGTGGAAAGGTTTTACCGTGATTGGAAGCTTGCCTCAATCGGGGGCGGTACAGCTGAGGTTAACAGGGATATCGCCGCCAAGATCCTGTTGAAATAATGGGAAGTTGTTCGGACAGTCAAAGGTTGTTTTTCCGGCGCGTCTCCGCTCCCCGTGGAAGTCATCAAGTCGTTCGAGGCCAAGACTGGTGCGCAGATATGCGAAGCATACGGGCTATCGGAAACAAGTCCCGGGGTTACGATCAACCCGTTGGGCGGCAAAACAAAGGCAAGTTCGGTCGGCCTTCGTGGTGATGAACCCTGGTCAACAGATGACAGCGGAAGAGGTGATGAAATTCTGCCAGGAGAAACTGGCGAAATACAAGGTTCCGACTGCAGTCGAGTTTATCGACGCTCTCCAGAAGAGTGGTGTGGGAAAAATCCTCCGCAAGGAACTAAAAGCGGCCGAGCTGGAAAAGATGAAGACCGCGAAATAGAATTCCATGGACTGACAGGGAGTAAGCAGTTCTCTAAGTTAACAGGGAACAGACGTAATGGCCGCAAAAGATCAAATTTTATGCGGAAATTTCTTTAAGAAGCAAAATCTTACTAAAATATAAAAGGGGGAACATAACATCATGAAGGGATTAACACCGTATGAAGAAAACGTAATACGTCGCGTCGCCGTAGGTGATATGCTCATTCGAACCGCCGCCCGCTATCCGCATACGAAAGCTCTGCGCTTTCGCGATAGAACCTACACGTTCACCGCATTGAACAAAGCCGTCAACCGCTGTGCTCACGGCCTGACTAAAATGGGTGTAAAGAAGGGCGACCGGTGTGCTATTCTGTCCCACAACTGCGACCAGTTCGTCATCCTCTGGTGGGGCCTGATGAAGATCGGGGCTGTCATTACCCCCCTCAACTTCATGCTGAAAAACGACGAGGTCAAATATATCGTCAATCATTCTGAACCTGTGGCCTTCTTTGTTGAAGACAAGCTCATTCCGAACATGCTAACCATCAAGGATTCGTTGAAAACAGTCCGAATCTTCGGCTACATCAATCTGGCCGGCGAAGCCGTCCCGGAGGGGTGGCTGAACATTGAAGATCTCTGGAAGGCCGACCTTCCCGCCACAGAACCGGAAGTCCTGATTTATCCGGATGATCCGGCGCTCCTTCTCTATACCTCCGGCACCGAGTCGGCACCCAAAGGCGTCGTCAACACGCATCTCAATTTTTTCAGTATAGTCCTGAGCGCCTCGGCGGACCTGCACATCGGCAAGGGGGACGTCACTATCGGCGGCATTCCGCTGTATCATGTCGCTGCGATGTACCTCTTTATTGCCTTTGTCGCCCTCGGTGCCACAAACCTGATGGAATATGCCCCGGACCCGGTCGAGATCCTGAAGTTCACTCAGGAAGATAAGGTTACTATCTGGGTCTGGCCACCGACTTTGTACATCAACCTGCCGCTGTTTCCGAACTTTGACCAACTCGACTTCTCATCGCTCAAACTATGCATTGTGTTCGGCGCACTTTGTCCACCGGCTGTTCTGGAGCGGTGGCGAACAAAGCTGCCTTCAACCCAGTTCATGAACTACTATGGTCAGACGGAGATGAGTCCCCTGGGTGCCTGTCTGCAGGATGAAGATTTCCCTGCGCATCCTGATTCCATCGGCCGTTCCCATGTTCCGCTGGAATTGAAGGTCTTTGGTCTGGACGACAAGGAGCTGCCCCGGGGCGAAGTTGGTCAACTCGTTGCAAGAGGTCCGGCAATCATGCGTGGCTATTACAAGGAAGAGGACAAGACGGCAGCGACTTTCCGGGGCGGTTGGCACCATACGGGCGACATCGTCCGGATGGACGACGAAGGTTTTATCTACTTCGTTGATCGGGCCAAGGACATCATCAAGACCGGCGGAGAAAATGTCTCCTCACAGGAAGTCGAGGCGTTCCTGTACAAGCATCCGAAAGTGGCCGATGCGGCCGTCATCGGTATGCCCGATCCGGTCTGGTCGGAAGCAGTTACGGCGATCGTAGTCCCCAAGCCGGGTCAGACGCTGAACGAGAAAGAGATCATTGATTTTTGCAAAGAGTCTCTGGCTGTCTACAAGGTTCCGAAAAATATTTTCTTTATCGAGGCGCTGCCGCGCAATCCGAGCGGCAAGGTCCTGAAGAACATCCTGCGCAAGGAATGCGAGGACAAACTGAAGGCAAAGGTCTAAGGACGACGGGATTGATGAAAGTAAAGACAAAATAATACAATAATTATGAGGTGAAAACTAATGAGCAATAAACGTATTGTTACCTGTGCAATAACCGGATCTATTAATATTCCCACTATGTCGGAGTACCTTCCCATCACACCCCTGCAGATCGCTCAAAATGCGCTGGATGCCGCTGCTGCGGGAGCGGCGGTGGTTCATATCCATGCCCGCAATCCGGAGAACGGCATGCCCTCGCCGGATCTTAATATCTTTCAGGAGATTATTGATCTCATTCGTGAAAAGAATAAGGAACTCATTATTTGTCTTACCACGGGCGGTGGCGCGGGAATGACGGTAGAGCAGCGGTTGTCGGTGGTTCCGCGGTTCAAGCCGGAGCTGGCTTCCTGCAATCTGGGATCCATAAATTGGGGAATATTTGTCATTGGCGAGAAATATAAAGAGTTCAAATATCCTTGGGAAAGCGCGATGCTGAAGATGATGGAAGGTGCCATCTTCCAGAATAGTTTTGCCGATCTTAAAGCGATGCTTCCCATAATGGCAGAAAATGGAACCAAACCGGAGTTTGAGGTTTACGATACGGGGCACCTCAACAATTTGGCCTACCTGATACAGGCAGGCCTCATTAAAACGCCAGTTTATTTGCAGTTTGTGACTGGTATCTTGGGAGGTATCGGTTCAACTCCTTACGATCTTATCAATCTGCACACGACTGCAGATCGGCTTATCGGTCCGGGGAACTACGTGTGGTCTGCATTCGGTGCAGGACGGGCCGAGTTTCCCATCTGTGCCCAGGCGTTATTATTGGGAGGTAATGTGCGGGTAGGTATGGAAGACAATCTAATGCTCACCCGCAAGCAGAAGGCAAAGAATAATGGGGAATTGGTGGAGAAGATGGTGAGAATCATGCGGGAATTCGATTTCGAGCCAGCCACGACGGAAGAGGCGCGGGAGATTCTGGGTCTAAAGAAGAAGTAGCGTTGACATTGGTAAAGTTGGCAAAAGGGTTTCATTACGTCCACAACATATACAAGGAGTCAACGGATTATGAATTTTGATTTCAGTAAAGAAGAACAACTCATCCAAAAAGCGGCCAAAGAATTTGCGGACAAACGTATTGCACCGGTAGCCGGCAACATCCATCGAACCAATGCAATGCCTGCGGAGATCGTGGATGGTCTGGCCGATTTGGGTATGTTCGGAATCCCTTTTTTAGAAAAATACGGCGGAGGCGAGGCCGGTTATCTCAGCTATATCCTGGCTTTGGAGCAATTGTCCAAAGCCTCGGCCGGTGTGGGGATGATCATCTCGGTCAATGCCGTGGGCCTGGCCGTCATTAACGTATTCGGCACGGAGGAACAAAAACTTGCGTATCTGCCTCAGAGTATTGACGGAAAAAAGATCATGTCTTTCGCCTTTACGGAACCGGGCACGGGGTCTGATCCCAAACAACTCACGACAACGGTCAGCAGGGATAAAGACGGCTATCTCCTCAACGGAACCAAACGTTTTATCAGCAATGCGGGCTATAAAGGGCCTATGGTCGTTGTAGCCAAAGAAAGCGATACGGGCAAAGCAACGGCGTTTGTGATTGATAAGTTCTGCGACGGTTATTCCCTCTCCGCGCCCTGGGAAAAGATAGGGGCTCATGGCGGCGGCCTTTACGATGTGTATTTCAAGGATGTGAAAATACCGGCGGAAAACTTGCTAGGTCAGAATGGCGGCGGCCTTTCGGCGCTCAAGATTGCCATGATTTATGGAAAAATCGGCCTGACGGGTTTATTCCTGGGCCAGGCACTGGCTGCATTTGAGGAGGGTCTTCGGTACGCCAATGAAAAGATGCACCGCGGGGAATCCATTGGACACAAATTCGAGCACATCAAAATATCAGTGGCCGACATGGCGATGAAATATGATGCGGCCAAATGGCACGCGTATCACCTCGGGTGGGCTGCCGACAATTACAAAGACCCGTTGCAGTTGGCGAAAGAAGCGGCCTTATCCAAAGTGTTCGTTGCCGAAACGGCCATTGACATCGCCCGGATCTCAATGGGCATCCATGGCTCCTATGGTCTGATGGAAGACTACAAAATATCCCAGATATGGGGCGATGCGATCATTGGTCCGCAGGTTGAAGGCACGGCGCCGCTCTTGAAAATAATGGGAGCTGGAATCATTCTGAACGGCTAAGCCGTGTTCCGCCATGGTGGGGAGCAATAAACGTGGAGATGGATAAATGGAACAAGAAGACGACTCACGATTTGATGCCATTGTCATCGGAGGAGGGCTGGCGGGACTTTCCGCAGCCTACACCCTCGCCGCGGAAGGTATGGAGGTCTTGGTTCTTGAACGGGGCGACTATCCGGGAGCCAAAAATGTAACGGGGGGCCGAATCTATGTGAGTTCCATCCGGGAGCTTTTTCCTGATTTGTGGACGAAGGCCCCGTTGGAAAGGTTCATCGCCCATGAAGAAATCTGCGTTATGGGCCGGGATAGTTCCCTGAACGTAAGGTATGACGGCAGTGAATTGCTCCGGGAGCCTCATCAGAGTTACAGCATTTTGCGCGGAAAATTCGACAAGTGGTTTGCCAGGCAGGCCGAACACAAAGGCGCCACGATTATCTGCAAAACCAGGGTGGACGATATTATTATCGAGAACGGTCGGGTTGTTGGCGTTGTGGCGGCGGGAGACCGTCTGATGGCCAATGTTGTAATCGCCTGCGACGGTGTGCTGTCGTTTGCCGCCGGGAAGGCCGGGTTAAATAAGTCCGCAGACAGCGGTCATTTCGCCATCGGATTCAAGGAGGTGATCGAAATTGACCCCGCTGTTCTCGAAGACCGCTTCAATTTGACAGAGGATGAAGGTGCCGCCCGTCTTTTTATCGGCGACGTCACGGCGGGAAAATTCGGCGGCGGATTCCTTTATACGAATAAAAGCAGCGTCAGCTTGGGGCTTGTTTTAGGGATCGGCGCTCTAGTGGTGGAAGAACCAACCGTTCAAGTGCCGGAACTTCTGAACAAGTTCAAGCAACGGTCCGAAATATCCAGATTGATTAGAGGAGGAAAAACCGTTGAGTACTCGGCGCATATGATTCCGGAAGGGGGCATAAAAGCCATGGGCAAACTTTACGCCGACGGCATCCTTGTCGCGGGAGATGCGGCGGGATTTTCCATTAATATCGGAATCACTGTCAGAGGCATGGAATACGCCATGGCTTCCGGCTACTATGCCGCCCGGGCCGTTATCAACGCAAAGGAGAAAAACGACTATAGTGCAGCCACCCTGGCCGTGTATGAAAAGTTTCTGAACGACAGTTTCGTCATGACAGATTTTAAAAACTTTCGGGAGTCTCTCGACGTTCTGAAATATCCCCTGCTATATGGGCATTATCCCGAATTGATCGTCGGGATTATGAAAGATTTGTACGAAATGCCCGCGGGACCGAAAACCCGGATATTCCCCACCGTCAGAAAACATCTGGGGTTGCGCGAACTGTGGGCAATGGTTCCCCTCTGCCGAAGGATGATGAAAATATGAGCGACTTGAAAGCTAAACTGGGATTGGATGTCTTCAAAGAAGATAAGGCCTTTCCCATTGCGATAAAAAAAGGACTTGAGCGCGACCCGCGCTTAAAAAAAATGGTTTTGATCTGTCCCGCCGGATTGTACGGCGAGGACGAGTCGGGGAAGATAGCCCTGAGTGCAGATGGGTGTCTGGAATGCGGGACATGCCTGCTGGTGTGCGGAGCGGATATATTGGACTGGCAATATCCGAGAGGCGGTGCGGGCGTGCAATTTCGTTTTGGCTGACAGGCCATTTCGGAGATGGAAACGAACCGGGGGTTGACATCCGTAAAACGGTTCGGGCGGTATGGTGGGGTTGCCGTATTTCCTGCCCTTTGTGCTTCTTATTGAACCATACACAAAAAGGAGGTTTTGCGGTGAATATTGTTGTAGCCATGAAGCAAATTCCCGATTTGCAGCAGATTAGAATCAGGAATCGGTGCCCCGTTCTGGATGATGTCCCTCTCACTCTCGGGAAAATCGATAAAAATGCCCTCGAAGCAGGATTAAAAATCAGGGAAAACGCAGGAAATAAAGGCCGGGTTATCGTTGTATCAGCGGGGAACCGGGACATTGAGGAAACCGTCAAGGAAGCACTGGCAGCGGGAGCCGACGAGGCCTGCATCGTTGTTGACGAGGCCGCGAGCGATCTGGAAAGCTCCATCAGCGCTATTCTCCTTGCCGCAGCGATAAAAAGAATTGGAGTGGCGGATATAATTCTCTTTGGCGAAGGCAGCGGCGATAACTATTCGGGTCAGGTGGGGGCGAGAGTAGCGGAGATCCTGGATCTTCCGCAGGTCGGCTACGCCGGCAATGTGGAAACTACCGGCCGGACGGCTAGAATCACCCGTGTTCTGGAAGATCGCGAAGAGATCGTCGAGGTCGAGTTGCCCGTCGTTGTCTGCATCCTGGCGGATATCAACGAACCGCGGATTCCTTCTGTTTCCCAGATATTAAAGGCGGGGAAAAAGCACAAGGAAATAATTGAAATCGATGATCTGACTATGGAAACCAGTGGCCGCCGCATAGAAACCATCAGCAATCTGGCGCCGGAAACGGCACGCAAGCGTGAACCTGTGAACACCTGCGGGGCATTGTGCGCAGTACTCGAAAAGGAAGGATTTTGGGCGAGGTAAAACTATGGCGGGAATACTCATCTACAGCGATCAGGACCCATTGAGTTTTGAGCTGCTAACAGCGGCCCGGTACATTGCGGAAAACACCGGTGCGGCGGTGAAAGCAGTAAGTATCAATAATCACGCGCAGGCGGAGGCGCTGGCCGGTAGAGGGGCCGAAAGCTACCGGATCGACGGCAAGGAGATCATCCTGGAAGATACGGCGGCTGTGGCTCGGGCGCTCAAAGGAGCCGTCGAGACTCTGGATACGGACGTTGTTCTCTTGTCGGCCAACCGCAGGGGCAAGGAACTGGCGGGACGATTGGCTCAAATGCTTGATGCAGGATGCCTGAGCGATGTGAACGCCCTGGCCGTCCGTTCGGGACGAATAGAATGTACGAGAAATGCGCTGGGCGGGGCTACTGTCGCCGTTCAGACGGTGACAAGCAAAAGGAAAGTGATTGCTCTTTCGGCCAAAGTATTTGCCGCCGCCCCGGACGGCGTCGGACATATCAGCGATCTTACGTTGGACGTCAAAGGGTCCGGAATCAAACTTATGGAATCACGTGCGAAGGCGGAGGAGGCTGCCCATATTGAAACTGCCGCTGTTCTGGTGGTTGTAGGCCAGGGACTGGAAAACAGAAAGGATCTTGCGATTGTGAAGAGGATTGCAGACAGCCTGAAAGGAGAAGTCGCCTGTTCCAAGCCCGTAGCTACCGACAAGAAATGGCTTGCAGAAGACCGGATCATCGGGCTTTCGGGAAAAATCTGCAAGCCCGATTTGGCGATACTGCTGGGAGTCTCCGGTCAGGTTCAGTTCATGGTCGGGATCCGCGATGCCAAAACCATTGTGGCGATCAACCGTGACGAGAATGCCTGCATCATGCAAAACGCCGATTACATTATGACTGCCGATCTTCAGGATGTTCTGCCCGAACTCAGCAGAGCGCTGACGGGGACGGTGCCGTCATGAAAACCTTAACGGATGTGCCAATCGGTACCTAATGGCCATTTGACATCTCAATGGGCATCTGGTAGTTAAATCAAAGTATTTTACACTACAAAGCACCTTCCTTTTATTTCCCATCGTAACCCTTTGCCACGATTGCGGATTATTCGATGAAAGATCCATCCAAGATAAGACAGAAACTCATCCGAAAGAAATCAGGAACAAAGCACAAACAGACAAAAGCCGCACTTCAGGGGAGCGAACAAAATTACCGCCTGCTGGCCACTTTCCATAAACGGCTCAATGATATTTCCATAGCTTTTATCGAGGCATCCGACACGGAATACCTGTTCAATATAATTGCTGAATCATTTCGTCATCTTACAGGCGCTATTGCCGCCACTTTTTCAGTTTATAATCAGGAGAACCGGGCCTTGAAAGCCACAGCATTATCGATCGATCAGATATCAGGCGCCAAAGTAGGCTCAATCTTTGGACCCGAGCTGTTTGAAATGAGCATGCCGGTTAGTACAGATGACCTGGAGCAAATGCGCAGTCTAAGTGTGAGAAGACTAAAAGATCTGTGCGAGCTTTCCTTCGGTGTAATACCACAGGAAACCTCTGATGCTGTCATGGACTCCATCGGGTGCCGGCAAATAATTGCCCTCGCTATTAGCTATGCTGATGAACTGATCGGCATGTGCGTAGCATATTTGTCGGAAGATCAGCCGGTAGTGCCGGATGATGCATTGCAAACTTACAGTTATTTATCAGGTATTGCGGTAAAGCGCAGACGGGCGGAAGAGGCGTTGCAATATTCCGAGAAGCGCTATCGACGGCTCTTTGAAACGGCCAAGGACGGTATATTGATTCTCGATGCCTATACGGGCAGGGTGGTTGATGTTAATTCCCTCCTTTTGAATTTACTCGGCTATTCTAACGAAGAATTATACGGGCAGTATATCTGGGATCTCGGCGCATCCAAAGACGCTTTCCATATCCTGCAGGATAACGAATATATTCGTTACGATGATTTGCCCCTGGAAACCCGCGAGGGGCATACGGTTGCCGTGGAATTTGTCAGTAATATTTATCTGGTGGACAACAGCAAAGTGATTCAGTGCAACATTCGTGACATCAGCGAACGCAAGCAGGCTGAGAAAGAAAAATCAAAACTCCAGGACCAGTTCCTTCAGGCTCAGAAGATGGAGTCCGTGGGGCGTTTGGTATATTCAGGGGGTATATTCAGGGGACATAACATTCGATTCAGTGCTATTACCTTCCGAGAAAAACCGGGATAAATCTTAGGTCTTGCGATCTCAGAAAATCAAAAAACATTTTCTATCGTCAATATTCAGCCAAACATTAGGCAACCTACTGGCCGGGGTAAAAGCAAGCACCGGCGGCAATGAAGGGTAAATCGTATTTATTACTTGGCTAAAGTAACGAAAAGTGTTACTTTAGCTAAGCGATTGATACTGGCGGGACGATATGCATGCACAAGAATTCATATCCGGGTTGACGGCAAACGGGCGTTACAGCTTCACCACGGAAGACGCGATCAAGGTTCTAGGCGCTTCGCCCGTGGCGGCACGCGCGGCGCTCCGGCGTTTGCGGCAAAAAGGCGAACTGGCCATGCCGTATAAAGGTTTTTACGTCATTATTCCGCCGGAATTTAGAAATATCGGCTGTTTGCCGGCAAGTCATTTTATCCCCGACCTGATGAATCATCTGGGTGAAAAATATTACACAGGTTTGCTCAGTGCTGCGGAATTTTCCGGCGCGGCGCATCAACGCCCCCAAGTCTTTCAAGTTGTTTCAGCTAAGAACAAACCTCAAATCATCTGCGGGAAGGTTCGGGTGGAATTTATTGCCAGAAAAAACATGGAAAAAATCCCTACGCTGGATTTTAAAACGCCCCGTGGTTACCTGAAAATATCAACGCCGGCGGCAACCGCTTTTGACCTTGCAGGGTATCCCCGTCATGCGGCGGGATTGGACAATGTTGCAACTGTTCTGGCGGAGCTTGCTGAAAAAATTGATGGCGGCGATTTAAGACGAATTGCAGAACTTTCTCCAATCGCCTGGACTCAACGTCTTGGTTATCTTCTCGACGTGGTGGGTGCGCAGGATAAAACGGAAGCATTGGCTGAGTATATTGCTCAAAAGAAACCCGTTGTGGTTGCGCTTGTTCCCTCTCAACCCCGACGGGGAATCAGCCGTCTGGAACGCTGGCGACTTCTGGTCAACGCAAAAGTGGAGGCAGAGGTTTGATACCCGAAGACTTCATATCGGAATGGAAGATGTTTGCCCCCTGGCGCGAAACTTATCAGGTAGAACAGGACTTGATCATTTCCCGCACCCTGGTGGAAATCTTCAACCATCCCGCCGTGGCTGAAAATCTTGCTTTCCGTGGAGGAACAGCTCTTTATAAATTACATCTAGCACCGGTTCGCTATTCTGAAGATATTGATCTGGTCCAGGTGCAGCCTGGTCCCATTGGATCGCTCATGGATGCCCTGCAAGAGAAACTCAATCCCTGGCTGGGCAATCCGAAGCGAAAGCAGTCTGAAGGACGGATCACGCTGACCTACCGGATGACTTCGGAGAGTGGTTTGCCGCTGAAACTCAAAGTGGAAATCAATTCCCGCGAACATTTCACGTTGCTGGGATTGGAAAGACGGAAGTTGGAGGTAGAGTCCCGCTGGTTTTCCGGCAGTGCCTCTGTTCTGACCTATTCACTGGACGAGTTGCTGGGCACCAAAATGAGGGCTCTGTATCAGCGGAAAAAGGGACGTGATTTGTTTGACTTGTGGAAAGCGCTGACAACCACAAATGCAAAGTCCCAACGTGTGGTGAATTGCTTTTTGCATTATATGGAAAGTGAAGGCCATAAGGTCTCCCGGGCAGAGTTCGAGCAAAACCTGCTTGTGAAACTTAGGGATGACACTTTTAGCAAAGACGTCGGTCCTTTGTTAATTACCGATGTTGCTTTCGATTTCTCGACGGCGGCGGAATATTTGATGAGTCAACTGTTACCCTTGATTCCGGGCGAGCCGTGGCAAGGCAGAATTTTATGATTTCAACTAATTTGATAGACGCTATTGGACGCACCTCCGGTTTGCATGACGTAACCGAAATCAGCGTAAATATCTCTTGCAATTAAAGTGTTTTTGTATTCTGACAATAGCGGAGGCTTGAAGATTAACGTGTGGATCCATAGCCAAGACTATAAGAATAATCATAATTTTCTTAAGATATGTTAAGAGATGGCGATGAACAGGACAGAGTATTATATCTGGTTCGATACGGAATATTCAGATCTTAATCTGGAGAAAGCGAAGCTGCTTCAAGTATCCGCATTAATCACGGATACTTCATTGCGCCGCGTCGCCCCCCCGGAGGATGACGTAACATTACCTATCCGCCTGCCGATTCGAGATAAAGTGAGTGCCTGGGTCGAACAAAACATCCCGGACCTGATAAGAGCATGCCGCTCTGAGTTAGCAGTAGATATTGCCGTAGCAGATAAGCGGCTGGCCAATTATGTCGATGTGGTTGTCGGTCCTCCGGCAGCGAATGAGAGGGAAAGACCTATTCTGGCCGGCAACAGCATCCATGCCGACTGGTGGATGATTCAGCACTTTCTGCCCCATTTTCAAGACAGGCTCAACTACCGCCATCTTGATGTAACCTCCTTCAAACTGGAATGGCAACGGATCCACCCTGATATTGAATTTGAAAAAGAAAATTCTGCTACCATCCGTAAGTACTTTCCTCACGCGCTTATGCCTACTACCGGAACCCGTCACAATGCTTACTATGACTTGCAAGCTTCTATTGCGGAGCTTGCTTTTTATAGGAGACATTTTTTAAGACAGGGCAAGATCAAATGATGGTTGCAGTAAGAACGATGGAGATTCCTATTAACGAAAACAGCGTGACAGTCCCTTCATTTCCGTCATTTTATAGTACGGCGGACCGCCAGGAGATCAAGGGCGCAAACCAGTTGGCGCATATCCTCCGGCGGTTCGGCGCAACCTCCGGAGAACGACTTGAAAAAAAGAATGACATAGGTATCACTTTTACTATTGGCCGTTCGCATCTTGCGCCGGATTTCTCCTTTGACCAGCACCTTATGAACGTCCATCTGCAACTCGACCTGCACTAGACTCTCCATGGGAAAGCCCCAATCCTCGCCTGCCGCTGCTTCAACCTGGATTCCATCGTAGCTAATGTCATTGACGAGATAAGCCTTCCTGATCCGTGTCCCGTCTTTGATTGTGGCCGTCAAACCACTGTCGCGGGCAACGTCAACCCGGAAAGACCGCCGTCTCTCCGCCAGGGCCAACTGATTGGGATATGCAAGCACGAGCGCTGGCATTTTCCCCGCACCGTCTTTTTCCTCGAAACGCTTGATTACCGAAAGGAAGACTCCGCCTCTACTGCCGGCCATAAACGAAACCGAGCACATTTCAGCAGGCTTGAACAAGTCGGCATGGAATTGAATCCCAGTCTCTGTTTGGCTGGAGGAGAGATGGAAAGAGAGGTCGGTCTTTTGTGCCAAGGCGAAACTCCCGTGGCAAATCGCTGCGGACTCCAGGCCGACGATCACGGCAGGAACAGAAGCTTCGCAGCACGCCTCAAGAAGCTTTCGTGCTTCCTCGTTGAGCTGGGACGCTCCTTCTTCCTTGGCCTCGGACTTCTTCTGTAGCGATGTCGGTGTTTTTGTCATTGCGTCTTTGCCGAACCAATCCACGTCTCAACCATCAGTTTGCCCCCGCACCAGTCAACCAAGGAGATAGCCTTGGTGATTTGATTAGGATTACCTTTCAAGAAAGTCAAGTATAAGGAAGGAACGGTTTGTCTGTCAAGGCAATTTATCTGCACATAGATCAAATCAATGCATCGATAGTTCCCAGTTGCTGTTTGAAATAATCAACTACTTAGCCCTGGGCTGGCGGTAATACCACTGGAGTTGAGCGGGTGTGCTATCCTCGTCGAGATATTCGGGGGACATAACGAGCCTGTAGAAAAACGCATTTTTGCACAGTAATAATCTTCCAACAAGCTCGGATTTTTTCAAATCGTTAATTTTTTATGTTCGGTCTATTTTTTCCGGTAAATATTTTTGTATTTAATTCCGTTTATCTGTTTTT
>JANYAY010000014.1 GCA_025361065.1 Deltaproteobacteria bacterium
GCCGTACCTGCCTGGCTCTAGATGGGCCGCAGGCATGGCTATGGATAACTCTCACATGGGGGAGGGAAACTTTCTTCTGATAACAGCTTAATAATATAGATGTTTCAATGAAAATATTAAAGAAATTTTGACATTACGCAAATAGCGGATAGGAGGTGCGGTATGAAAAAAACATGGTTGATAATTATGATGTTAATGATTGCTTTACCGGTTTTGGCATCAGATGATGCAGGTATGATTAAGAACTTGAGGGGTTCGGTCAGTATCGAACGTAACGGCCAGAAAATTCCGGCGGTCGCAGGCAAGCTAGTCTTTGCCGGAGATATTGTAATCACAGGAGCGGACGGTTCAGTCGGCATTACTTTACGCGACAACACTCTTCTTTCCGCCGGTCCGAAAAGCACCCTCGTTCTTAATCGTTTCACATACAATGCATCTACAAATGCTGGCACGATTGATTCTTCGGTAAAACGCGGGACACTGGCGGTGGTCTCCGGTAAGATTGCCAAAAATTCGCCGGATTCCGTAAAATTCCATACGGCATCGGCAATTCTCGGTGTGCGGGGGACGAAATTCGTCGTCGATGCCGGATCCGGAAAGGAGGAATAAGATGCGTACACGTTGGATTATGACCATTCTTCTCCTTCCCCTGATCATCGGCTGTGCGGCAAAACCCAATCTCCGGGTGGTGTTATTACCCGATCAGGCGAAAAGTGCCGGATCCGTAATTATCAAATCACCCCAGAGTGAGGTCACCCTTGATCAATCATACATGGCCGCTGATGTTTATGAGGATAACAAGATTGAATCAAAAGTGCTTGATCCGGAGGCAGTGCAAAAGCAGTTCGGGCAGGCCCTATCAGCCCAACCTCTGCGTCCTGTCTCGTACATACTCTATTTCATTGTAGAAAAAGATGAGCTCACATCTGAATCGAAAATGATAATGAATAAGATAAAAGTGGAACTTGAACAACGCCCTTTTCCCCAAATTATCGTGATCGGCCACACGGATCGGATCGGCACTGATGCTTATAATGATGCTCTTGCCCTGAAACGCGCGGAAATGGTCCGCCGCATCCTAATCGAAGCGGGTTTCTCCGCGGCGGGAATCGAAACAGCCGGTCGGGGTTCACGGGAGTTGCTTGTACCGACGGGCGAAGGTGTCCCCGAACCGCAAAACCGGCGTGTCGAGATAAGCATTCGCTAAGTAGTGCGTGGACCCTGCCAGCGCACTACTAATAACGTCAGATCGTCGGACTGCTCGGCATTACTAACAAAAGTGCGCACATCATTTCTAATAATTTTCAGCAATTCCGATGCCGAAAGGTTGCCGCCTTTACTCTGCAAGAGTTCAGGAATGCGCGTATCCCCGTAAAGATCACCCGCTGGATTCATCGCTTCGGTGATGCCGTCAGTTATAACACAAATCGCATCGCCGGGATTGAGTTGCAAACCCTCCGTAGGGTAATTACCATCTTCCATTACGCTTAAGGGAGGATTGCCCTCTCCCCTTAATTGTTCAACCGAACCTGCGGCATTGATAAGCCATGGAGCATCATGCCCCGCAATGCAATAAGTGAGCACACCACTTTCCACATCGAGAATCGCCGCGAATGCTGTGACAAAAAGCATTTCCGGATTTTCCTTATATAGCACTCCATTCAGGCGGTTAAACAGCACGGTGAAGTCGGCAGCTTCATCCGTGACAATACTTTTTGTGAGAGCTTTGGTCATCACCATAAATAAACTGGCCGGTAATCCCTTTCCTGCAACGTCTCCGACAATAAAAAATAGTCGATTCCGGTCCAGCATATAAAAATCGTACAAGTCGCCGCCAACCTCCCGAGCCGGCTCCAGCAGGGCATCGAGGGTGAACCGTGTCTCTCCCGGGAATGAGTTGGCGGCTTGCGGTAATGAACCCATCTGGATCCTGCGGGCCGCTTCCAATTCGCCGGCAAAACGGGCTGCCGCTTCGCGTTCTGACTGCAATGCCTTTTGCGCAATGTTTCGCGCACGGTCTGTTTCTATAAAACCACTGGCTAAAAGACTGCCCAACATACTGCTGAGACTTATGGAGAGAGAGGCGGCATCAAATAACATACCGGTTGTGCGATAAGCCAGGAAGCCGATGCAGAACAGTGTTGCCGACAAAGTTACGGCAAGAATTACGGAAAATCTGGGTGTGAGATTAGGTATGGCAAAGAGAAGAAAAATACCGGACAAAAGCAAAATGGCTGATTCAAGCATGGGCATCCAGTAAGGACGCTGCAGGTAATCACTGTCGAATATGTTCTCCAGTAATTGGGCATGGGCTTCGATGCCGGGTACTCGTTCGCCGCGTGGCGTGGTCTGATAATCAAGCAATCCCAGGCCAGTAAGACCAACAAGCACCAGCTTTCGCTCTATCATCTCGGGGTTAACACGTCCGGCAAATACATCGGCTGCAGAAAGGTAGCGTTCAGGCAAAAACTTCGAAAAATGCACCCACGTCTCACCATTGGCCTGAGTCGGTATTCTTATATCGTCAAGGCCGACACCGGCAATGCCCCGCGAACCAACTTCAACATTTATTGCTGGTAGTCCTCCGGCCACCCGCAACATTTCCAGTGAAAGGGTGGGCACAAGGACATTGCCAACGGCAGCGATCATCGGTATCCGCCGCACAACGCCCTTTTCCAAATCGGCGGTTAGAAGAGCCTGGCCGGATGCGGCGTCTTCCAATTCCGGCAAACTTTTCAGTACTGCCTTGAATTTTCTCACATAAGAGCCGGCGTCTCCCCCCTTGGCTACAATCGGGGCAGTTCTCATGGTGGGAGCTGTAGTCGGCGTCGCCTGATCGAAGCCTGCAACGCCAAGAACAACCGGCTTGCCGGTGAGTGCGGCAGCAAGAAGATGGTCATTATCCGGCAGAGACTTCAAGCTCCGTCGGAGCTCCGGTGAGATTTGTGGCAGCGAATCCGCCATCCGGGAAGGGGATGCCCTGTCCGGTTCTGGCATGATGATGTCGATGCCTATTGCAGCCGGTTTGTAGGACATGAGACGGTCAATCAATTCCGCCAGTCTTGTCCGCGGCCAGGGCCACTGGCCCTGCAATTTAAGACTGGCTTCATCTATGCCGATAATGACAACGGGCGCGGACTTTCGCTCTCTGGGCAGGTAAGTTTGGTACGCGTCAAATAAATCCAGGCGATATGTTTTTAAAGGTGAACGGTCAGGGAAAAACATCAGCAAGGCAAAAACAGAGAGCATTGCCGCCGCCATCGGACGGCCGCGCCTAGTCCTGAACAGGAGCAGTAAAAAAGAGCGTATACGTTTCATAGATTATTAAAATAAGTATGGTCTACGACACATTCAGCAGCGAAGAAAGTCCGGCAATTGTGAATACTTTCAGCACTTGGGGATCGGCATTGATAATGGAGAAATTACCTTTCTGCACACCTTTTGCCGCGATAAGGGAAAGCCTGAGAAATGAGGACGCAACATAATCGACTCCCCTGATATCAAAGACGATTCTTAGCATGTCCGTCTTACTTTTAAGTCCGCTCAATTCCGTTTTGAATTTTTCCGAAACTATACCACTCATAACCGTATCCATGCGCCCGCCAAACATGCATGTAAATGTCTGTGTTGCTTTCTCGAAGCTAAATTCAACCATATTTGCCTCCAAATGTATTCATCATTTAGGGTGTTTCCTGTTTTTGTAATAGATCCGTCAGTCTTAGAATATTTTTCCCGTTCTCCCTGCGGTAAACAACCTTATCCATCAAGTTCTTTATCAAAAGGCACCCAATTCCACCAATTCGTCGTTCGGAAATATCCGCCGTGATATCGGGTAATGCCTGCGCCGTAATGTCAAAAGGTATACCGGAGTCGATGATCTCAATTACAGAACTTCCGCTTTCTGAAAAGCAATTCACCTCAAAATCCCCTCGTCTTCCAGAATAAGCATACCTGCATATGTTGACGAAAGCCTCCTCCAGCACAAGCTGAATTTCATTGATCCTTTCCGGGGCCATACCCTGGCCTTGCGCCCACTCAGAAACAAAAGACATGAGACTTCCAAGGTTCTCCATATCAGATGTAAGTTTAATATAATTAATCTTCTGCACCGTTTATTGCCCCTTTAAATATCCAATTCCATTCCGTCGAATGCCAGATCTATCTTCAAAGGGCTGGCATCGGAGTAAATTTTGAGATAATTCCTGGTATCTTGTAAAAATTTATCCAGACTTTCATCATCGCATAAGGGTTCGTTGTGAAACAGGCAAAGATGCCTTACATTGGCGGCAACACTAAGTTCAACCCCTAATAAATTGCTTGAATGTCCCCAGTTTTCCTTTACGTGCGCCGATTCCAAAAAAGAATACTGGGCATCAAAGATCAGCAAATCGGCATTCCGGAAAAAGTTGATAACCTTCTGTTCAGCATCCCAAACATCTTCCTTGTGCTCCGAATCGGTGGCATAAACAATCTTCTTGTCATGTCTTTCAAAACAATACCCGTATGAATCTCCGGGGTGATTCTGTTTGATGCCTCTCACCCGAAATCCGGCAATGTCATATTCCCTGTCAGGTTTCAGAATAATAAATTGCTTTTCTGCCGACATGCTTTCAAGAGGCACCGGAAACGTGAGCGAATTCTGCTGGGACTGGAAAACATGTTCAGCTTCAGTATGAAAGCTGTAAATATTAATTCGGTTACCGGGAATAAATGCAGGTATGAAAAAAGGGAAACCCTGAATATGGTCCCAGTGTGTATGGGAAAGAAAAATATTGTATACTTTTTTTACTCCGTATCCGGCACTCATGATATGGTTGCCGAAATCCCTCAAGCCGGTGCCGGCATCGCAAAGCACAAACTCATCGCCGCCTCTGATTTCTACACAAGACGTGTTACCCCCATAGCTTCCCCTGATGGAAAAGGGGAGGTTTTCATCGATGAAACGTTCTATGTCTTCATTGCTGGTTAAATTGCGATGAACAGCTTCTCTAATTGCCGCGGCAATCTTGCAACGCACATGTTTAGCAGTCAACGAAACAGGCAAAGATCCCCTTGATCCCCAAAAATAAACATTCATTTCTCCCCCGGTAAGGCGTGTTTCAATGAATCCTGGCATCGAGATATCTTCAGCGTGGAATTCTACTTTGCATTTAGATCAGGCAGAATTATTTTTTTGCTTATTGTTATTATACGGAGAAAGCTCTTTAATGTCAATGATTTCTTATACCTCAAATGTTTTCTGAGAATTAATTTTTCTGGTCAAGGACGATAGTTGTGAAGTGACCATTTTTTACGCGCAGCAATATAAAGGTTTCTTTTGTTAATCTGTAATTCCATGCGCCTTGGTTTAATAAAAATCCCTATCAGCTGTACGAGCTGCAATATGACGTCCTGTGTCGGCTATTAAACGATATAAACAGGACAGGCAAAGGCAAGAAAAATGTAATTTACTGTTTAAGGCGTTGTCTGGTTCACGCGTTCAAATCCAATAGGATCGTGGCTATGCCAATGTTTCCAGAGGAAAAGAAATATAATATCGTTGATCCAATCATCAAATGGTTGCCAGAAGAGCGGCAGATGAAAGTTATCAATTCTATTCCTATTGAGCATCAGCCAATATTTTGGTGGCTGAAGTATCACCTGCGAAGACCGTCAGAGGCAATGGCAATGCATCGATGCGACTATGATAAACAGCAGGACGCTTTTATTATCAGAAGAACTTTTTCCAATAACGAACTTGTCCAGCATACCAAAACGCGCAAGATTCATATAATTCCTTGTCACTCGGAATTTAAGAAAATAATGCAGAAGATGCCTATCAGGATTGATAGTCCTTACTTCTTTGTTAATCCAAAAGGGAAACTTGATGGAAGTCGTTATTGCTTAGAGACGATGCATAAGATTTGGTACAGGGCATGTAAACAGGCAGGAGAGAAGATAGACATGTACTCAGGCCTTAAACATAGCTCCTGTAGCCAGTATATTAACGAAAAGCACTATACACTTGATCAGGTTCAGATGATGACTGACCATGCTCAGAGATCAAGTGTACAAAGATACGCATCTGTTCAGTTGGATGAAAAGAGGAGACTGCTGGAAGGCAAGCAGGCTGTGACTTTGGATCAAGTTAAATAAAAAAGCCGCACAAAGGCGGCTAAATTAATAAAATAATGCATTAAATTACTAAAAGTTATATCTAAAACCAAGATAAATATTGTGGCTTCCAATATTGGCTTTTATCGACCCAAATTCAGGATCTTTTGTGGCGAAGTAGCGGTACTTTAAATCAATAATCATGTTTTTATTTATTGAGTACCCGACACCTGCGCCCACCTGGTATGCAAAGACCGTATCATCTTCAGAGCCTATTGCAATACCTGCTATAGAAAAATCATTCGCCTTAATCTTTGCCATGCCAATCCCGGCGCTGACATATGGCGTAAAAGAGCTGCTGTTGACAAAATCGAAGTAGCCGTTTACTAGGAAGGAAGTACTTGTAGCATCGCCCGATGCACTTGCGCTTGCTGATCCGACGCTGACTTTATCAATACTATTTTTTTGATAGCCTATTTCTCCCTCTGCCCTAAACATACCAAAATTATAGCCGGCAGCCGCGCCTAATGCCCATCCTTTGCTAAATTCAAGGGTCACCACACTTATACCATCTGTTAAATCACTATTCCTTAAAATACTCATCCCCATCTGCCCGCTTACATATGGCCCCCTAACTACTTCGGCACTAAATGCAATAGCTGAAAATAGCAAGACGATGACACAGCTTAATCCAATAATACGCAAAAATCTATTTCTCATATTACCTCCATCCCTATGTTAACTGTCAGACCATTCCGGCAGTTTAAAATTCAATATAAATTACATTAGCTTATCCCACCCCAAATATCTTTTTTGGGGAATTATTATGATTTTAGTTTGAGAGAAAGAAATCCTTAAAACGTAAAGATAAAAATGGCTTTCCTTTACCCAAGGATACCCTGCATTTATCGGTGCTAGAAATAGACTAGTTGGCATTAATGTCAATAGTGGTTATTCAGGTGGATAATGGGTAGCTAAATTAACCATTGCTTAAGGCTTTGAATATACAACTGAAGATATGTCTATTAGTAAAAAATTAGCAGACCCCAATGTAAATCTTCATATCTGAAATTTTCCAAGGGTACTTTCTATGCAGGGAATTAACCTTTAGATCTTTTACTGCTGAAAAAGTCTTAGATGAGATTCAAATCCATTGTAGAGTGCTAAAGGCGTAAGGTTAAAGGAAGTTAAAGACAGGTTAAAGAAATTTATTCGATAAAAACCAGAATTTGCGAATAAAACTGGCGGAGAGAGCGGGATTTGAACCCAGTTGGATGAAAAAAGAAGACTACTGGAAGGTAGGCAGTCTGTAATTTTGGAGGAAGTTAAATAAAAATCATGGAGGTGAGTTTATGAAAAAGGCGGATTTGATCAATGAGCTGGCAAAGGTTACAAGCACAAAAAAGGAAGCGGCAATGACGATGGAGATTTTTCTCAATCTTATAAAGAAGACTTTAAAAAAAAGAGAAGATATTTTCATTTCTGGTTTTGGTACTTTTACTATTGTCAAAAGAAAAGCCAGAAAAGGCAGAAATCCTAAGACTGGTGAGGCAATAAGAATAGCTGCCAAAGTAATACCAAAATTCAAGCCAGCTAAGGCGTTTAAAGCGGCGGTGCAGTAGCGTTAGGTTTCAGCTTGGTAAAAAGAAGACTTAGGTGTCTTGACTTATATTTGACTTTACAGGCAGTGTCTAATTAAGACTTCTCTTGACAACCATAACACCTCCAAAGTGTTACCGTGATGATATTGATTGAACTGAACAATATCGGTTGAAATGCACAAAAAAGGCAGAGCCGAATTGACCCTGCCATTTCCGTTGTCCTGTAGACTCGAAATTATTCCTTCAACTTCCTTCTGAAACCAGCAAGACCAAGCAGACTAAAGCCAACAAGTAGCAAAGTTGAGGGTTCGGGAACTGAAAATGAATTTATGGTACCATATATCTGAAAGTAATTCGAACCAGAAGATCCGTCTTGATAAAATTCGCGCATATCTGCAAGCCAACTGGTCGACGCCTGTGACGGTCCGTTATTAAGATCCCAGAAAACTTGACTATATTCGCTTGACACTGCATTATACAGTGTTAACCAGTATGTGCCCGCAACCAGCGTCCCGTTTAGAGAAAAGTCTGACTTATATACATCAGTTCCTCGATCTGTAAGTATATTATTCAACGCATTACTCAGGGTGGCTGTTCCGGAGCCATAGGTGGTATCATTAGGCTCGGTGCCTATTGACCAGTTTACGGTTAATGGGATCACTCCACTGTCCACCCATAGTCCGACCTGAGCACCCGTCAAAATTGAGTTATTGGACAGGGTAAAGGAGTCGGAAGCCCACATACCACTGTCAATGGCAACGGCGGTGTCAATACCATTTATGGAACCATTACTGTAAAGGAGCGCTGACCAGGCAGGAGTAGCCAGTAGTATACCCACAATAGCAACCACAACTAGGATCGTGTTTCTTTTCCTCATGACTTAGACCTCCGTTTTGATAGTTGGTGAATAATGTAAGCAATTATAGCGCCATATATCATTTACTCGTGTAACATAGCTAATTTATGATAATATTCAGCACGGAAGTTTTGATGAGTGTAAAGATGTGTAAGATTTTCCGACACCAATTTTAGACCATTTACCTGAGCATCTTACCTAATTACCTAATATAACAGAAGATCACAAAAATGATAAAGTGTAAAATATACCGACAGTGTACCTTGTTCACTTGACTCCTTAAGTATGCGCCCTTTCAAGCGAGTAGAATGATGAATTTGTTAAACTTTGGTTTCAAACAAGAGATGGGATGCTGGTAGTAGGAGGCCTGCCCTTTATATTCACTATCGACTGTACTATTAGACTTACAAGTAAAATTCCATTTCAACGACTTCAGGAAACTATACTTAAATTTTCAAATCAATCGTCGGTTGCTAATGTCGGAAGGTTAAACAAAGTTAAAGACAGGTTAAAGAATTTTATTCGATAAAAATCGGAATTTGCGAATAAAACTGGCGGAGAGAGCGGGATTTGAACCCGCGGTACACCTTTTAGGGGCGTACAATCGCTTAGCAGGCGATCGCTTTCGGCCACTCAGCCATCTCTCCGTTTTGTTCAGTCGTTCATTTTTTCTAATGATGAACTTTTTACAAGTTCAGTGCTACAAAATCAAGGGCATTGTTTTAAGTTCACAAATGTCCTGAAATATCTGGCGGAGGGAGCAGGATTCGAACCCGCGAGGCTTTCACCCAACGGTTTTCAAGACCGCCGCCATCGACCACTCGGCCATCCCTCCATGAATTAATTATATTTCTTTATAATAGTCATACCGGCGGAGGCCGGTATCCAGAACCAATTATTAATACTGGATTCCCCCGTATCAAGTACGGGGCAGGCTCTTCGTCGCGCTTTGCTTGCACGGAATGACGATTAAAATGTAATCCGCTCCTTGCCTCTTAAGTAAGGCCGTAAAACTTCCGGAATGACAACAGAACCGTCCGCCTGCTGATAATTTTCCAAAATTGCTACGACAGTTCTACCCACAGCCAGACCCGAACCGTTTAATGTGTGAACAAATTCCACTTTGCCGCTCTCTTCACGACGGAAACGAATCGACGCGCGACGGGCCTGAAAATCATCGAAATTGCTGCAGGAAGAGATTTCACGGTAAGCGTTTTGCCCCGGCATCCAGGCTTCCACATCATAAGTTTTGGCGGACGAAAAACCTAAATCCGCCGTACAAAGACTCACAGTACGGTAAGGAATACCCAATCTTTTCAGGATCTCTTCCGCATTCGCGGTCAGTCTTTCCAGTTCATCATACGATGTTTCCGGTGTTGTAAACTTGACCATTTCCACTTTATTAAACTGATGCTGGCGGATCAGGCCGCGTGTATCCTTGCCGTATGAGCCGGCTTCCGATCGGAAACAGGGAGAATAAGCCACATAATAAACGGGCAGTTTTTTTTCCTCCAGTATTTCATCACGGAAGATATTGGTCACCGGAACTTCCGCCGTGGGAATCAGGTAATACTCCATTCCTTCTATTTTAAAAAGATCCTCGGCAAACTTAGGCAGTTGGCCGGTGCCGGTCATGCTTTCGCGGTTAGCCATAAACGGGGTCAGGACTTCTGTATAACCATGTTCCCCGGTATGCAAATCGAGCATGAAATTAATCAATGCCCTCTCGAGGGCGGCGCCCAGGCCCCGATATAAAGTGAAACGGGCTCCGGTTATCTTCGCTCCCCGGGCAAAATCCAGAATATTTAAGTTTTCACCTATTTCCCAGTGCTCTTTCGGTGCAAAAGAAAAAGATGGTATCTCGCCCCAGGTGCGGACAACAGGGTTATCTTCCGACCCGCGGCCCGCTACTACGGATTCATGCTGAATGTTCGGTACTGTCAGGACAAAGGCATTGAGGTCATCTTCGATAACCCGCAGGCGATCGTCGAGTTCCTTGATTTTAGAGGAGACATCACTCATTTGAGCAATCAGGGAGGAAGCATCTGCTTTCTTTTTCTTAAGTTCGCCGATTGCTTTGGAAACATTATTGCGCTCGCTGCGCAATGTTTCCACTTCCATCAATATGTCTCGGCGCTGAATATCGAGAGAGGTAAAACGGTCAAAATCGATAGATTGACCCCTTTGATTCATCTTTTCGCTGACGAATTCAATATTTTGCCTTAAATATTTAATATCCAGCATGATTTAGCACCCGAAACTTATCTCCAAAGTTACTCGTTAATAACGAGGTCACCTATCACTTTGAGCAGTTTAAGTCAATATCTTTGTCCTTATTCCAATTCTAGATCAAGCGCTATCTTTGTCGGCATAGCCGGCGCAGGCGCAGGAGACTGTGTCGCAATTGACAGATGCTGATTGCAGTCTATTCGTAATGTCCCCCGCTGGCGGGGGCAAGGGGGTGGATGTTTTTTAAGTGGCTGTAATATTAATAATTTACACATTGGCACTCCTTAGTCCACCTCCGTCA
>JANYAY010000016.1 GCA_025361065.1 Deltaproteobacteria bacterium
TTTTATGGCCTAAGTTTGCCTGAAATCTTCCGACAAACATTATCGCTATGTCAAATGGCTCTTGCTTTTACTCCCGAACCAAATCCTATCTCTCTTTTCATTTATCCGTGCTAGTTTTCATAAAACTTTTGACACTACCGCATTCACCATAAGATTTTAATTATGAACTTTTCATTGTCAAACAGCCACCGATGAATTACATTTTATATAACAGTTTCTGATTCCCAGAGATAACCAAAAAATAATTATTGAATTGACACTGCTCGAGGAAATATATTGCAGAGTTTCAAATTTATATTCAGGAACTATTTATGAAATCCTCTTCCCTGGATAAAAAAGCGAATAATGTCTGGAAACTGATTTTATTTGTCGTCTTCTTAGTTGCTTTAGTAATCCTTTTCCGCCTGCTGGGATGGGGAGATAAGATTGCTTTGCTGCGCGACTGGATCAGCGGCCTCGGTATTTGGGGACCATTTGTTTTTGTATTTTTGTATATAGTTGCAGTTATATTGGCTCTTCCGGGGGCGGCAATAACCATCGCCGGGGCGACCCTTTTCGGATCAGTTCTGGGAGTTGTCTTAGTCAGCATTGCTTCCACCAGCGGAGCCAGCCTGGCGTTTTTAATTGCCCGCTATCTCGCGCGGGACTTCATATCAGGCAAGCTCTCCGCTAATGAAACATTTCGGAAACTCGATCTTTTGACTCAGGAACACGGAGCAGTAGTCGTGGCCATCACCAGGCTGGTGCCTCTTTTCCCTTTTGCTATTCTCAATTACGGCTTTGGCCTGACTGCAATTAGTTTCAGGACATATGTCTTCTGGTCATGGCTTTGTATGCTGCCCGGGACAATTTTGTATGTTGTCGGCACTGATGCCCTTGTCAGTGGAATATCTTCAGGAAAAGTTCCCTGGCTGCTGGTAATTGTTATTTTGCTTGCCGGAATTGTTCTGGCCATCCTGGTTCGTTTCGCCAAAAAGAAACTAACGCCGGGCAGGAACAAAAATAATAGCTGAAAGATTGGCGCTGCAAGAAGCATTAGAGTTGGAATTATTTGTAAAATCTCGCCAACGTTTCCGGTTTTACTCCCAGGTAAAAGAGAGAAATCAGAAACCAGTTTCTCAAAGTGCAAAAGATAATGCCTTCCGTTTCCCAACGGCGGGGTGATGTTGCAACCGGGTCTCCGATAATCTTTATTTTCCCTTTTCTCTTTCTGATGCGTTGCATCAGATCTACATCTTCCATAATCGGAATATTCCGAAATCCGCCCAATTGGCGGAAATAATCAGCCCGAATAAATATTGCCTGATCGCCATAGGGAATTCGCGTAAAGCGGGAACGCCACGATGCGATTTTTTCAATTATCCGGAATGCACGAGAATCTGCCGCTATGCCCAGATCAAAGGCCCCGCCGATGCAGCCATTGTCTTCCAGCGCTGCCGAAATCTGTTGCAGGGCGGATAAGGGCAGCCGGGTATCGGCGTGCAGGAAAAGCAAGACTTCACCTACGGCTTTTGCAGCTCCGCAATTGAGCTGATTTCCCCGCCCTTTCCGACAATTAATTTTTATGATTCCCGTATTTTTTATTTCTTTAATTGTGCTTTCATCAGGATGCCCGTCCACAACAATAATTTCCAGGTCTCCCGAATGTTCAAAATTACTGACGGCGTCAACGGCGCTATTGATAATAGCGCCTTCGCCAAAAACAGGAATTATAATAGAAATTTTTCTCATCACTGGAGAATAACTCTCCCATGTACTGCTGCCTGAACTCAGGCAGTAATTGTTCCCCTTCAGGAGAACCCGGTTCCGGCTGCACAGGTATAGCAGTGGTCGGCAACCATGATCGGACTTCCGGCAGCAGGGATGCCTTCCATCTGGGTTACATGAATTTTACGCCCGCCCAGATAAATTCCGGCAGCCAGATTAAAGTCACAATCATATAAGTATCCCTGCCAATCTATAGAAAGCGTATTGCGGCACATCAGGGAAGAAACGGCGCAGGGATTGAAGCGGTCGGACAATTCCTTCATGTAAATATCCAGGCCGGAGGATTGTTGAAGCCAGCTGCGGAATCTTCCCAGAGGAGCATTGCCCAGGCTATATAGTTTATCAAAAGAAATACCCCAATTTTCTCGCAACACTTCATGAAATGAGATTTCCGTCTGTTCCTGATTCGCGGCAAGATTTGCCCCCACCGGATTAGTAACCAAATTAAGTTCCAGCCCGGAACCTTGTATACCATAACCTGCCGAATTCAACTTTTTGAGCGATAGAATCGATTGTTGAAAAGTGCCCTCCCCTCTTTGGGAATCGGCCTGTGCAGGATTAACGGAAGGCAGAGAAGCAATTACAGTTACGCCATATTCTTTACATAAAGCAATAAAGGAATCCTGATTCTTCCCTTGCAGCGCCGTCAAATTGGTACGCAGAGTTAGTCTTGCCGTCAGAGGTGCCAGCAGAGCAATCATATTCTCTATTTGCGGATTTAATTCCGGAGCTCCACCAGTGATATCAATTACCGCAAAATGATTCCTTCTCACATAACCAATTATCTGATCCAGTGTTACCCGCGTCATTATTTTCGGGCTGGAAGGTCCGGCATCCAGGTGACAATGGCTACATGTCTGATTACATAAAAATCCGGTATTAATTTGCAGGATAGTAGTTTCGTCCCGCAACAGTTCAATCCCCTGCTTCATCAGCATTAGGTCAAAAGGTTCCCAGGATGGAGAACCGTTTGTTTGATCTTCCCTGCAGATACTTTCGGTCATGATTTTCATTTCTAAAAGCTAATCCTTAAATCTATATATGTCAATTATATTAAAAAACACACCGCAAAGCAACACACCTGATAAGCCGAATTCTCTTCTTGCGTCATTACCCATCCTGTTATTGCAATCACTTGGGAGCAACGCAGTTGCCACCCTGCCTTGGACTTTCGCCCTTCCAGAATATCAGGGGGATCCGTTGGACTCCCTCCCGATAAGGATATTATGATTATTGAATATTGAGTAAACATGATACTATGTTTTTGACAAAAGCATTCAGTCTCATATAGATTAATAATTAGAAGTTAGGAAATGAAAGGAGATTGCCATGCGCAACATATTGATTGTAATGGGTTTCGCCGTTTTGTTTATGGGTTGTACGGGTTCTCGTCCGGCGTTTCTGGGTGTCGTAAGCGGAAAGTTTATTCCCTGTCCGGGTTCTCCCAATTGCGTAAGTTCCCAGGACCCCGACCAAAAACATGCAATCGAACCTCTCTCTTACAAAGGATCGCCCCAGGAGGCCAGGACTCATCTCCTTGGCATCATTGGAGGCATGAAGCGGGCGAAGGTTGTCACGGCTCAGGAGCGCTATCTCCATGTCGAGTTTACTTCAGCAATTTTCCGTTTTATCGATGATGCGGAGTTTTTCATCGATGATATGCAAAAGGTTATCCATTTGCGGTCAGCCGCCCGCCTGGGATATTCTGATTTCGATGTAAATCGCCAGCGAATGGAAACAATCAGGCAAAAATTCAACAGTACACCATAGAAGGGTGGATGAAGATTACTGCTCGTTCCAGCGGTGACTTTCCGGAGTTGCGCGCGATCTGCCCACCAAGGCTATCATCACTGCCTAACAGCAACCTTGAGGGCAACGTTACTGCGCCGCGCGCTTCAGGCTAAACGTTGGTCTTAAAATTATTTGACATTGGCCTGATATTGACGTACCATATTTCGTACGACAAGGAGGTTAAGAAGCATGACAACATTAACAGCATCGGACGCCAGAAAGCGCCTGTATAATCTTGTGGACGAAGTGACGGATACGCATGTTCCGGTTCAGATCATTGGTAAGAGAAATTCCGCTGTTCTGATTTCAGAGGAAGACTGGCGGGCAATAGAAGAAACTTTACATCTCGCATCAATATCCGGTATGCGCGAGTCTATAAAGAAGGGACTCAAGACTCCTGTTGAAAAATGCGCGGAGGAGCCTGGCTGGTGAGTTGGCGACTGGTTTTCACAAAACAAGCCCAAAAAGACGCGAAAAAAATTGCTAAGTCCGGGCTTAAACCTCAGGCGAATCGCCTGCTGGACTTACTTCGAGAAGACCCCTACCAGAATCCGCCACCATATGAAAAGCTCATGGGCGATCTCTGTGGTGCTTATTCCCGCAGAATCAACATCCAGCATCGCTTAATTTATCAAATACTTAGCGATATCAAGACCGTAAAGATAATCAGATTGTGGACGCATTATGGATAATCCGTTGCGATATTCTCAACAAAAACAAATCAGCGGAGCGTACTTTAGGCATATGCGAGCAGCGAGAGACAAAATTCTATATTATTGAGAGCTTTTTGGATACCGGCCTGCTTAAACTAAAGGTCACGAGACCGGTATGACAAAAAGGGTATTGCTAAATTCTCATGGTATGAGCCTTCGCGTCACCTTCAGGTGATCAGGGTATTTCAACAGTCGGATAGATTTACCCTTTCCAAATCAAGATGATACCGCGGCGGCTAGGAGGAGGCGACGAGGCGTATTAATAATACGTTGAGAAAGCTGACGACGACGCCAACAAAGGCAGCGCTTGATTTCGAAAGGGTAAAAGAGGTTGTTATGGACGATAAGATCAGACAAGCCTTACTCAAACAAGTCGAAAAAGAGCCTTTCGCTCAAAAATTCGGCCTGAAATTAATTGATTTGCAGGAAGGTTATGCCAAAGTTGGCATGGCCTTCACGGAAGATATGGAAAATATCTTCGGAATGGCTCATGGCGGGGCATTGTTTGCGCTGATTGATGAATCTTTCGAAATAGCGTCCAATTCCCATGGCACAATGGCCGTTGCTTTGAATATGAACATCAATTATATTGCCTCTCCGGTTAAAGGTTCATACTTGACCGCGGAGGCAAAAGAGTCAAACAAAACAAAGAAAACAGCCACCTATGATATCCGCGTAACAGACAGCCAGAATAATCTTATTGCTGCCTGCCAGGCTCTCGTTTATCGCAAAGATAAACCGCTGCCGTTTCTGGGAAAATAAGCGGTAAATTTTTGCATTCAGTTGGCAACTCTGATAAGGTACCCCCAGTTTTTAGTTAAAATTCTTAATCCATTATTCAGGAAGAGAAAAATGAACAAACAAATCCTCAATAAAAAATATTTCATGGTTATAGCAATAATGTTCTTGCTGGCCGGCTGCCGGACAACAACCGGCAATTTGAATGCAGATTTGCACAATTATACTGTCCCATTATATTTGGTCGAATATACGCCCAAAATCGATGCCACCAAGTATTCAAAATTCCGTGGAAAAAAACTGTGCCTCTCCAATATCCGCAATGAAGCCGGAAACACAACCAATTTCGATTATTTCAGCAAAGACCAAAAAGTCCATTATCAACTATCCAATAAAGCAAATACTATAATCATGCTGACGCAAAATTATTTCTGGTACGCTTATCAGAAAGCTTTTTCACAAATTGGCCTGGAAGCTTCAACTGATTGTTCGCCGGAAAACACACCGGAATTATGGATTATTTTTCAGTCATTAAACGATGAAGAGTTGCAACTGAAAATCAACGTGCTGAAAAATCGCGAAACACTTTATGAAAAAGACCTCGTGGTAACCATGGCTCCGACTGCCACCCGCAACATTACAGAGCTACAAAAACGTGCCTTTGAGATGATTGATCTGACAGTTACCAGAATTCTCGATGACCCGGGTTTTCAGGGAATAATTTTAAAATAAGTGTTTTGTATTCTTTTGACTTTAGCCGGATTGCCTTATTCCGGAAGAACTCATCTGGCAATTGGGGCATAATCGTCATCAATTCATTATCTTTAACCTTGACAAACAATGGCTACTATGATTTACGCATTGCCTTATTACTTAAAGGGGTTTTAACCAATGAAAAAGACATTGACCAATAAAACAAATACCAAAAGAAAGAGATCCCATGGCTTCCTAATCCGGATGGCTTCCAAATCCGGCCGTCAGGTATTAAGCCGCCGCAGAGCCAAGGGCAGAAAACGCCTGGCAGTATAAGTTTCCGGCATTTAATACCTCAGGATGGTCATACTAGTCGGCATGCATGAAAGAACAATCTTACCGGAAATCGGAAAGGATCACTAATAGAAGCAATTATAGGGCTATATATGACAAAGGGGCGTGGAGCAGTTCTCAACACTTTACACGCATAATATGCAGCAATGATAAGGGGACTAAACGGCTGGGAATTACCGTAACTAAAAAAGCAGGCAATGCCGTAAAAAGAAACCGGATAAAGCGCCTGGTTCGAGAATTTTTCCGCCTGAACAAGGCTTTGTTTCCCGCCGGACAAGACATTGTCGTGATGGCTAAAAGAGATATGCCGCCCCTAACTTATCAGGAAGCATGCAGGGAATTAACGGAACTCTTCTCGCGGAAAGCCAAAATATAGTTATGTTTCGGAAAATTTCGGTAAAAATTTTTGTTTCCATTATTCGTTTCTACCAAATCTGCATGTCACCATTCTTTTTTGCTCCCTGCTGCCGTTTTTACCCGTCATGCTCTGAATATGCCATTGGGGCTATTCAACTGCACGGACCGGCAAAAGGTTCCAAAATGGGCATAAAAAGAATTCTCCGCTGCAACCCACTGCATCCCGGCGGTTACGATCCAGTCAAGTAAAAAATAAACAGGGAGGTTTCCCATGGACAAAAGGACAATACTGGCCATCGTCCTGTCACTGGCCGTACTTTTAGTATATCAGGTATTTTTTGCCAAACCGCAGATTCCACCGCCACAACCGGTTGCAGCGACTGACCAGCAAACGGTACAGGCCACTAAAGAAGCAGCAACCAATCCGGCCCTAGCCCCAAAAATAATAACTGCTAAAGAAACGAGTACAAAAAGCACAGTTGCCCCTAAAGACGTTACGGTGGAAACTGCGCAATATACCGCAATTTTTTCCACTCGCGGCGGCGCCCTGAAATCATTCCAACTCAAAGGGTATCAGAAAGACTGCACCGAATGTACGGACGATATTTACCCGCGTATTAAAAATTTAGTTACCGGCAGCAAAGAACAGCTACCGCCCAAAAGCAAAGGATTGGTTGATCTTGTTGATGTAAAAGAAGGTATGCCTTATCCGCTGGCCGTCACTTTTCCCGAATCCAGCATCGATATTGCACCGGATGCTGTTTATGAATCAAATACAACTAAATTGGACCTGATTAATGCCAAGGAAAAGCAGAATTTAGTTTTTTCCCAGACATATGACAACAAAATTAAAGTGGAAAAGATCTTCACATTTAATCCTGACAACTACACTATTGGCCTGGATGTCAAAGTATATAACCTGACCGATTCACCCCTAAACCAGATACCGAAGCTCAGCTGGCAGCAATCGTTTGATCCCAAAAGAGAACTGGATAGCTATGGTCACGACGGACCGGTGGCTTCAGTTGCCAAGAGCATCGAGAGGCTGGAAGTCAAAGATCTGGATAAAGAAAAAACATTTGGCCCCAACATCTTATGGAGTGGATTTGAAAGCAAATACTTTATTGCGGCTTTTATCCCCGGAAATCCATCATTAACCAGCACAATGATGAATCTTGATGCCGGCAATATGACTTCGGTCAGTATCAAGGGACAAAAAGAGCTTATCCCCGGCAATCAAAGCGGCAGTTTCAACTATACGCTTTATCTCGGCCCTAAAGAACAAAACCTGCTCAAAGCACATAATGTCGGACTGGAAGATTCCATTGATTTCGGCAGCTGGCTCAAATGGCTGGCCATGCCGCTTTTATGGGTGCTAAATTTTCTTCATAATTATATTGCCAACTACGGTATGGCAATTATAATTCTGACCTTGCTGATCAAAATCATTTTCTGGCCGTTGGGTAATTTAAGCTATAAATCGATGAAGGAAATGCAGAATCTGCAGCCGAAAATTGCCGCGTTAAAAGAAAAATACAAAAACGATCAGGCCAAGATCAGCCAGGAAACAATGGCGCTCTACAAGACCCATAAAGTCAATCCTTTCGGTGGCTGTCTGCCGATGCTGATTCAAATACCCATCTTTTTCGGTCTTTACAAAGCCCTGCTTTATTCCATCGAACTGCGCCATTCACCGCTCTTCTGGTGGATTCAGGATCTTTCGGCAAAAGACCCGTATTACATTACACCGATTATTATGGGGGCAACTCAATTTATTCAGCAAAAGATGACTCCGACAATGGGCGATCCGATGCAGGCAAAATTAATGCTGTTAATGCCCATTGTTTTCACATTCTTTTTCCTGAATTTCCCTTCCGGGCTGGTCATTTACTGGTTATTTAACAATGTTTTGAGCATCGGTCAGCAATATTACATTAACAAAAAGCTGGCCAATTGATTTATGAGGTTAGAAAATGAGTAATGAAACTAAAACATTAGAAATAGAAGAAAAATCCATTGATGCAGCAATTGAAACTGCCTGCCAGGAATTTGGTGTGCCCCGGGAAAAATTAAATATTGAAATAATTTCCGAAGGCAATGGCGGCTTTTGGGGAATGCTTTCCAAAAAAGCGAAAATTCGGGCATCGCTCCTTTCTTTAGATGTGTCATTCGACCTGAAGGTAAATGATAATCCCCCCGTAAAAGTTGAATCACAATTTAAAATTACGGCAAAATCCAGCCCGGAAAAAGAGGAAAGGCAAACAGTGCCGCCGGTAATTGCCGATTCTTTGCTTGCTCCCAGGGCCAAAGAAATCCTGGAAGGCATATTACAGAGAATGTCGTTCGAATGTCAGGTTACAGTTCAGGAAACACCGGAGAAAATAATTCTCAATATAGAAGGTGACGGTAGTGGCTTGCTTATCGGCAAACGTGGACAAAATCTTGATGCAATCCAATATATCCTGAACAAAGCAATCAACAGAGCCGATGCCGATCGCAAAATGATCATGGTTGATTCGGAATCTTACCGGAAAAGACGGGAAGACTCTCTTTTAGTTTTAGCCGAAAGAATACGGGAGAAAGTAAAGAAAACAAAAAAACCGGTATCGCTCTCCAACATGAATGCCCATGACCGGCGCATCATTCATCTGGCCTTGCAAGAAGATGAATCCCTCATAACAAAAAGCCGGGGCGAAGGGGAGTATCGAAAGATTGTGATTCTTCCGGCGAAAAGAAGCCATGCGCCGACGAAAGCAGGCAGGATAGAAAATTAGGCGAAAGGCTGAGAACCATAGACTGAAGGCCGAAGACTGAAGGCTAAAGGTTGAAGATCAACTAGACTGAAGACCGAAGGTATTTTTTCCTTCAGCCCTCAGCCTAAACCCCTTCAGCCTTTTTTAGGATGTGCCATACCATGCGCAGCCACGACACCATAGCAGCGATTGCTACACCTTCCGGCACTGGCGGGGTAGGCATAATTCGCATCAGCGGCCCTGCTGCAGGCAAAATCGCCCACCAGATATTTCTGCCCAAACGGACAAATTGCTCCTGGGAAAGCCACCATTTATATCACGGCGATATCATCTCTGCCGATGGCCGGATCATTCTCGATGAAGTTCTGGTTGCACTCATGCTCGGGCCCCATTCGTTCACCGGAGAGGATATTCTGGAAATCAATTGCCATGGCAGCCCCCTGATCATGCAGGCCATTTTATCTGAGCTGGTGCAATCAGGTTGCCGGCTCGCCAGGCCCGGTGAATTTTCCCAACGCGCTTTTCTCAATGGCCGCCTCGATTTATCACAGGCGGAGGCACTGGCTAGTCTTGTTGCCGCCCGCTCGGAGACGGCCTGCGCCATTGGTCTCGCCCATTTAAAAGGGGCTTTGGGCAGGGAAATAGAAAGCTTGCGGCTTGAGTTAATTGAAGCACTTGCCCTCACCGAAGCCTCCATCGACTTTACGGAAGATTTAGCAGCCCGGGACACTCCCGGAATTCTGCCCCGGATTGACGCCATATCAGAACGTCTGCGATTGCTGTTGGATTCTTATCAAGTGGCAAAACTCTATACAGAAGGCCTCAACGTCGTCATTACCGGTAAACCCAATGTAGGTAAATCCAGCCTGCTCAACACTCTTACCGGGAAGAAAAGAGCAATTGTTACAGACATTCCCGGCACAACCCGCGATTTTATTACTGACCAGATCAATATCCGCGGCATGCCGGTCAACCTTGCGGATACTGCCGGAATTCGAAAACCGCAGGATATGATTGAAAAGGCAGGAATTGATCTGGTTTGGGAAAATCTGGCCAAAGCCGATTTGGCGATAATTATTTTGGACGGCAGCCACCCGCTGACCAGGGAAGACACGGAAATATTTGCCGCAATAGCGACAAATAATTACCTCGTCGCCATCAATAAAACAGATCTCCCGTCAGCCTGGGAAATAAATGAAATCAATCAGCTTTTGCCCGGCAGTAAAATACTGAAAATATCGGCCAAATTCGGCACGGGAATTGATGAATTAAAAAATGCTATCGTGGATAATACCGGCACAGATAAAAAAGAAAGTACCGGTGTGGTTATGATCACCAACATGCGCCACAAATTAGCACTGGAAAAAGCTCTTAGCAACATTCAGAGCGTAAAAGAAAATATAGTCGCCGGAATGTCGCCTGAATTTCCGGCATTCGATCTGCGGGAAGCCCTGGACAATCTCGATGAAATCACCGGTAAGAAGATTGATGATGAAATTCTGGATAAAATTTTTTCCAGCTTTTGTATCGGTAAGTAATTTGAATCTCTCTGCGATATATGCTAGTGTATCTCACATTTCCGGCAATACCCTGTTTATTGGGGGCATCGAAGACAAATCCATCGAGGTTACGCCATGAAAAAAATTTATTTTTTGCTTTGCCTGGCCATTGGGCTGGGCTTCGGGGCGAGCGAAGCGGTAAGCGCGGAAAAATGTATAAATGCCGAGGCGGAAGCCTCCATTGTCAATAACGATATCCCGTCAGCCAGACTCGAAGCAATTGCCCGCGCCAAATGGTCGGCAATTGAACAGGTTGTCGGCACTGAAATCAAAGCACAAAGCTTTGTGCAAAACTTCACGCTCGTTGAAGATGTAATCAAGACAAAAGCAGGCGGAGTCGTTAAAAGCTTTAAAGTCATCAACCAGGAAAACAGCCAGGAAAGCGTTAACATTAAGATTAACGCCTGTGTGGAGCCGTCCGGCGCTAAAGAAGCCGTTTCTCAGTTGGCGCTGAACAATTCCATCGCTGTTTTTATCCCGGCGCGCAAGCCCGGACGCAGCGGCGATGAATTTGAAGAAACAAATATCCTCTCGGAAACACTTATCGGAAAAATCACCGAACAAAACTACACCGTAGTGGATGTTGCGCCGACCGGTACAATTGACGCCAAAGAAATAGAAAGTGCCATGAAAAGCGGGAGCACTCTTACCGTCCGCAGCATGATGTACAAATTTTTATCCAACCTGATAATTATCGGCAAAGTGGATTATACAATTTCCACGAAAAAGGGCGAAGACATCGGCTATGGTCTGGCCATGCCTTTTAATAATGTTACAGTGCGCCTGACTTACCGGATTATTGCCAAGAACAATAAAACCGGCAACATGGAAATATTGACCGCCGGCACCGAACAGGCTAAGGGATTAGCCGGCAACGTGGAAGATGCTGCCGCGGAAGCAATGAAAGAGTTGGCCCAAAACCTGGCGCCTACAATCATGGATAAGATAGCATCATACATCAAAGGCAATACCAAAAAAGTCGCAGTCCGGATCAATGGAGTAAACGATGTGGACACCGTCCTGGAAATTAAAGGACTTTTACAAAGCATAGTCTGGGTCTCCGAAGTTGAAGAAAAACAGATGGGCGATTTTATCGTCAGCTATCCGGAAAATACGCTTTATCTGGCCAACAGCATCAAACAAAAAGGGAATTTCAAAGTTGTCAATTTTTCACCATATTCTCTTACTTTGGACTATCAAAAGGCAAGAGAATAAAACTATAAGGAAAGAGAATAATTTTACCGGTGAGGAGAAATAATTTAAAAAATATTGTTTTAGTTCTTCTTGGTTGTCTTATTTTTGGTACTGCTTCCAGTGTTTTCGCCTCCGAAAAGCCGCGCATCGGTGTTTTGCGATTCACTAACAATACACATGCCTACTGGTGGCAAGCCGGCACAGCTTCAGAACTTCAGGATATGTTGATTAATGAACTTTCTGCGACCAAAGCCTTTCATGTATTGGACCGTCCGGAGCTCTACTCGTTACTGGAGCAGAAATTCACTGAAGCTGTATCAGCCGATACAAGGACAAAGCCCAAAACAGGAAAAACCAGAGGGGCAAGATATCTTATTGTGGCTACTCTCTCCGCTTTTGAAGAAAATACCAGCGGCAGCGGCAACTCTGTAAAATTTCCCGGTCTTTTCTCCGGGGAAGAGCAAAATAAAGCATATGTAGTCATTGATCTCAAAGTAATCGACGGGGAAAGCGGAGCTACCATTGAGTCTCGTTCCATTGAAGCAAATTCTTCCGGCAGTGCGTTAAGCGGTCACCCGGGCAATGTTTCCAAGTTCTCCGGCATCTTGAGCAAACGGGAGAAAACTCCGGTAGGCATTGCCATCCGTAACTGTATCATTGAAATTACAGAATACCTGGAGTGTACATTGATAACAAAAAATGCCGAATGTGTGAAAGAATATGCGGCAACGGGAACAAAAAGAAAAGAAAAAAACAGCAATCTAACCTGGTGAGTAATTTATATTATTTAAAATTGCCTTTATCAATTCCGGCACGGGGAGGTCAGAAAATGGATATAACAGGAAAGTTTAAGGCTATCTCATTTTATTTCATTCTTGCTTTTGTCATCATTTCTTTATTTTCCGGATGTGCGACTAAAATCAAGATCAATATGCTGCAGCCGGCTCAATATCATGAAGCTTCTCTGACAAAAACCTTGGCTGTATTGCCTTTCAGCGGTCCGGAAGGCAGTGCTTTTGCGACAGAAATTGAAGGGGTATTGGCGAGCATCGGCATTGATGACAATCGTTATTTTACTTTAGTTGATCGTGCAACTCTGGATAAAACAATCAGCGAAATGAAACTTTCCCAGAGCGGCATGGTCGATCAAAAGACAGCGGCAAAACTGGGCAAACTTATTGGAGCTCAAGGTATTTATACAGGAACTGTCGTGCAGAATAACTACGATGACAGCCGGTATCGCGAGAAGCGCTCCAACTGCGTTCAATACGAGAAAAAGCACGACAAAGACGGCAATACTTATCAGGGTGCCTGCATCAACTGGCGTTATCATAATGTCAACTGCACCAAAAGAGTCGCCATTTTCACCGTTTCACCCAAGCTGGTGGAAGTCTCCTCGGGTAAAATTCTTTACTCCCGTAATCTTTCAGCAACTGCGGAATCTACGGGTTGCGAAGACACGAAACCGATACAGAGTGAACATGTGTTGATTGAAAAAGCAAAAGAATCAGTCAAGAAAGACTTCCTCCGTGATGTCGCTCCTTACTATGTGACCCGCGAAATCAAACTGATGGATTCGACTGACGGCATAGAATCGCCGGAAGCCAAAGATAAACTCAAGCGCGGGCTGGAATACGCCAATAAGGGAAGAATGGATAATGCCTGCGAACTTTGGGGGGAGGCCCGCAACCTGGCCTCTAATTCCCACGCCCTGCTTTATAATTTAGGTGTCTGCGCGGAAAGCCGTGGAGATGTCGACGCCGCCTTATCGCTTTACAAACAAGCCGACAAAAAATTAGGCAAACCCGATGACGATATCAGCCTGGCCTTAAACCGTGTTTCCACCGCCGTCAAAAACAAAGGCAAATTGAAGGAACAGTTGGGCGGTAAATAAATTTTTTGGAACAGGACAGCTGATCCTGAAATCCCTCGTCCCCGACATCTTCGCTCTATTTTGTCACAAAATCAGGAAAACTTAGCGATAAGTTTGCGCGTCAGCCTGCCGCCCAATGTTTCCAGGGAATGCAGCGCGCCATGGGGACAAATCTCAATGCAACAATAACAGCGGATACATTTGCCGTAATCAAATTCTATTTTATCAGTCCTTTCCTTAATCGCCTGCGCGGGGCAAATGGTCCAGCATTTACTGCATAACTTGCACAATGGCTGATCGCAAACAGGCCTTACCATCGTATGGCGGCGCAGGAAGTTCTGGAAGAAAACAGGGCCGGAAATCGGATTCCCCGCGTCGGGTAATTGAAAATTGAGAACATGCGGCAGTGTGCCGTCGATTTCACAGGATGGAAGCAATTGATTGTCCTGAGCGACTTTCAGCATCGGCATATTTATGGGCGGAACGCCGATCATCCGGCAAACGGCCATATCCAATGCAAAAGAATTATCACTGCCCATCAGAACGCCTATTTTTCGGGGACGCCCTCTCTTGCCCGGACCCTCCCCTTCCAGCGCGAGAATCCCGTCCAGTATTGAGACGGCGGGTGAGACTGCCTGATGGATCGCCACCAGCAGACGCGCGAAAGCCATGGTATCGACGCCGGCCCGCAGGTGCCACTGTGATTTTTTCAATCCGACGATACAGCCAAACATATTTTTCACGGCCAGCGTCAGCAGCATCTGGCTGTGCGTTTTGAGCTTGGGCAGGTTGATGATAACATCCGCCTCCACGACGTCGCGCGCGATCTCGATGCGGCCATAGGGTTTGCCGATATCGACATCCAGGACATCTTTGAAAGGCACACAGGTCACGTCGAGGCCTTGCAGCGCTTCGGTCGTGCCGTTTTGCTGCAGAATTTTTTCAAAAGAACCAATGGCCGGAGAATCTGATACTTGAGCCCTCGCGCCTTTTTGCAAAACATACTCCACGGCGGCGCGGATCACCTGCGGATGCGTGAGGACGGCATCTTCGGAATGGGCGGCGGAAAGCATATTGGGTTTAATCAGCACCCGAAGGCCGGGCTGGATTTTATCGCCGGCAAGCGCTTCGAGCATCTGAAAAATAATCGGCTTGAGCTGATCATATTCATAGGTGGCATTGCGAACAATGACAGTCGCCATTTATTTTCTCCCGACAGGTATTTTCCATCTTACTGTTGACCGACTTATACCACGTTCACCATTTGCCGCACAAGAGCAATGAACGCTAATGCGGTTTGCGCCGAATTTTTTCTCCAAAAAAGCTGACCACGGATCAGGGCGCGCGAGACTGTGTCGTATTAGCAAAAGGGCTATCAATACTGTCATGCCGATGAAAATCGGCATCCAGACGTCGTCCCAGCGAAAGAGACTGTGTCGTAATAGAAATAGTTCTATCAACAGCGTCATGCCGATGAAAATCGGCATCCAGAACATACTGATAATACTGGATTCCGGGTCGCGCTTCGCTTGCCCGGAATGACCAAAAAGTAATTGCGACACAGTCTCGGAAGCCGGGAACCAGTTCAAAGTTACTGGATTCCCCCGTATCAAGTACGGGGCAGGCTCTTCGTCGCGCTATGCTTGCACGGAATGACGAAACGTTAATTGTGACACAGTCTCGTGCGCCGGTGTGTGCGAATTTTCGCTGACGGACAGGCGGACTTCCCGGATCGACCGTTTCATGGCGGCGACCCTCTTCGATGAAAATTTCGGCGGGAAAGTTGGACACTGTCACATAGCCCTTTGGTAATAAACACTTTTTACGTAGGGCTTCAGTAATAATTATTATTCCGGAAATACTTGCCGACAGCGAAAATTATTGGTAGAAAGATGACCGGAATTATTATCGACCGGAAGGGGATCAATAAATATGCTCACTGAAAAAAATCTGGAAAAATATGCCGATGTGCTCCTCTGGGGGCTGAAGACGGCGAAGAAAGTCTCGTTGAAGAAAAATGAGATCGTCCTTATCCAGTACGACCTGCCGGCGCTGAGACTTGCGGAAATCCTTTACGGGCGGCTGCTCGATATCGGCGTGTGTCCTGTGCAGCGTATGGCTCCCACCTGCGGCATGGAACTGAGCTTCTATCAAAAGGCCAATCCGAGCCAGCTTACCTTTATCGCCCCCGGCGACAAAGAACTCTTCAAAAACATCAACGGCAGGATTTACCTGCATGCGCCGCAGTCGCTTACGCACCTCAAAGATATTGATCCGGCAAAAATCGGCAAGGCCATTGTCTCCCGCAAACCCCTGAAGGACATTCTCGACTTGCGCGAAGAATTGCGTCAATACGCCTGGACGCTCTGCATACTCCCTACGGAGGAATTGGCCCGCCAGGCAAAAATGACCCTTCCTCAATATACGACGCAGGTCATCAAAGGTTGTTACCTCGACTGTGATGATCCGGTCGCCGAATGGAAAAGAATTCACAAAGAGATCACTGTCATCAAAAGCCGGCTCACTGCGCTGAAAGTTAAATATTTCCATGTCGAATCGGCGAAGACTGATTTGCGGATTACACCCGGCGACAAACGCAAGTGGGCTGGAGTATCCGGTCATAACGTACCCAGTTTCGAGATATTCATCTCCCCGGACTGGCGCGGTACGGAAGGGGTCTATTTTGCCAATCTCCCCTCTTTCCGCAGCGGAAACTACATCGAGGATGTCCGCATAACTTTTGCCAGGGGGCAAGCAGTCTCCATTGAGGCAAAACAGGGAGAAGAGTTTGTGCGAAAACAGCTGGCCATGGACGAGGGCGCGCGCCGGGTGGGAGAATTTTCGCTGACGGACAAGCGGTTTTCCCGGATCGACCGTTTCATGGCGGAGACCCTCTTTGATGAAAATTTCGGCGGGAAAGTCGGAAACTGTCACATAGCGCTGGGCTCTTCCTACAGTGATACCTATAACGGCAACCCGGCACGATTAACCACGGCATTGAAGAAAAGGCTGGGCTTTAACGATTCGGCTCTCCACTGGGATCTCGTCAATACCGAACAAAAGACAGTAACGGCGCAGCTGATCAGCGGCAAGAAAATCATCATCTATGACCGGGGCATTTTTAAAATTTGAAATAAGGAAGCAAATCAAAATGTCTTCTGAGCAGAGTTTTGTTGAATTTGTCGCCGACCAGATGAGGGATGCCGGACACATTACATACAGGAAAATGTTTGGCGAGTACGCCATCTATTGCGACGGGAAAGTTGTAGCGCTTGTTTGCGACAATCAACTTTTTGTAAAACCGACTGAAAATGGAAAATCGTATATCGGCGTTGTTTGTGAAGCGCCACCGTATCCCGGAGCCAAGATGTATTTTCTGATAGAAGACGCCTTTGAAGATCGGGAATGGATCAGCGATTTAATCAAGATAACAGCAAAACAACTTCCGCTGCCCAAACCAAAACGTAAACGACCCGGCTGATGAACGATCCCACCCCATGCTTAACTGCACAGGCAGTGTCCAATCAAGTCGTATCTCGTAAATTGTTACACCTACAAATAAGCGATCTTAAAAAGCATTGACATTAATAATTGCGATTTGAAAAGTGCAACACTGCTTTTCGGCGGGTGCGGCTTTTTGCGATCCACAGAAGAAGCCTTGTTAGGGGCCATAGGTGCCCCGTCTGATTTGTGAAGAAAGCGCTGTCGCCAAGCTAATGTATTCGGCAACTTCATCAGACTTAAACACGGCATCGCCTACGTGAACCGCTTTGTTTCGTAGGTCGCGTAGACGGTGGAATATTTCTAGTTGCGCACCGTTAATAATTTGGTTTCGATTAAGAGCTTCGCCTAGCCGGAGAGGTGCCATCGCAGACTTGGAAGAAAAGCTAGGATCACGAGCAAGCAAAACTTCTGCGGCCACAGTCTCTACTTGGAGCCAAGCCTCCAAAATGGCTGAGCGAGGGGATATTTCAGCCAATGAATAAAGACGATCGCGGGGTGCTATTCCAACAGCTTCCATTTCTATACCGTGTAATGCAGTACGTGACTTCTCGGCCGTCTCCTCCAAAGCCTTTCGAAATTCTACTTCGAAATCCTTGTATTTGAGGCGTTCGATGTATGGAAACAATGCACCTATGTTTTTCCGAAGTAAAAAAACAACAGTAAGCAAAGTAGCGGGCCAAGCTAAACTAGTAATAAGCGATGAGAAGAATTGAAGCCAATCCATAATGGTCTTCCCCTTGTGTGTGCTCCCTAACGTTCAAGCTCAGTGGAAAAACGTAGTTTTTTCCACTGTAGCGCTTTGTTATGTTTTTTAGTTATCCCTCTTATCAACGGCCTGTTTTGATGTTTCAGGTAATTGATCGTAAAAGCTAGCGATCTCTTTAGGTTCAGTAATCATTTTGTCCGCGATAAAATTTAACAACTCAAAAAGTTTTAAAACTTTTTCTGGATCTTCTTGAAGATTAATGTTGCCAGGATGTACGGCATTGTTACCGTTAATCCTCAATGAATCTAACGATTTCTGAACAAGCTGATTTAGTCCTTTCCTTACAAGATTTTTAATATCTTCATTTACGTTTTCTCCCTTTTCACCTAACTGCTTGCAGAGTTTTTGCAATGCCAAGCGTAAAAGAGCGGCAGATGCACGAGGGGAATTATTGAAAACAACCGCTGCCTCGAGATAATCTTTTTTAATATCGTCATTTAAATCAGAATTAGGTGCTGCAACTACAATTTTAATAGGGTATATTATGTCGGTATTATACCATAATGCAAGTTGGTCACAGTGTTCACATTTTGAAACTGACCATTGCTTAGGAAACCATCCATTAAACTTAGAGCTGGAATCTACAAAGCTTGGCCATGCGTGATCACTCCTTGCAAATATGTGGGACCAAAATTGTTTTGAATAAACATTACAGTGAGGACAATGAAATTGACCTTTGCCTAACACAGCAGGATAAAATTTTTCATTTTTCATAAATTTCCCTGGATAAATATTTTAAACATAATATTTAATATACTGGCCAAGTATTTTCCAATATTTCGTTATCCTTATACTCTCTTTAAAAAAAATCGAAAGCAAAAATATGTTTTAAAATCAAATAAAATGAAATTTAGGCACTCGGCATTTCACGTTAATAAAGACCAAAAGCCTGCCCGGTAATTTATGGGAAATTTGTCCGCTGTTAATAAAACCTACATTCTTCTGGAGTTTATGGAATTAATACCATTCGAAATAGAGTATTCTCTTAAGAATTACTGACCGCTCTGCTTCAGGAAGAACCAAACTGTTATCATCGCTAAAATTGATATCAAGAACTCTTCGTATGATGATGGATGAACACCCTTTGCGTTTCAGTCTCTCATACCTTCTTGTGACCTTTAGGTTATTAGGTTATCAACCTTTACAATTTCTTTCCTTTTCCGCTTCCTGTTCAAAAGATCCCGCCTCGCTTGCTGCCGGTTTGTTATTAGCGGAGGCGCCATAAAAGGTTATAAATGTTTCCATGATTTTTTCATAAGGAACATCGGCAAAAGAACCATGATCAGTAATGTATTCCATGTGGCGCCTTCCCTCCATATCGAAGGGATGAAAGACGGCATCGTTTATCCCGTCGAACTCGAGAGACTTCACTCCGAACCGCTCACAAAGCGATTTGTTGAATGTTGGCGTAACCTTGACCCAGCGCCCTTCCAAAAAGAGATCATTATAGCCATGATAGGAGAAAATGTCCGTCTGCATAATCTTCTTTAAGCGCTCTGTTGTCAGATGATTGCGGATATCGGCAAAATGCAGACGGCTGGCAATGCCCTGGGCTCTGCATACGGCGGCAAGGACAACCGCTTTGCCCACGCAATAACCATATCCCTTAGCCAGAATAATGCTGGCTTTAAAGGACTCGCGGGTGGTTTCGATCCGGTAAGGATCATAGTAAATTCCATCCCGGACGGCATAGTACAGTTTAATTGATTTCTCGACGTCAGTTCCTGCGCCTTTCACTGCTTCCTCGGCAAACGCTTTAACAACGGACGTTTCACTGTCGATGAACTCCGTCGGCTTTAAATACTCCTCCTGCATAGGTCACCTTTATTTCTTTTAGTTGATGCAACCTTGTTCGTTCAAAACTCCAAGAACCGGATTGTTCAGCCGGCTTGATGAATTAATCTGGCGCCGGCATAAGGAACTTCAAAAAAAGGGATATTTGTGCAGCCCAGACTGCCGATAAAGGCCGTTTTCCTATCCTTCCCGCCGAAACATATATTGGCCGGTGTGCGCAGAATCAATCCTCGCGGATCTTCCAGGAACATTGCCAGTTCTCCGTTTACATCAATATAACCTATAGCATTTGCCGCGGGAAACGCTACCCAGAGATTCCCGGCTTCATCGAAAGCAATACCATCGGGAAACCCCTTGGCGCCAAGAACTTCCGGACCGTAGACTTCTTTTCTCCCCAGAGAATTATCCTTTTTTATCTCGAAACGCAGAATGCGTCTCATCATGGTTTCAGCCACGTAAACAAATTTTTCTGCCGGATCGACGGCGACACCATTGGCAAAGCAGATGCCCGAAGCGACAATTTGCGGCTCTCCATCCCCGGTCATCAGGATAAGACAGCCATCAGGGACGGGCGCACGCAAAGCGGAATCAATACCTGGGTCATCCGTGGAGTTGGATACCCAAAGCCTCCCGGAAAAATCAATAAAGGGGAAGTTGGGCGTATACATCCTTTTACCCTGTACTTCTTTGAGCAAGACCAAATGACTGCCGTCGCCCGACAATGATTGAACTTCCCCGTTGCCAATATTAGCGACAATTAAGTTTCCCTGCCCGTCAATACAAATTCCGTTTGGCGTTCCGCCAAGTTCTCCGAAAAAGGAAGTCCGGCCGTTTGGGGCAATCCGGGCACAGCAGCCCCGGGCATCCGCCGCATAAATAGAACCGTCATCCGCCGCCATGACTCCTTCGGGCCGCCGCAGTCCCGCGCCCAATGTCCTAACCTGTTCAATCCTTATTTTCGTGACGTCTGATTTCATCCAGAAACTTCTCCCCGTAGAGATTGAGCTTATGTTCCCCGACCCCGCTGACACTCCGCATCGCGACCGCATCCCGCGGTTGTACGGCAGCCATTTCCAAGAGCGTCTTGTCGGAAAACACTACATAAGCCGGCACATTATTTTCGTCTGCCAGCTGTTTTCTCAAAGCCCTTAACCGCTCGAAAAGCCCGTCATCCGCTGCTTGTTTTTGGGGAAGCGCCGCTATTGTTTCGAGCTTTTTTTCTAATGGCACAGGCCTGGTCAGCAGGACATCCATCTGCGCCTGAAGAATTTTACGGCTCAATTCGTTTAACTTCAGCGTGTAACCGTCATCGTAGGCAATATCTACAAAACCGGAATTCAAGAGCTGAAAGATATAGTCCGTCCACTCGGCATAAGAAATATCCCGTCCGACGCCAAATGTTTTTATCCGGTCATAACCGCTTTCCATGATCTGCTTATTATGCGAGCCACGCAGAATACCGATTAATGTGGTTATGTTGACTTTTCCACCGGTGCGGGCGACTGCCGATAAGGCCTTTTGCGCGATGATGGTCCCGTTTATTCTTTGCGGCGGATTTTTGCATACGTCGCAGTTGCCGCAGTCGCCCGGCGGCTGTTCGTTAAAATAACTAAGCAGAATGCGGCGGCGGCAGATATCCGCTTCGGCGTAACTTTTGATCCGCCCGAGCTTGGCTAAAAGCAACTCCTGTCGATCCTTCGGCGCATCGACGATCATGTCCTGATGGGCTTTTACGTCGGCATAACTGTAAAACAGCACTGTGTCGGCAGGGGCCCCGTCGCGCCCGGCCCGGCCGATTTCCTGATAATAGCTTTCGATATTTTTCGGCAGGCTGTAATGAATAATCCAGCGGATATTCGATTTATCGATGCCCAGCCCGAAGGCAATGGTCGCGCAGATAATTTGAATTTTGTCCCGGAGGAAAGCATCCTGGATTTTGCTCCGTTCCGCATTACCCATACCGGCATGGTAATAAGCCGCGCGATATCCCCGATCCTGAAGCTTCGCGGCCATGCTTTCCGTCATCCTGCGACTCAGACAGTAAATTATTCCCGGCTGGTTTTTTCTTCGGGATAAAAAACTCAGAATCTGCTCTAGCCGTTTGCGCCCCGAATAAACCGCCAGGCTTAAATTGGGCCGGTCAAAGGAAGCTATGAACTGGAATTTTTCCGGTATCTCCAACTGCCGCAGAATATCCTGGCGAATCGCCCGGTCCGCCGTAGCGGTGAGGGCAATGAGCGGAACATCCGGAAACGTTTTTCTTAAGACATGCAGCTTCATATAATCGGGCCGGAAATCGTGCCCCCAGGAGGAAATGCAATGCGCTTCGTCTATGGCAAAAAGAGAAAGGCGCAATTTCTGCAGGAACCCGATCGTGGAGGCGGCCGCCAGCCGCTCCGGTGAAATATAAAGCAGTTTGATGCCGCCTTGGAGACAAAGCGAGATAATCCCCGCGCTTTCCTCATCAGTCTGGGTGCTGTTGAGAAATGCTGCGGCAATGCCGTTGGCCTGGAGAGCATCCACCTGGTCTTTCATTAAAGCAATCAGCGGCGATACGACAATAGCCGTGCCTTCTTTGAGGAGTGCGGGAATTTGGAAACAGACGGATTTCCCTCCGCCCGTTGGCATCAGGACCAGCGCATTTCGACCTTGCAGCACATGATCGATTATTTCCGCCTGCAGTGGATAAAAAGTCTCATAACCGAAGTATTTTTTCAGGGCGTCTTGTTTCTTCATGATTGACTTCTTTGGATTGCCACGGCGCGCGAGGCGCGCCCCGCAATGACAACTTTTTCCATCTTCAGTCCTCAGCCTTCTACCTTTTTCATGTTTCCATCCCTTGAATAAAGGCAAGGACATTTTTCCCTAAGACGGCATGGTTGTAGCCACCTTCCAGAATGCCAAAACAGCCGCCGCTGTTGCGACGTGCCGCTTCCCGCACAAGTGCTCCCATAAATTTATAATCTTCCGTTTGCAAAAGGCCGCCCCAATCCTGCTCGTGATTATCGAAACCGGCGGAAACGGCAATCATATCCGCGTCGGTTTGCGCAAGCTTTGCTTCGACACTTTTTAAATATTCATTACGGTTAGCTCCCGCAGGATTGAGAATCGTAACATATCCCTTGCCGCCCAGGATGTTTACATTGCCGTCGCCGAAATGCAGATCAAAATCAAGAACAAAAGCTTTTTTTATTTTTCCCTCACGATGCAATTTCTCCAAAGCAATGGACATATTGTTGAAATAACAAAAGCCCCAGGCGCTTCCCGCCGATGCATGATGACCGGGCGGACGAATGACGGCAAAGCAGGGTTCGATAAGGCCTGTCTGAGCGGCCATAATTGCCCCACCTGCGGCCAGGGCAGCAATATCATATACACCTTCGCGCTCGACATCTCTTATATGATGAGGAGTGTGCACTTTGAGGATATCTTCTTCGGAGGCGGGCGCCGGTTCCAAAAAAGTCACTTTCCCGCGTAACGCGATTTCTATTGCTTCAATTCTTCCGGCGGCAGATGCGGGATCAGTCGAATAAACCTGTTTGTAATCTTCGGAATAAACAACCTTCATACAAACCTCCTTGAAAAAGGCTGAAGGCTGAATAGGCTGAAGACTGAAGGACAAAAGTAATTGTACCATCGGACCTTCAGCCCTCAGCCTTCAGCCTTTAATCTATAAACCCTACTTCCTTCAAAGCCGCCAGAGTGTTTTTTGCCACCGGCAACTTACTTAATTCCTCAGGTTTAAGCCAGCGGGCCTCTGCGGCATCGTCTGCTCCTTTTGGTTCACCCGATAAATATTGCCCGGCAAAATCAACAACGACAAAGTGAAACTTGATTTTCCCGCTGTCATCGCGTTCAAAGAAATCAAAAACATAAACGCAGTCACCGACTTTTATAGTTATGCCTGTTTCTTCCAATATTTCCCGGGCGGCGCATTCCCGGAGCGTCTCGCCTAATTTTAATGTTCCACCGGGAATAGCCCATAAGCCGCGGCTCGGTTCTATGCCGCGTTTCACCAGCAAAATCCGGCCTTCATGAATTGTTATGTCGCCCACACCAACACGGGGAACCAAAGGATAAATATTGCTTAGCTCCTGCTCCATCTGTTATTTACCCCTTATCCAAGCGGAAGGAAATACGGCTTTCTATCCAGGGTTCAGGTTTTCCGTCAAATACTTTTTCCACAAATTTTACCCACCTGTTTTTCCCGATCATGAGTACTGTCGAGGAGCGCGTCCCATAATCGGGACTCTCGATGAAAATTGCCGATAAAAGTCTTTCCCATTCCCGGCCGATGCCCGTGGATGGAAGTTTGTTGTCCGGGGCAATTTTGCGATCGGCCAGAAGTGCAAAGAGCGCCTCTTCCAATTCAGTCCCTCTTTTATTCATTGCTGCAGATAATGCCTTCCTGCCCCGCACCACTTTTGGCCAGGGGCTATCCAAAAGACGATTACTCAGGCCATAAATTCCGGCCGTAAGCTTCTGCCTATCTGCATGATTGGAATAAACAAACAGGTCTGTATGGTCCGCACAAATTAAATTAAAGCCGTTGTAGCGACCGGCCTGTCGGGAAATCTTTTTAATGTAAGCTGCGGCACTTAAAGAGTTTTGCAGATAATTTTTAACCAGTTTGCCACGAGACGGTGCACTTGTTTTAAAAGCAGTCGGATCACGGTAATTAGTTATGGCGGCAAACTTCCCTTCCCTGGTGAGACCAAGCCAGGAGCCGCCTTCTTTTAAATCGCGTCCGGCGAGGATTTGCGGGATATCTTCCCAAAATTCGGCGGGCGATGACGGCCTGGCATAAAATTCATCACGATTGGCGGCCACAATCAAAGGGTATATTGGATGGACTTTATAGGCGAAAAGTATCAGGCACATGAGAAAACTCCATAGGCTGAAGGCCGAAGACTGAAGACTATTAGGGTATTTTGTGGGCGCTTCGCGCCCGTTCATATTTGCCTTCAGCCTTCAGCCTTCAGCCTTTTTAAAATCTTTGTCATTGTCTCCCCCGCGGAATGGTTGATAATCACATCAGCAAGATCATCTTGTTCCGTCGGGCCAAGATTAATTATAACCACATTGGCCCGCGCCTGCTTCGCATATTGAGGCATGTACGCCGCGGGGTAAACAACCAGAGAAGAACCGACAATAATGAACAAATCACATTCCTGTGCCGTATAAGTTGCCTGCCTTAAAACTTTCTGGGGCAAAGGCTCGCCGAAAAAAATAACATCCGGTTTTAATATGCCGCCGCAATTCCTGCATTCCGGGACATAATCTGCGGAAGGGCGGCTCTGAATCATGGTTTCCACAGGATATTTTTCCCCGCAATCAAGGCAAAGCAGCCACTGCATATTGCCGTGCAATTCATGGACAATAGCCGGGTCATTGCCGGCTTTCTGGTGCAGGTTATCGACATTCTGCGTGATTACCGAACTCAGTTTTCCCATTTTCTCCAGTTCGGCAATAGCGTAATGGGCGGCGTTAGGCTGCGCATCAGCCATTAAGCCTCCTTCCAGTAGAATCTTCCACATCTTTTTGCGCGTTTCTCCGGATTGTATAAATTTATCAATCGTAAAATCGTCGGGATCAAATCTTGTCCAGAGCCCGCCGGGGCTGCGGAAATCGGGGATACCGGATTCAGTGCTCACACCGGCGCCGGTAAAAAACACTATCTTTCTAGCCTTGGCGATCATTGCCGCTACCTTATTAATTTTATCTTCCATTCCTGCGCCCTCTTTTAATGTTTGTCTGTAAAATACACCATGTCATTGTAAAAGCAAAATAAAAAGATACAATTGTTTTTATTTTCACTTGACATTTTCCATCTGTTTTCAAATCATTAGATGAGATTAATGAGCAACTTGGGAGTAGTGATAAATTGCTGGAAACAACAAAAATAATATTTCGCACTCATGCTATTAAACGAATGTTTCAGCGAAAAATGATGAGCAGGCTGTTCGCAATATTTTAACAAAAGGCGAAACTATTGAGGAATACTCAGACGATACACCTTACCCCAGCCGTTTAATTCTTGGCTGGATAAGCGAACGACCGATACATATAGTGGCCGCCGATAACAAAGAGGAAAATGAAATTATTGTCATTACTGTTTACGAGCCTGATAAAGATAAATGGACAAGCGATTATAAAAGGAGAATGTTATGAAATGTGTAATCTGTAAACACGCCGAAACCGTATTGGGGAAAACAACCGTTACGCTGGAGCGCGATGGATTCACATACGTTGTCAAAGACGTCCCCGCTCAGGTTTGTCCCAACTGTGGAGAAGATTATGTTAATGAAAAGATTACATCAGAATTGCTTAAAGCTGCCGAGCAGATGATCAAATCAGGCACGCTTGTAGATATTCGTCAATATCAGGCGGCGTAAACGTAAATATTTTCTGTACCTAATCTTGCTATCGTTTGAGTCCTTTCTCTCGTCATTCCGTCGAAGGACGGAATCCAGTGACTTACTGAAATCAGGAGGCTTTGTTAATGAACAGAAATACTTTCACCACTTTAACATTCTCACTTTTAATCGCATTTTTTTCTTTCCTTTTATTTACAAATTCTGCACTTGCTGAAATGAAAACTTTTGTCAAGGAATACACCTATCAGGCAAGTGATGAAGACAGCAAAAACTCCAGCCGCACGGTTGCTCTGCGGGAAATAAAAAGACTTCTCCTGGAGAGAAATAAAGGCGACGGTTCCCTGTATCAACAACACTCAGCTAATCCCCACTATTTCTTGCTTTCCGACGGTTGATGCTAAAAATTGGATTACCAAGTCACGTAACGGCAAATCAGAATAACTTTGTTGCTGCCTTCTCTATCGCTTCTTTTAGTTGTGTTCCATCCCCGGATTGCAAAAGCACACGGATATCGGCCAGAGCTTTTTCATAGAGGTCCAACATTTTCAGCGTTGCGGGATTTTGGGCGATGATGTCCGTATATAGAGCCGGGTTTTCGGTAAATACTTTTTTAATTATTTCCACTTTTGTCTGAAAAATCGGTGTGGCTAATTTATTGATTTCGGCAAGCTCAATCCCGGTTGCGGCCAGCAACAAGCCCAAAGAAATAGTATTAAGATGATTGAGCACCTGAACAATTGCCATCATTTTATCATGCTCTTCCGGATCTTTGTCCATTACAACTAATCCATTTTTCTGTAAAACACTTCTTAGCCAGGGCAGCCATTTACTGCCGCGGGCCGGGCACAGAACAACATTTTGTCCGCTTGCATCCGTAAGCTGCGGACCGAAAAGCGGATGACAGCCGATAACATCGGCCCGCGAACAAGACAGCATCAATTCCACCGGTTCTCTTTTGAGCGAGGTTAAATCCATCAAGAGCGAACCTTCAGGTAGCAGTGGCCCGACCTTTTTTATCATCTCCGCGGTAACAGAAATCGGCACGGATATGACCAGGACATTACACAATTTTATGAGGTCATTAATGCCCATTGCCGATTTTCGTCCCCAGACATGGACGACATATCCTTCTTTATGCAATAGATCGGCAAACCAGCGTCCCATGCCGCCGGTGCCGCCGATGATACCAATAACAGCGTCTTTCATATTCTTGCCGCCTTCTGCCGGAGCCAGAGATCCGCCAAAACAATGCTCACCATTGCTTCACAGACCGGGACTATTCGCGGAAGCACACACACATCATGCCTGCCCTGTATTTTTATTTTCTGCTCTTTACCCTGAATATTTATTGTCTGCTGCTGCCTGCCTATCGACGGTACCGGTTTGCAATAAGCTCTCAAGACAATTTCTGCGCCAGTGGTTATGCCCGCAAGGATTCCCCCGGCATGATTTGTCAGAAAACCTTTTTTGTTCATCTGGTCGTTAAATTCTGAACCTTTCATACCCGCTGCGGCAAAGCCATCGCCTACTTCCACAGCTTTTACCGAACCAATACTCATCAATGCCGCAGCCAATAAGGCATCCATTTTATCAAACACCGGCTCACCCAAACCTGCGGGACAACCGCGCACAATTATTTTAACGACACCGCCAATAGAATCACCTGCGCAGCGCAGGGCAGCCAGTTTTTTTTCCATCGCCTGTGCAGCCTGGGCATCGGGACAAAAAAGAGTATTGCTGCGGACAATCCTTAGTAAATCCTTATCTTTGGGCATGTTGTCACAATTGACTTCAATTTCGCCGATGGCCTGCGTATAGGCCAGCACTTCCAGGCCAGCCGTGCCAATCAGCTTTCCGGCAATAGCGCCTGCGGCTACACGTGCGGCAGTTTCCCGGCCTGATGCACGCCCCCCGCCCCGCCAGTCGCGGCTGCCATATTTTTGCCGATACGTAAAATCGCCGTGTCCGGGACGAAAAATATCTTTTAATTCATCATAGGAAGAAGATCGCGCATCGGAATTCCGGATTAAAAGTGCAATTGGCGTGCCGGTTGTTTTGCCTTCAAATACGCCGGAGAGGATATCCGCCACATCGCCCTCCTCCCTGGTTGTCGAAGCAGCATTTTTCTTAGGCCTTCTTCGATCAAGCGCCTGCTGAATATCGGCTTCATTAATTTCCAGACCGGCAGGGCAGCCGTCAATAATTGCGCCCAAAGCATCGCCGTGTGATTCGCCCCAGGTTGTCACCCGGAATAACTTGCCAAAAGTATTTCCCGCCATAATCTTTTTCCTTTAAACGTATTATCAATCTTTGTTACAATCAATTTCCACGAATTCTTCCCGTTTTTGCAGATACACAAAAATCTCCTGCGCCACTTGATCAGCGCTTTTACCTTCAGTTTCAACCGTAAAATCAGCTGCCTTTTGATACAAGGGAGTACGCTGTTTTAAAACCGCAGTGGTTTCATCAGCTAAACTACCGGCTGTAAATTGCGGACGCAGGGCATTGGTCTTAGCATCATCATGGAGTCGCTCGATAATATCCTGCGGCGGTGCATTAAGCCAGATGACTATTCCCATCTTCTTTAATAAATCAACGTTTTCCGGAGACAAAACTACGCCACCGCCTGTTGCAATGACACTTTCTTCCTTTTGCGTGAGCTCTTGAATTACTTCCTTTTCCCGGACGCGAAAATAATCCCAGCCACCACTGGCGACAATTTCTTTTATGGGCAGACCTAGGCTCTCCTCAACCAGCAAATCAGTATCCCGGAATGAATATTTCAGTTTAGCGGCCAGAAGTTTCCCGATTGTTGATTTTCCGCAGGCCCGATAGCCGATCAGAACGACGTTCATATCTTTTTTAACTCCTCCCAAAACTTAGGGAAAGATTTATCCACGCATTTTTTATCGGCAATTTCGATGCCGGGAACGGCGAGCGAGGCTATGGCGAAACTCATGGCAAGGCGATGATCATTGTAAGTTTCAATGCTTGCAGGCCCAGGGCTGCCACCATGGATGATAAGGCCATCCGCAGTTTCCCGGGCGTCAATGCCTATACGATTTAATTCAGCAACCAAAGCCTCAAGACGATTGCTTTCCTTTAAACGCAGGTGAGCAACATTTGTAATAACTGTTTTCCCCTTGCGGAAAGCAGCCAGCACCGCCAGCGTCGGCACCATATCCGGGATATCATTCAAATTGAAAGTAAAATCACCGTCTTTCAAATTATTGCAGGCGACGGTAATCCAGTTGTCCCCGGAATTAAGATTGCAGCCCAGGTCTTCCAGGACTTTCAGTAAACGCAAATCACCTTGCTTGCTCCTGACACCAATACCATTAACCCGGACTGGTTTTTTCAAGATGGCGGCAGCCCCGAAGAAATAGGAAGCACTGGAGGCGTCGCCTTCGATAACATATTCACGGCCTTTGTAGATTTTCCCGGCTTCGACGGAATATTCATATTGGCCTGCCGCGCTGACCTTTGCGCCAAAATCCCGCATCACACCAACTGTCAAATCGATATAAGGCGCGGAAACAATCTCCCCCTGCAAAGAAAGATCAATACCTTTTTTTGTATAGGGTGCACAAAGCAACAGCGCGGAAACATACTGCGAACTTTCAATATCTTTTAATATTATTTCACCGCCTGCAAGCCCCGCGGCCATCACAGTCACCGGCGGGCAACCATCGCGGCAGGAAATATCCACATTCATGCTCTGCAGCGCCTCGACCAAGGCGCCAACGGGACGTTCACAAAGCCTTTTCTCCCCGGTTAAAACATATTTACCGCTGCCCAGCGTTACCAACGCAACCAAAAAACGCAGCGCCGTCCCATTATTCCCCAAAAATATTTCTTTCCTGTTATTGATAATTTTTCCGGCTGTCCCGGAAACCAAAATTCCGCCATCGGAGCAATCTATCTGCGCTCCTAATGTCCTCAATCCATCAATAAGATAAAGTGTATCCTCCGAGACAAGAGCATTGCCGATAAATGAATTGCCCTGGGCCAGCGCCGCCGCCACCAGCGCCCGCTGGGTCAGACTTTTAGAACCGGGAACACGGACAATTCCGGATACTGATTCCGCATGAAATTCTTTATTCAACTTGGGCCAACCTTTCCATTATTTCATTTCTCAAGCAATGATGATATCGCGGCGCCCGCGGCCTGCGAGAGTGTGTCGTAATCACCATTTGTTATTCCGTACAAGCGAAGCGCGACGAAGAGCCTGCCCCGTACTTGATACGGGGGAATCCAGTAACTTTGAACTGGTTCCCGGCTTTCGAGACTGTGTCGCAATTGACAGATGCTGATTGCAGTCTATTCGTAATGTCCCCCGCTGGCGGGGGCAAGGGGGTGGATGTTTTTTAAGTGGCTGTAATATTAATAATTTACACATTAGCACTTCTTAGTCCACCTCCGTCA
>JANYAY010000017.1 GCA_025361065.1 Deltaproteobacteria bacterium
TGACGGAGGTGGACTAAGAAGTGCTAATGTGTAAATTATTAATATTACAGCCACTTAAAAAACATCCACCCCCTTGCCCCCGCCAGCGGGGGACATTACGAATAGACTGCAATCAGCATCTGTCAATTGCGACACAGTCTCATGCGCCGGGTAGGCTGCCGGATTATATTCCAGTGAAGCGCGACGAAGAGCCTGCCCCGTACTGCGATACGGGGGAATCCAGTATTATCAATTGTTTCCTAGATACCGGCTTTCGCCGGTAAGACATAATTGCTAGTTTATTGTAGTTGAACAAAGGTCTCAACATATAAACCAAAGTCGTTGAGGAATATTCCGGCAATTAAAGAAATAAATCCAGTTGTTTTTTGCACGGAATGGTTTTCCAAAGGCAAGTATCTTCAATTATTTGATTTAATGAAGCGATTTTGCAATTCTGCGGTTGTTAATTCTGGATGCATGAAATATAATTATATCCGAGTATGCTAATTTATACAAAGCTTCAACTTTCTTGAAAAATAAGGATATCAACATGAGAAAAATATTGGATTTAATTTTTGTCCGCGATAAGCACGTTTGCCCCTGGTGGTTATGTTTTACATTTGACAATGTCTTTCGCCAGTTGATTCATGATCCGGTAAAAATTCTTCAACCGTACATAAAAGAAGGAGATACGATTCTGGATGTCGGGCCGGGCATGGGCTATTTCACGATTCCCATGGCGAAGATGGTTGGTGAAAAGGGCCATGTAATTGCGGCAGACATTCAGGAAAAGATGCTGCTTGCTCTTGCAAAACGGGCCGAACATGCAGGTGTAAATAAAAACATTATTATGCATTTGTGTTCGCCGGAGTCATTAGGCATCAAAGAAAAAGTTGACTTTATTCTGGCTTTTTGGATGGTGCATGAAGTGCCGGATAAACAGAGATTTTTAAATGAACTTTTCTCGGTTCTGAAAAATAACGGGACTTTTTTATTAGTTGAGCCGGCCCTTCACGTCACAGCAGCAAACTTTGAAGAAACGGTAAATTTATCCATCAAGGCGGGATTTACTCTTCGTGAAAGACCACGAATGTTCACCAGCCGGTCTGCTTTATTTGCCAGGCAATCAAAATAAAATATGGCCGGAGAAAACCGGCCTGCGCTATACCAAGAGTCATTGAAAGGGACCAAAATGAAGAAAAGACTTTTGATCGGCATTGTGTTTTTGGTAGTCTTGGGCATCGTTGGCCAAGCTTGGTACTTTTGGTATGTTTCCACTCCACCGCCATTTACAAAGAGTGCCCCCCTCAAGGAGATTGAGGTTAAACGGCTGCAACACAATCCCATCATCTATCACACCATGGATGCCTCACTGCTTGCAGAGGTCCGGCAATACGGCTATGCTAATATAAACGGGCCCGCCATGATTAAAGTTCCTTCCTGGGTCAAAAACCCGCTGGGTAAATACTATCTTTATTTTGCCCACCATAAGGGAGACTATATCAAACTGGCTTATGCGGACAACCCGGAAGGTCCTTGGCGAATCTACCCGCCCGGAGCGCTTCATATCAGTGATTCCCGTTTCGCGACTACTCCCCCCGATAGTGATAAGATAACTGCCATAAAAGGATTGTGGAAGCGGATGAGTGCCACTGAATTCTGGACTCTGGTCCGGGTGGGTCTTGCTGCCCGGAAAGCCTCCCGGGAAATGAAAGAGCAGGGGATGATTGTATCCGGCGAAGGAAAGCCCCATATCGCCAGTCCTGACGTTTACGTTGACAATGAGAAACAAGATATCAGGATGTATTATCATGGCTTGCTGGATGATGCCGTCCAAGCCAGCCGTGTTGCCGTTTCCAGTGACGGGATCCATTTCCAAAGTCGGGAAGATGTTATTTCCGCGCCCTATCTCCGAGTCTTCCGATACCGGGGGTTCTACTATGGAATTGCCATGCCGGGCCTGCTCTACCGTTCCCGCGACGGTCTGAGCGGGTTCGAAGTTCGTCCCCGACCACTTGCCGGAGTCAATATGCGTCATGCGGGCCTGCTGCTCAGAGGTGAAACCCTGTTTGTCTTCTGGACCAGAGTGGGAGATGCCCCGGAAAGCATCCTTTGTTCGAAGATGGATATGGGGTCGAATGACTGGAAAGAGTGGAAATTGAGTGATCCCGTGGAGGTTTTGAAGCCGGATATGCCCTGGGAAGGCGGTGATCTGACCATTGAACCATCTGTGCGCACGGAAATTACAGTAAGAAAGAGACAGCTCCGGGATCCCGCCATATTTCAGGATCAGAACAAGATCTACCTGCTGTATGCAGTCGCAGGGGAGCATGCCCTGGCAATTGCCGAGCTGAAAATAAACGATTAACCGAATGATGAGTCCATGATACCTGGGCAGACCATGTTTCACTCATGAAGTGACTTTGTTGTGATCTTCTTCAGAAGCTATTGCTGCTGAACGCATAATAGTTATTAGCTACTAATCAACTCATAATTAGTTATCATTGCTATCACCTAAAGTATTGCTTAGCCTTAATAATGTCTAAAAGGTGTGACAATCAGAAGGTTTGTATCTATAGCCCGCAAGCTGGATTGACTGAGTCTTTGTTCGTCAATGGGAAAAATAATCCGAGATTATAAAATGAAGATGAAGAGTCCTCAAATCTTACTTGTTTCCCTGATCATTCTTTCCCTATTCGTGTACATAATTGTTTTTCCCCACGAAACCGCTCTCGGGGTGGAAGGTTATGCCGGTATTGATACCTGTAAAGTCTGCCATAAAGTTCGTTACGACAGTTACCTGAAATCTACGCATGCCCAAAAAGCAATTTCCGGAAATCCCGTCAACAAAAATGCCTGTGAATCGTGCCATGGCCCCGGTATGGCTCATGCGCAAAAAGGAGGCGGGAAGGGAACGGGCATGATTACATTTGGCAAAAAGACTGATCCGGTTATCAAAACGGCACAGTGTCTTTCCTGCCATCAGGATTCCAGAGTTGTGCCTTTCTGGGATCTGAGCAGGCATAAAGCTAATGGAATCTCTTGCAGCGACTGCCATAGTGTTCACTCGGGAACAAAAAATAATTTGCAGACAACACAGCCCGCTCTTTGCTATACCTGTCACCCCGGTATCAGGGGACAGATGAATAAACAATCGCATCATCCGGTAAGAGAAGGCCTGATGAAATGCACTCAGTGCCACGATCAGCATGGCGGATCCGGGCAGAAAATGCTAAAGGCCGATACAGTAAATGAACTCTGCTTCCAGTGCCATGCCGAAAAACGTGGACCTTTCTTGTGGGAACATCCTCCGGTTGCTGAAAATTGTATGACCTGTCATGTTCCCCATGGCAGCAATCATGGAAAACTTTTGGCCTCCAAACCGCCGCTCCTTTGTCAGAGTTGTCACGATACCGCTCAACACCCCGGAACAATTTATGGCAAATTTGCAACCTTTCCCGGTGCCGCCGTTTCCGGAAAGAATAGAATGATCGCCCGCAGCTGCCTGAACTGCCATTCCAACATTCATGGCAGCATGGGGCCGGCAGAAACAGGACAACGCTTTGTCCGGTAATAAGGTATGACTATGAAAAGACAAATACCTTGGGCTTTGCTTTTATTTAGTCTGGTCTGCTTAAACACGGCCTTTGCTGCGGAAGATAAAATTTCCGGCGATATTACAGCCTCGGGCACACTTTCCCATGTCAATGGCAGCAAAGCTAAATTCAATGAATACAATGACATTCAGGGCGGCCTCTATGGGGATATTAAAATTAAATATGACTCCGACAAATATTATACGGACTTCTATAGCCGCGATATGTTTTACAATACGCAGAGCTATGGTCTGGAAGGCGGCAAATGGGGGGCATTCAGATTCGATATCCATTATGATGAGCTTCCTCATAACTTCACCTTTGATGCAAAGACACTATATTCAGGGGCGGGCACTGCCAATCTGACTTATCCCACCCATCCGCCCGGCACCAATACGGACACTTGGAATACATTTGATTATTCGACCAAGAGGAAGAATTATGGTGCAGGATTTAAGATTGATCTTCTGAAGCCTTTCTTCCTGGATGTCTCGGCGGCAAGTGAAAGAAGGACAGGAGTTTATGCCCTGGGTGCTGCCGGTACATCGCCAGGTGGGATTGCGATAGAGCTTCCGGCGCCTATTGACTATACAACGGACAGTTTCAGCTTGATGACCGGATATGTCAAAAATCCCGTATTCTTATCTCTGGGTTATTTCTACAGCAGCTTCAATAACAGCAACTTGAACTTTAATTTCCGTGATCCCGCGACTGCCAATACTGCCGGTACGATAGACACTTATTCCATGCCTCCCGCTAACCACTTCTACAAGATAAACCTGAAGGGTGCAATAAAATTGCCCTTCCAAAGCAAGTTCAATTTAGACCTCGCTATGGCCAGCGCCAAATCGGATGCGATCTTGAGAAATTCTTATGTCGGCGACGTTGCCGGCGGACTGCGGAACATCACCCTGAACACTCCGTTCTTCAATGGCCAGGTTGATACGAACAATATCAGCACTTCGGTTACATCGAGGCCATTTTCCTTCCTTGATGCCAAGCTGTTCCTGAAGTATGACACCCGGGAAAATAAATCTGATGTGATTACCATAACAGATACTACTCAAACACCGGCAACTTTCACGAACATGCTTTTCAATTACCGAAGAGCGAAATACGGTACGGAGTTCGGGTTCCGTTTGCCGGCACAGTTCTACCTCAGTGCCAATTATAATCATTCCGATATCAGCAGGGAACGGGAGGATATACCGGATAACAGAGACGATCTATTCGGCGCCGACCTGAAATGGAAGGGACTTGATTTCTTTGCGGCGCGTATTGGCTACGAAAGAATGGACAGGAGAGCGGAATTTGAACAACCTTCTGTTGCGAGTATTGAAACCTTTATCAGGCGCTTTGATGCGGCCGCTAAAACACGTAATACTTTTAAGGCCAATCTGGACTTTTTCCCCATTGATGACCTCAGCATCAGCCTGGGCTACAAACACAGAGAAACGAGCTATTCTGATACTATTCTGGGTTTGAACAGTGACAAGGGTGATGAATTTATTATTGATGCCGATTATCTGATCAATAAACGGATCAGGTTATTTGCCTCATTCGATTATGAACGTGTAAGGCTCGATCAACTTCAGCGGCAGACAAACGGCACATTCGATCCTTCCCTTCCGTCGACAGCAACAGCGTTCAACTGGACAGCCGCACAAAAGGACGAAGACTATAGTTATATGGTCGGAGCAGAGATATTCATCATTCCGGAGAAACTTACCCTCCTTCTCCAATACAGCTATTTACAGGCCGACGGTTCCGTCGATTATACCTATCTGCTGGGTGCAAATCCATTGCCGGTGGGAAGAACCCAGGACAACATCGATCTTTCCAACTGGGATGGCTATAAGCTCTCCTCTTTCCTGATCAAGCTCAGTTACAATGTTACAAAGGCACTATCCGTTGCCGCCGGCTATGCCTATGAAAAATATGATTACAATGACGTGCAGTATGATGGATACACATATGTTCCAGCCGTCACCGGCACAAACGGAGCATACCTGACCGGAGCATACAATAACCCTTCCTATGAATCCCATCGGGGATTTATCACTCTTTCTTGCCGTTTCTAAAGGACAAGGTCGCAGTAATTACCTAAACTCAACCAATAATTTTCAGAAAATAAAAAATGGAAATTACCGGTGATTTCCTATAGTATGCATTACTAAATTTTAAGAGGTTTATTCTCGATGAAAGACCGTCAGTTGGGCCGTATACGTTTTATCAGCGGAGACAACAAGGGGCGTTATCCTTTTTGCCACTCAGTATATATTGCAGGTGAAAAAACACGGATCGTCATCGATCCCGCATGCAGTCTCGATAAACTCAGGTTATTGCAGCAAAATGAAGGCATTGACGAAGTCTGGCTTTCGCACAGCCATGAAGATCATTTCGCCTTCTTATATCTTTTCGAGAATTGTCCTGTGCGAGTATCTTCCCGCGATTATCCGCCACTGACGGACATTAATATATTGCTGGATTGGTATGGCATTGAGGCGGAAAGTGACCGTAAACTCTGGCGGGAATTTATTGCGCAGCAATTCCACTATTTTGCTGTCCAAAGTGCAAACTTTTTAAAAGACGGTGAAATTATTGATTGTGGTTCGGTCACGGTGGAAGTAATTGCCACTCCCGGGCATACCCCCGGTCATTTATCTTTCTTTTTCCCCGAAGAAAAAATTCTTTTTTTGGGTGATTATGATTTGACCTCCTTTGGCCCCTGGTATGGTGATGTTTATTCGGATATTGATGAGACCATTAAATCGGTCCGCCGTCTCCAGAA
>JANYAY010000023.1 GCA_025361065.1 Deltaproteobacteria bacterium
TTTCCGCGGCCCGCGCCAGATTGCCTTCGCGCTGGGCATTGACCTCCTCGGTTTTCAACGTTTCCATCCGGCTCTTGATCTGCTGAATTTTCTTAATAATGTCCTTTTCCGCCGACCAGTGCATTTTCATCTGATCCATACTTGATTTGAGCTCGGCCAGTTCCTTTTCAATCTTTTCCCGCCGCTCCAGCGCAGGCTTATCCGTATCATTTTTCAGAGACTGAAGTTCAATTTCCAGTTGAATGATTTTCCGGTCAATGGTGTCGATTTCCAAAGGCATGCTGTCGAGTTCTATTCTCAAACGTGATGCCGCCTCATCGATTAAATCAACCGCTTTGTCCGGTAAAAATCTGTCGGCAATATACCGATGAGAAAGAGTGGCCGCGGCAATGATGGCGGAATCCTTGATCCGCACACCATGATGCACTTCGTAGCGTTCTTTCAGGCCGCGCAAAATGGCAATTGTATCTTCCACCGTCGGCTCCTTGACCAGAACCGGCTGAAAACGCCGCTCCAGAGCGGCATCTTTCTCAATGTACTTGCGGTATTCATTGAGGGTTGTCGCGCCAACACACCGCAATTCACCGCGGGCCAGTGCCGGTTTGAGCATATTGGAGGCATCCATTGAGCCTTCAGCGGCGCCTGCTCCGACTACCGTATGTATTTCATCGATAAAAAGGATAATCTCGCCATCCGAGCTGATCACTTCCTTGAGAACTGCCTTCAAACGCTCCTCGAATTCACCGCGATATTTCGCTCCCGCGATCAAAGCGCCGACATCCAGACCGATCACGCGTTTGTTTTTGAGATTTTCCGGAACGTCACCGTTGACAATCCGTTGAGCCAAACCTTCCACAATAGCCGTCTTGCCCACACCCGGTTCACCGATCAGCACCGGATTGTTTTTTGTACGCCTCGATAATACCTGCATAATCCGCCGGATCTCTTCATCCCGGCCGATGACCGGATCAAATGTGCCTTTGCGCGCCAGTTCGTTAAAGTCTTTGGCGTAGCGTTCGAGGGCCTGGTATTTGCCTTCGGGATTCGGGTCGGTCACCCGTTGATTGCCGCGGATATCCACCAGAACCTTAAATATATTGTCCCGAGTTACACCGGCCTTGCGTAAAATATTCCCGGTCTGGCCTTCTTTTTCTTCAGCCATGACAATAAGTACATGCTCCGCGCTGACATATTCGTCTTTGAGCTGGGCTGCCTCAGTGAGAGCTTTATCGAATATTTTATTGAGCCTGCCTCCGAGATAAACCTGTCCGGCATCCGCACCTTGAATGCTCGGCTGTTTTTTTAGATAATTGTTGAGTTCCTGCTCAATCTTCTGCGGGCCCGCATTGAGTTTATTCAGGATGGCGCTGACAATGCCGTCTTCCTGACGTAAAAAGCAGGCAAGAAGGTGCTCCGGTTCAATTGTCTGATGGCCGGAAGAACCAGCCAGCGTTTGCGCTTCCTGCAGAGCTTCCTGTACTTTTAAAGTAAATTTATCAAAACGCATAATGCTTCCTCTCTTTTTAAGGCTGTTCAAAAGGGTTTAGCTGCAAGGCATCGCGAGGATCGAGCAGTGGAGCGTACTTTAGAAGTACGTGAGCAGCGAGAGCCGAAGCGCCTCCGGCATTCGCCGGATTTACTATGCAGATGCCTGACCGGCGCATGCCGGGAGCCTTCGCGTGCCCTTTAGGGTATTTCAACAACCTGCTATTCCACCGGTTTTTCAATAGTAACAAACAGTTTGCCATTTTTAAAAACACTGACGTTACCGGAAGATTCAGAAATTACGATAGCTACTGCTTTGGTTACATTAGTAATGCCTGCTGCGGCAATGTGCCTGCTTCCCAGGCCGATCGGAAAATCACGGCTATCGAGGGCTGCGTTGAGATGTCTTCCCGCGGTAATAATAGCACCATTTTCTTTGATAATAAAAGCGCCGTCAATGGCGGAAAATTCCTTGATCGTTTCACTTAATTCCGGATTTAAGAGGTTACGTTGATCCTCGGTATATCCTAAAAACGGGTTAATAATCATTTGCCGGGAAAGCTGTAATACCTTTTCTTCATCGCCCAGCACAAAGATCGTGCCGATTTTTCTGCTTTCCCTTCCCTGCGCAGCTATTTCGCAGGCAATATTCAGGGCAGCATTGAAGACTTCCGGGCGAACGCTTTCAATAATATCGTTAATATAGTCCGAAGTTAAAATTTCAAATTCTTTTCCGACATCAAGGACAAAAATGCTGTCGGCATAGCCAAACTTGGGCACACCGCTCAAACAAACAATTTTATCTCCTTTCTTGAAAAATCCCGAAACTATACCCTTGGCAATTGCAATTTTGACCGTTCCGACACGGGTCAGCTTGACATTAGGAATATCCAGTTTCCGCGCGTACTTCTTAACATCATCCGGCAACTCCTCGTCCTCGCGGGCAATAATGACAACACCTCTTGCCTTTTTTATTTCTTCCGGCAAGGCGGCAATATCTTTCATTACATCAAGGCAAAGAAGTAGAGCTTCAGCTTTCACTTCCTGTGCAATTTTTATCGAATAATCGATCATTATTTTGTTGATGGATTGCATTATTTACCTGCCTCAATATGGTTTGGAAATACTTTAAACATCAAAGCATTCCGTGTCAAGTGAGATCGCTTCATCAAAAACATCTTGACCGGAATATTTTTGTTGGGTAAAAATAATCTCAATTAATACCGATTCGCTGGCAAAGGATAAAGATGCGGCAAAGAGGAGGCAGCGAAGCGTATTGTATATACGTTACTGAAGCCGACGACGATGCCAACAAAGTTAGCCTATGAGGGCAAGTTGGCACGAACTATATGGAGACCTGATAATTGAAACTGCCCGCCGTCACCGGCACCCTTGATTTATATATAAAAGAAATAAACCGTTTTCCGTTGCTCACTCCGGAAGAGGAATTCAAACTGGCCGTCCGTTTGAAAAAGTACAATGATATGGCGGCAGCTGAGACGCTGATTGTTTCCAATCTGCGTTTTGTGGTGAAGATTGCCCATGAATACCGCAACTACGGTTTTAAGCTGGCCGACCTGATTCAGGAAGGCAACATCGGCCTGATTCATGCTGTAAAAAAATTTGATCCCTACAAGGGTTACCGGCTTATATCTTATGCCGTCTGGTGGATTCGTGCCTATATTCAGAATTATCTGATAAAGTCCTGGAGCATTGTTAAAATCGGAACTACACAGGCGCAGAGAAAATTGTTTTTTAAATTGAGCCAGGC
>JANYAY010000060.1 GCA_025361065.1 Deltaproteobacteria bacterium
TCCCCATATTTGTCTATCTGTTCAGCCATTTTACCGCTGAGCGCATCAACCGGCAATCTGGGTTCGAGTTCGCGTCTAAATTGCTTGACATCATGACGTATGCTCGACATAGCTTGGGTTGTTCCGTCGTCATTGATGCCATGACTACCACCAGATGGTGCAATTCGCATTGCAATGCGTAAACGGTCAAAGATTTCGTACCGCCAGACAAGTTCATCTGCCGCAGCAATGAGCTCATTATCTTTGGCGATATCTGAGGACAGCCTGGCAAGTTTATTGAGCAGGGGATGTTCGCGCCGGTCAGCACCCAAATAAAACAGTTCGGCAAGACAGCGATGGAGTTTGATCAGCCGGTTGGCAAATTCCAAAAGGGGCAGATCGAAGGGAAAACCATAGCCATCTCCGCAATGTTTGCCAAGTAATGCCCAGAGAGCCAGCGAATAAGCAGAGGCTGTGGATAGTGCCCTCTTGTTCTGATCGAAGTTTTGGGAGGCTTCAAATGCTTGCACCAAAGATTCAGCGTTATAATCATGCGCTCTCAGAGAATGCTGGCCTTCTCGTATAATGGCGTGCAACCTTGAGCTGATGGTGTGATGACGCAGGCGTTTTCGTAGGCGATCATACGAGGATCCCAGATAATCTTTGCCGATATCGCGCAGGAAGTGAAAGTGACAGATAAAATCCCGTACACCGGGAAAGACCTCGGCCACGGCTTTTAAAATGCCCAATCCCATATCGTGTACGCAGGCAATGGGAGTTCCATGATCAGTCTTAAGCTTTCTCAAAAAGGGGGTGATATGATCGTTATGTTCGCTGGGCATTTTCATATTGGCCAGTACAATTTTACTCAGGCTGTCTATTCCGGTCATCAATGAAGGAGCGTCATGTTCATGCATGGCGTCCAGATGAAGGATATAGCCGCCGGCCAGTGTCATTGCCTGATTAATCCGTGGCATTGCCCGCCGGTGTCCATGAGCCAGATAACAAATGAATTTGCGCCCCAGATAATTGATCTCTGATGCGCTCAGTCGCACACCACGAGAAGCCAGTTCAGTCCGGACTTCCTCGGCTGTGCGATATCGCTGAAACAGGGCTTTGCCCACAAATACCAGAACGTCATAGGCAACGGTACAACGACCAGCAACCAGTTTCAGAAGGGCTTTAGAGGCATATACATGCAAACAGACCGAGCAGTTGTGTACGGTCTCATGAGCAATGAATCTGCCATTGAGGGTTACAACGGTTTTACGCCGTGTCTTTTGAACGACAAGACGTTGGCCGCAACAATGATCCTGCTCTGAATAAAACCGGATAATCGGCTTTCGGGGAAACAACACACTGGGCAATATCTCCCGGGAAAGTTGTCTCAGGCTGTCACTCAGTGCCTGCCAGGCTTTGGCGCCACAATTTGAGCCATTTTTTTTAAACCATGCTGCTCGAAGAGCCTTTGAATCATTGCCACATCGACCCTGATGTGTGTTCTGCGTGCAATAGTCTTGGACAGCTCCGTAAAGCCGGATTGGGGATTTCGGATAAACTCCGCCAGAATCAATACCGCAATTTCTGCCGGCAGGTGAGCCGCAGGTGAAATCTGCAAGGACTGGCGCTGCATATCCGCGGTTTCTGGATCGATAGCCAGGTAGAGATGCGATCGCCCCATCTTTTGTCGCTGAAGTCTGCCCTGTCGGCATAACTGAACCAACACGGAATGACACCGGCATCGCATTTTTTCGCCAAGCTGTTCTGCTGTCATGCCGGAAGGACTGCGCTGGACCAGATGAATGAGGGTGCTTGTCAGACTGCCAATCTTTGAAAAACCGATATCGTCGTAGAACCACAGGCCGTCGTTTGCAAAGCGGGGGATTGAACGTAGGGTATACCACCCTCCATTGTGGGTGAAACTGCTGTAATAACCGGTTTGAACCAAAAAACGACGAACTGATGGGATCGAATAGCGCAATTGGGCGGCAAGCGGTTCGATCATCCAGCATGGATGTTCTGCGAACAGGGAAATGAGGAGTTGTTTTGTCTGGGTTGTGTCTGTCATCATGTGCTCCTGATAAAGTAATGCAAACTGATTCATAAAGTGGCATATTATGCATTACTTTATCAGATACTATAAAAATAGGCAACGATTTTATAATTGCTAATTTTTCAGCGTAGCTATACATTAGATAAATATATTTCAAGATGTTATTTGAATAGTAAACATTTTTAGCGTATTCTCTAATTTAGAGAATACTACCATTAAGAACGAGAAAGTATAGCACATCACAATATGTAACTTGTTGATATTATGAAATCCAACTGACATTTGGAACTATAGCAATTTATTGATATCGGCCTCTTTAGGAGGATTTAGGACTCCTCCCCAAAATCCGATATAATCAGAATATTTTCAGATGCATCGGATAGTTCCTTTCGGATTGAATCTATTCTCAGCGGCATTGGATTATGCCCCAATTTTAGAAATATTATGATTTGTCAGAGAGTTGTGATGTTGTGCTTCTATTTGTTATCATAGCTCGGTTCAGCTTTGAAAATATGAAACGATGATTGTGTCAAGCTCGATTCCAATTGTGGACTGAATGTCAATCTTAAAAAAATCTGTTTGGTAGTTTTTAGATTGATTATAGTTAGTTATAATTTTATTTAGAACTATACCAACTAATTCCAAGAATGACTTCCCGATCAAATCACCTTGTGTCACCTCTTTTTGCTTGTCTGGAAAAATGACATGCGTTCTGAATGTATCTATACCCAGATCATTCTGGGAAAGCTTTTTCCCGTTTACGTCTATTTCAGGTTCAAAAATGTCTTGTGAGTAATGCCCAACAACTGTGAATTCCTTGTAACGACTTAAAGAATAAAGTATTATTTCTTTTGCCTTTTTATCTATGATCGTATCTATCTGTGCCAGAAGTAGCATTTGATTAGGGGATTTTTGTTCCTGCATGAATTTTAATAAATAAATAGAAGAATGATCAATTGAGTTGTTATTTCCGATTAGCTGCGTTTCATTTTGGATAACGATGAGCTTTTTACCAGTTTTTGCATAGATATACCTGGACCAATACGTTGTGTTGGGAGAAACAATACCCCTGTTTTTCCAAAGCGATGGAGCCACCAGTATACTATTCTGTGGTATTTTATCAAATTCTGCTGTTTCAAAAAAACGATCCATGGTTTTCCATTTTAAATGTGATAGCTGTTGATCAATAGCTACATAGTAGTTGTAGTAATCAGTTAAAAGACTTACAGTAGCTATTACAAGTCCAATCATCAACATGGATAGAATACGTAATATTTTGTTGCTAATACCCAGATTTCTACACTGGAAAAGAATGATGCTAAGAATAAAAATCGTTCCAAAAAAAGCGGAATACGAGTAAACATAAGATAGTAATCCATTATTTTCTATCCATTTGATGTACTTTTCTGTAAGCCCAAGAAGAATAAATGGTATGATCGTGAAGAGCAGGCCGATCAATATGGCTACAACAGAGGTTTTTCTTGGCAATATATTCGCTTGTCTGCCTAAAAGCCAGGTACAGAACACGGAGGAAAGAAATGCCTTGACAATCCAGTCTGGTTTAAGATGATTTAGCAGGAAAATGAAATCTACATGATGATATCCAAAACCGTCAAATGTCGTATTGATAGTCCTTGCATCCACCAGATAAAAGATGCCCGGGAAAGTTCCTACTGATAATTGGAGAATGACTCTAATCAATTTAAATATTGAGAATTCTGCAAACTGGGTTCCAGAATAGCCTGACGGATATATATGTCTAAATATTATATAGCATGCCAAATATATCATTAGAGGCAATGCGACAGGAAACATCAAGAAAACAAATCGGAAAAATGAGTTGGGAAATGTTGGAGTCTTTAGGAAAACCAAAGCAATGCATATAAAAATAAGAAAGTAAGGAGTGAATGTTTCAGAGGTAATCAAGGCGAAGAGATACAGAATACCGCAGATAACAGCCGATTTCTTTCTTCCAGTGACCGCATAACTGCGGAAAGTTAATAGCGATAAAAAAAAGCAACAAAGCCCAAATTGAAAGACTAATGGATATGAAGTCAGAAGGCAATGCTGCCAATTGTTTTGTAGAAAGGTCAGGTAAAGGATCGCAGAAAGATATCCAAGATGATTCAGACCAAAA
>JANYAY010000146.1 GCA_025361065.1 Deltaproteobacteria bacterium
AGTGGCCTCCGCTCCGCGCTGTCACCAGGTCGCCGTCCACCACCACATCCTCATCCACATACACCGCTCCCATGTTGCGGGCATCACCCAGCAGGTTATTGTGGACAACGAGCCTGCGCCCGCGTACGAGTTCCGGTGCGGGGGCCGCCAGCCACAATCCGTGGCAGATAATCCCTTTGATGATCGTTTTCTCGGCGAAGGCGCGCTTCAAGAATTCCACGGCCGGAGGAGGCTTGTTTATATCCTCGGTATACCGAAGCCGGTCGGCAACCATCCCGGCCGGAACGATCACTGCCGAGAAGCTTCTCAGCATCTCGTCGTCCATCCCCTCGAAAGAGTCGCGCACTTCAAAGGGAGCGCGGAATTCATGACCAAGAAAAGTGAGCGCGGATTGCCCCCACATGCGGGTGAGAAAATGTACCTCGGCCCCTTCCTCGGCAAAACGGAGCCGGTAGTACCAAATTTCAGGCTCATACCAGTCCCCTTCCATCAGGATGGCAATTTTTTTCCCTTTGAGCGACATTGAATGCTCCTTTTATTGCGGCACGGGTTCCGGCACTGGTCTTTTGGGGCTGAACACATCGATTGCAACCGAATCTTCCATCAACCTGAACTGATGCGGCACGCCTCCGGGGATGAAGTAGGAGTCGCCCGAGTTAAGGATCGCCTTCTCTTCTCCGATCGTAACCTCGATGGAGCCTTTAAGAATGTACCCGAACTGTTCCTCGGCGTGGTCATGGACCGGCGAGATCGTACCTTTCGGCGTTTGCCACTGCAGTGCATTCATGCTCTCGCAGCCACCAAGGTCGGTCAGGACGATGCCGTAGCCGAAAGCGATTTCTGTAAGTTTGTCCTTGAAAACGAACATTTGAAAACTCCTTCCGTCAAACTCGCAAACTACTAATTACGGGAGAATCTTTACGACGCGGAAACTCAAGTCACAGTAGTAAGTGTAGGCCCAGTTGGTATTGGTATGATAGGTAGTCCAGGGGAAATTGTTGGCGTAGACCAACCATGAACCGCCGCGCCGTTGCCGATATACCCCGGAGGTATCGTTGACCGGGTTGCTTCTTTTGTCGGCACTGGTGTAGTTCTTGAAATAGGTATACGAGGAATAATAATCCTGAATCCAGTCGGAAGCGTTACCTCCCATGTCATAAATCCCGAGATAGGTCTTACCGGATTCATAGCTGCCCACATCCTTGGTGCCGAGACCGCTTTTGAAATTGGTATACAAGCTTAACAGCGGATCGGCTCCAAATTGGCTTATGGCGGTCAGGTATTCACTTGCCCAGGATAATGGCCGTCTCTTCGCGCCCATGTTGTCTACGTCAAACCTCGCTGCATACTCCCATTCGGCCTCTGTCGGGAGGCGATATCCGGAAAAACCGTAAATCCTCTTTGTGCCGCCAAAGGTGCATGACCAGTCCTGAAGGTTGTACAGCTTGGTGAGTCCCTGCCATTCGCTCAAGATATTGCAGTAGAAGGCCGCACCGTACCAAGTCACATATACGACCGGGCGGTTATCCAGCCCCGATTTGACGACAAACTTGCTGCCCTGGAACCGAATCTCGCTCGGCTTTCCCTCATAGTTGGCGTCCAGAATGAGCAGATTCTGGGAATCCCCTTCCTTATTCTTCACGGAGACATTGTTTGCAAAATCGCCGGAGAGATATCCCTTGTTCAGTGCGTAGTTGAGCATCTCGCAGTATTGGGCGTTCGTTATCTGGTACTTGCCCATCTGGAAATCGGTGAGAGTGACCTTATGAACCGGGCCGGATGGTCCCGGAGAATACTGATTACCGGAGGGGAGCTCTCCGGGATAGGGAGGAAGCCCGGTGTAGGTGTCGAATCCTATTTTGGCGCTTCCAGCCGGAACAGTTACCATCACCGGGATTTTGCTTATGGAGTCGCTCCCTTGCGGAGGTGTTTGTGTCGTGCTGTCCGAACCGCAACCGGCGATAAATATGACTAACACCTGACAAACAAGGCAAGACAAGAAAATATTCCTATTTAACAACAGCATTTTTACCCCCAAAGTACCGAACCGCACGATTTGTGAAAAAAGGAATCAGAACAGCCCAGCAGATGGCTATAATCAGGAAGCTGACCAGTTTGTGCTGCTGCATGGAAACAAGCTCCATGCGGGATGCGTTGCCGAAAATCAGGAACGAAAAAACTGCTCCAACTATTACCGGCGTAATTTTACTCTTCGCGAGAAATCCCCAGAAGATATAGAGCATGAAGCCGAAGTTCAGCCATAATACAAGAATCCACTCCGGGCAGAGCGGAGCCGGGATGAGCCATCTTGCACTCTCTTTCACCGTGTAGACGTCGAGCATTATCAACGTGGTATCGGCGATAAAACCAATGACTGCTACCAGCAGGGTTATCAGGAGCCGCTCTTTTTTAAGATGTGTGTAAGGGAGGAAAAATGCAACCAGAAGGGCGAAAATAACCAGTCCCAGCCAGGGCATTCCATGCAGCGCCCCCTGATAACAAGAGAACGATGTCAGGAAAAAAAACGGGAGATTCATTTTTTGTATGAATTGTGGATTCATGGCTACTCGATGTTTCTTTGGAATAATATAGAATGGAATACAAGGGGCGACACTAGGTTGCCCCTTGTATTCCATTACTCTTGAGGCCAGAACTTGAATGGCATTACAGGGTCCGGATCAATGATGACATCGATAATGGAAGGCTTGTCCGAGGCGAGCGCCGCCTGGAAGGCAGCCGCAAAATTGCCGAGCTTTTCCACGCGGAAACCGTTCGCGCCGCATGCTTCCGCATACTTGGCAAAGTCGGGACAGATGATGTGGTTGAAAACCTCCTTGCCGTGAGCGGCAAGGTTGAACAGCTTGATGATACCGAATTCGCTGTTGTTCAGGATTATCCAGATGATCGGGATCTTGTTCTGGATGGCGGTCAGAATCTCGAAGCCCGACATTTCGTAGTCGCCATCGCCGCAGCCGACAATCACGCGCCGATCAGGGTTGGCAAGCTGCACACCGATTGCGGCGTTGACATGTGATGCCATCGGCCCGAAGCTGCCGGGGTTCTTGAAGTTCTGCCCCTTGGTGAATTCCATGAAGGTAGCCAGCCAGATCATGTTCGCCCCGGCATCCCCCAGAACGATACTCCGCTCCGGCAGGTATTTCGATATCTCCTGGCAAAGAGCGCCCGGATGGATCTTGTCGCCCGCATACTCGACCTTGCTCTGGTATGTCTTGGCCTTGACCGGCTGCTTCGCTTCTATTTTAGGGTTTTTCTCCGACAGAGCCTTGGTGAGCGCCTGAACAGCCGGTTTGACATCGGAAACCATGCCATAGTCGGCATGATAGACTTTACCGATCTCTTCCCGCTGAATGTTGATATGCAGGAGCGTTTTTTCATCGAAGAGACCCGGCTCGAACTTCCACATCTGCCACTTGGGAAATGAGTTGCCGATTGCAAGCACAACCTCTGCTTCCTTGAAAGCCTGCTTTGCGCTGGCGTCGCCGCATGTTCCCGGCATTCCTAGGGAAAGCGGATGATCCTCGCGAATAACCCCTTTCGCATCCATTGACGTTATAAAGGGAATCTGGAATTTTTCCACAAATTCGAGAAGTTCAGCTTCGGCATGACTCCTGACGCAACCGTACCCGAGAAGCGCCAGGATCTTTTTGTTTGAGGACATCGCATCGGCAAGAACGGTGGCAAAAAGATCGACCGATTTGGGGAGCGGTAGACATGGATTAATATCAAGCTTGATCTCGCGATGCCGTGTGGCCGGCATTGCCGCCACATCATACGGAAGATCGATATGCACAGGGCCTGGACGCCCCTCAAACGCAAGATTTATGGCTTCCTCGACAATATCGCAGACCTGGTCGGGATGTTCGATCAGGAATGTTTTCTTGGTGGTGGCGCCGAACATGACCTGGGAGTTCGGTGTGCGTCCCATTCCGGTCACCTCGCCCAGATCGCCGAAGCCGCGCCATTTTTTTGGAGAATAAGATGCAATCGACAGAACGGGAAGGGATGCGGAAAGTGCTACGCCAAGGCCGGAGAAAAAATTGTAGGAGCCGGGACCGCCCTGGGCATTGCAGACACCCAGTTTTCCCCGATTGAACATGGCATAACCGCAGGCCATGAAGGAAGCTGCCTGCTCGTGCCTGACCATGATGGTATTGATCTGCTTTGACTCAGCAAATGCAAACAGGATTTCGCCGGAACCCTGTCCGGAACCGGTGAATACAGCATCAACGCCGACGGATTCGAGCATTGCAACAATTGATTCACTTACATTCATGGTACCTATCTCCTTTTATTTGCTGTTCAGAACCTCAACCAGCTTCTGCCCATAGGCAATGGATGATTCAACGGAGAGGGCGGTGAGAAATGGCCAGTCGTATACGACGCACGGGTTGACTCGATTTGCGTTTTCATCGGAAATACAGGCGCCGTTTGGTGCTACCGCGTCGCTGACAACATCCTGGAGCGGCAAGAGGAAGCCGGGTGTCACCACATCGGTGCCCTTGTTGTCCGGGGATATGCCGGCCAGAGTGTAGCTCAGTTCAAAGTCGAAATCCCAGGCCCTGGGGTGGGCGGCGGATTTCTTGTCGCTGAGGATGCTTTTGAATCCGTTGGCCGGGTTGCGGGTAAACGCCAAAGCGCCGACCGAATAGCAGATTGCACCGATCAATGTGTTGGAGTTGAAGGCCTCAAGAAGAAGGGCGTGTACCTTGGGATTATTGGTTATATCCAGGCAGACGCCAGGACCTCCGGTTAGAACGATGGCTTCATAGTCGGCCATCTTTGCATCTTCGATTTTGATCGGATTATTCCACTCGTTGCCGGCAAGGATTTCTTGTACTCGGGCACAAACTTCGGGGGGATTAACCTTGTAATGCTGAAGCGGGTCGTCAAAATCCGGATCGACACTGAGAGCGAACGGGAGTGGCTTTTTGCCCTGCGGTGTCGCCATAGTCACTTCGAAACCCGCTTTTTTCAGCGCATCCCATGGTGCCTGAAGTTCTTCCGCCCATGCTCCATAATTAGTTGCCAGCAACAGTACCCTTTTTGCCATGAGTGTTCTCCTTTTTTTTGGGGTTAATGATGTTTTTAGCCGGGAAGATTTTCCCTTGGCGGGCTAAATACATCAATTGCTTCCGTCTCTCCGATCGCTGTAAATGTGTGGGGTACATCAGCTGGAATAAAGTAGCTGTCACCAGCCTTCAATGTTCCCCTTTCTTCACCGACAAGCATTTTAAAACCGCCCTTAATCACATAGCCAAACTGCTCATGCGGGTGCTGGTGCATGGGGACGATGCTTCCACCTTCCATGTTCCAGTGAAGAACGCTCATCATGCTTCCCTCGCCAAGATCTTTCATTAAAATACCATTTCCTTTGTCCTGTACCGGCAGTTTATCTTGGAAACAAAACATCTGTTCATCACCTCCTTTTTTTTTACGGTCGAATGTAGCATAAACAAAATTTTATTCACAAGAATAATTAGTTCGTTTCTGTCCGACAAGGGCTTATTTGAAATCAGATGACATTTTTAGTCACGTTATTTAAAGCAACAAACTGTAAAACACAGCGGTGAACATAGCCAAAG
>JANYAY010000175.1 GCA_025361065.1 Deltaproteobacteria bacterium
TTTCCCTGTCTGTCAGAATGGTATTGAGCGCCACATAGACCTTGGCGTAATAAAGGTGTGCGTGCCGGATCAAGCGGGCAATATCGGCGACGCTCACTCCCGCGTCTGCCCTGGCGGAATATTTTGGAGCGCCGATATACACAGCATCTGCGCCGTGATCAATGGCGGCAATCCCGATTGCGGCATCGCCCGCCGGGGCCAGCAATTCCAGTGCAGTGGACATTTATTTCTCTCCGGAGGAAACGGCGATTTTCGGGGCGGTCTGGCGGATGAATTCCTCCATGATGGTTTTGGCGCAAGAAAGCGAAGTATAGGAGGCTGTCTGTATACCCGGGCTGCCGCTGATCATGGCGGACAAGGAACGGCCCGATCCTTTTCGCTGTAAGCATAAGACAGGCTTCTTCAATGCCGTGGCCCATCCCAGTTCATATCCTACACCCAGAGACGGCATGGTGACTTCGGCCACAACTAAATCGCAAGATTTAAGCCAGGCCATGTCCCGGTCATGGATATGGCGATCGGTGGGTCCGTCGTCGCCTTGGGACGAGAGGGCGGCGTTGCCGACGTGCTCGGTCAATACTTCTCCGAAAAAACGCAGATCGGTGATCATTGCTTCATAAATGGCGACGTCGTCCCGTCCGGCCCGGATCGCTCCGGCAAAATATATTTTCATGCGTTCCCCTTTGGCAGATAATGTATAGGAAACGTTGTAATGTATGTCAAGGCAATCTTAACCGGATAACTAAAGGCTTGCGTTCATCCCTCCGCATCTTCATAAACCTGATTTTGTCAACACGGGAAAGCTAAAATGCTCAATGCTGTTTTTCCGATCAGGTTGTTATTTAAGGATTTTTCGCTTTTCTTCCTGCGCCAAATAGTTTAGTATTGCAAACAAAATTTCGGGAAAAGCAAACCGAGGCATATTTACAAAGGGGGTTATTTGAGCCTTTTTTTTCAACACATTGTAGAACTTTATAGTCATGCGGAATATAACACCGTAAGAGAAGGACTCCGCAATTTTGAAAAGGCTAACAAGCCTTTCCCATCCTGTATTTACAGAGAACTTGACTATGCAGTGTCGAACACATACAGAAAAATCAGGGAAGAGAATGTATTTCCCATCCGATTCCTGTGGTTATTTGAACTTAAAGAACAAGTAATGACGGGCGTAGCCATGCCCCTTGACAGGTCTCATTATAATCCAGAGTTTTTATATGCACGGTGGTTGAAGTGTCTTGAAGATGAATCTTTCAGGCAGGAAGCTATAAAGGTAGACGTCTTTTTTGACTTCGATAATAAGGCAATCTCATTAACATGGGGATGGGTTCTCGTCGGCGATACATTTATAGATGATTTGATGGAAATAGAAGCATTCTACGGCGAAGAATTGATGGTTCCTGACAAGGAAACTGGAATAGCAAGCCCCTTGTTTGTTAATTATAAATCAAAAAAGATGTGGCAGAATGGTGCTATCAGAGTAGTAAGATGTGAATCAAAAAGGAAACCGAGGAAGTGTCCTGCCTGTAGCTCATCTCGCATAGCTGAAATTCTTTATGGAATGCCAGAAATTTCCGCTAAGCTTGAAAAGGATTTGAGTGCTGGTACAATAATTCTGGGTGGATGTTGCATAAGTGATGACGATCCAGAATGGCAATGTGCTGACTGTCAAATGGTGATTTATAAAAAAAGCTTGGCCACAAGGTGATTGGAGAGAAGAATAATGCATAGATTGATTGACATCGGATTTCGCAAAGTGGGTGAATGGAAAATACTCAATGAGAGCATAAGCCCTAATCTTTCTGATCTTGCAAATTCCTCAAACATCCTTTATGCATTTATTTCTGACGGCGAAATTCTTTATGTTGGAAAGACGACGCAGACATTACAGAGGCGACTATATGGATATCAAAAGCCTGGTCCTACCCAATTCACGAACATCAAAGGAAATACACTATTAAAAGAACTTCTGTTGAAAGCCGAGTCTGTTGACATTTACGCGCTTCCTGATAATGGTTTACATCACTTCGGAGTCTTTCATTTAAATTTGGCGGCTGGTTTAGAGGACAGCATTATAACGACATTAAAACCAAAATGGAATGGCTCGCTAAAATAAATATCAAGCCGCTCAAGCCTATCGCGGCCTGCTGAAACGCTCTGGCTCAGCTTTTCGTTAGCATTGAAATTTCTTGTCCAAAAGCAAGGTTAAAACATTTGCAAAAGTATTAAAAACAAGTTGGTCATTCCATGCAAGCGAAGCGCGACGAAGAGCTTCCCCCGTATACTATGAGGGGGAATCCAGTATTATCAGTATGTTCTGGATGCCGATTTTCATCGGCATGACGCTATTGATAGCACTTTTTCTATTACGACACAGTCTCCTGCGCCGGTATGATGAAAAGAGTATAAGGATGGTTAAAACAGGATAAGGATCTATGAACTCAAGTAAAAATACCGGTGTCGTTTATTCCAGTGAGTTTGGCCAGGCTTGTCCTGCTTGCGGAAAACCTGCTCTCCAATGTGTCTGCCGTAAGAATAAAAAGGTAAATCCCACTGACGGCATTGTGCGGGTACGGTGGGAAACCAAAGGGCGCAAAGGTTCCGGCATGACGGTGGTTACAGGCATTCCTCTGGATGAGCAGTCGCTGAAAAAACTGGCCTCGCAACTGAAACAAAAATGTGGAACAGGTGGTACGGTCAAATCAGGAGTTCTCGAGATTCAGGGCGATCAGCGGGGATTGCTTGCGGCAGAATTATCTAAATTGGGCTACACCGTAAAACATTCGGGCGGATGATGGGTACATAATTAACACATCCACCCCCTTAATCCCCCGCCAGCGGGGGACACGAAAAGCATAGGATGATTTTTCCTTGATGCGCCTTTTATCAAGATAACTTTTTGTTTTTCATTTCATTTTCGAAGGCCAGCAGGGCGGAAGGGAAGGGGGCAAGGCTGCGCTTGATCACGCCTTGCAGAAAAGAGATGGCTACGCCGTAGTTGGTCACAGGAACGCCTGCCTCTTGCGCTCTGCGCAGTCGGGTGAGCATTTCCCGGCGATTTATCATGCAACCGCCGCAATGCAGGATCAGTTTATAATCTTTCAGGTTGTCCGGATAATCGCGACCGCATACCGTATCAATCTGCAAGTCACCGCCGACATACTGCCGCAGCCAGCGGGGTATTTTCACCCGGCCGATATCGTCTTCCATCGCATGATGGGAACAGGCCTCGGCGATCAAAATCCTGTCGCCCGGCTGCAAGGTGTCAATGGCTGCCGCTCCCCGCGCCATAATATTCAAGTCGGACTTCTGCCTGGCAAAAAGAATGGAAAAGGTGGTCACCGGAATTTCTTTCGGAACATCAGCCGTGACTTTGAGAATGGCCTGCGAATCGGTTACGACGATAGCGGGCGGAGTTTTCAGGCAGGCCAATGCCGCCGCCAGTTCTCTTTCCTTAACCACGAGCGTCATAGCGTCGTTGTCCAGAGCATCGCGGATGGTCTGCACCTGCGGCAGAATGAGCCGGCCTTTGGGCGCTTCCAGATCAATTGGTACTACTAAAACGGCCAAGCCCCCCGGCGGCAGCAAATCACCAATGAGTGACGGCGTGCCGCTGAAATCTGCTGGGGCAACTTTCAGCAGTTGATGCTTTAAGGCCGCCAGATAATTTTGACGTTTTGTTTCATCGGTGCAGGATACGGTCAAAATCCAACCTGATTTTGCTTGCAGTAATTTCAGATGATCAGGTGAAGGACTGCGCAAATCGATCTTGTTGATGACTATCAATAGGGGAATCTTGCGTTTTTGTGCTTCGGTTAAAACCACTTCTTCGAAATCTGTCCAGATATCAGCCTCGGTGACCAATATAATGACATCGGTGCGGTCAAATACTTTGGCTGTTTTTTTCAAACGTGCCCCGGAGAGCTCCGATACATCGTCCAGGCCTGCCGTATCCAGAAAAAGCACAGGGCCAAGCGGCAGAAGCTCAATGGCTTTTTCCACTACGTCTGTCGTGGTTCCGGCGACAGGCGAGGTGATGGCGATGTCCTGACCGAGCATTAAATTCAGCAGGCTCGATTTGCCGACATTGGTTCGACCCAGAAGCGCTATATGCAGCCGGTTTCCTTTCGGAGTGTTATCCATTATTTATCCTTATAGCCCAGAGCCGTTAACTGATAGGGAGAAAATACTTTGTCGATTAATTCTTTGCCCAGTTTCTTTTCTAAAAACAACCGCATATTATTTTCGCTGCCGGAAGAATATTCCGTGATGAACTCCGTTGCTTTTTCGTAGCCGATAATCGGCAGCAAAGCTGTGATGATCATGGGACTGGCATTGAAATATTCTTCACATTTATCTTTGCAGGCCATAATTCCGCGCACATGAGAAGTTAACAGCACATCGATATTGATCAGCAGATCCAGCGATTCCAGCAGAGAGTGGGCCAGCAGCGGCAGAAATTCATTGATTTGTAAAGTGCCACGGGCCGCCGTTTCGGTAATGATGCCGTCATTGGCAATGACCTTGATGCCGATCTGGATAGCCGCTTCCGCCAAAACAGGGTTGACTTTGCCGGGCATGATGGAAGAACCGGCCTGTAATTGCGGCAGACGAATTTCACCCAGAAGATTCATCAGACGCAGATCGCCCGCAATTTTAATGAGATTAACTCCATGAGCTTTCAGGATTCCGGATACTTCGACAAAAGAATCGGCATTGGCGGTTTCTCCTAAGATGTTTTCGCCCCGGGAGAGTCCCAGCCCCGTTACTTCCCGTAATTTTTCAATGACCAGAAAAATATAATTCCGTGGTGCGGCCAGCCCTGTTCCCACGGCTGTTCCGCCTAAATTTACAACACGCAGGCGTTCTTCGCACTTAAAAGTCCGCCAGCGGTCGCGCGAAAATGCTTCAGCAAAAGCGGAAAATTCCGCGCCCAGAGTGATGGGAACGGCGTCCTGCAATTCCGTCCGTCCCAGTTTGACGATTGCGGCAAATTCTTTTTCCTTTTCCTGAAAAGCTCCTTGCAGGCCGCTAATGGCTGCGGATAAATCGCGCAGTCGATAAATAGCGGCAACTTTGAGAGCTGTGGGATAAACATCGTTAGTGGATTGATGCAGATTGACGTCTTCCAGCGGATGAAGAAGAGAATAATTGCCTTTCTTGCCGCCGAGAAGTTCAATGGCGCGATTGGCAATGACTTCATTGATGTTCATGTTGGTAGATGTTCCGGCGCCGCCCTGCAGGGCATCAACGGGAAATTGATCGGAGAGTCCACCTGCGGCAATTTCATCGCAGGCGGCAATAATTGCTTTTCCTTTTTCCTCCGGGAGATGGCCGGTTTCCAGATTGGCCAGACAACATGCTTTCTTTGTCAGCGCAAGGCTTTTGATCAGAACATCATTTACCTTCAGGCTACTGATGGGGAAATTATTAATGGCTCTCTGGGTATGTATTCCCCAATAAGCATCAGCAGGCATTTCCAATGATCCCAGAAAATCGTGTTCGATTCTTTTTTCATTCATAAATAACCTGTGCCCGGGGTTGGAAAAACAAAGAGGTTTGTCCGGCAGGACAGACCTCTTTGTTATGGTAACTAATCTCGGGTAATCAATTTAATCATCTTTTCGATGAGGCAATTCGTCGCCTCTCTTTACATATTTGGTATGCAGCAACTTGTGCGACTTGTGTCCCAAAGGTTCCTTTAAAAAATTGTCATAGAGCTTTTTGACCGATTCATTTTCGTGAGATTGACGTTTCTTCTGGACATTGCCGTCATCTTTATAAAGGGCCGCAGAACGCAAAACTCTAATTTCGTTATTGGTAGGGATCGGCTCGCCCCCGCCGGATATACAACCGCCGGGACAGCACATAATTTCAATGAAGGCATAATCGGCCTTGCCCTCGCGGATTTTGTCCATTATTTTACGGGCGTTGCCCAGACCATGCGCAACAGCAATTTTCACATCGCCCAGAGCTCCCACCTTAACGGTTGCCTCTTTAACGCCTTCCAAACCACGTACCGGAGTAATATCCAGACTAGGCAGGTTTTCTCCCGTAACAACGGCATAAACAGTGCGCAGGGCGGCTTCCATAACACCGCCGGTCGCCCCGAAAATTGTTCCGGCACCGGTATATTCGCCCATCGGGGCGTCGTAATCTTCATCCGGCAGATTGACGAAATCAAGACCACCTTCTTTAATCATGCGTCCCAGTTCCCGGGTGGTCAGAACATAATCAACATCGCGGAAACCACTGCTGTTCATTTCCGGTCGCTGGGCTTCAAACTTCTTGGCCGTACAGGGCATAATGGATACGGAAACTATGTCTTTCGGATCAATTCCGGAAAGTTCCGCATAATATGTTTTAGCCAATGCGCCGAACATCTGCTGCGGTGATTTACAGGTGGAAAGATGATCAAGAAGATCGGGGTAAAAATGCTCGCAAAACTTGATCCAGCCCGGGCTGCAGGATGTGATCATCGGTAGTGTTCCGCCTTCTTTGACACGTTTAAGCAGTTCATTGCCTTCTTCGATGATGGTGAGATCGGCCGTGAAATTGGTGTCAAATACTTTATCAAATCCCAGCCTGCGCAGAGCGGCAATCATTTTCCCGGTAACCAGACTTCCCGGAGGCATACCGAATTCTTCACCCAGCGCAGCTCTAATTGCCGGTGCTTCCTGGACGATCACGTGTTTAGTCGGGTCTTGCAGCGCTTTCCAGACTAAATCAACATCATCCTTTTCGTAAAGGGCGCCGACCGGGCAAACAAGAATGCACTGACCACAGGCGATACAATTAGATTCAACAAGCGGAAGGTCGAAAGCCGGAACAACTCTGACGTCGCTGCCGCGATGCGCGGGAGTCAAAACACTGACCGTCTGAATCTGTTCGCAAACCGTCACGCAGCGGTGACATTCAATACATTTACGGCTGTCCCGAACGATGGAGGGGCTGGAGCGGTCGATCATTCCTTCCTTCGGGAATTGGGTGTAATCAAAGCGGACTTCTTTAAGACCAACAAACTCAGCAACTTTCTGTAAATCGCAGCTGCCGTTTCTCACACAAAAGTTGCACTCCTGCGGATGATTGGCCAATAATAGTTCCACAATCATTTTTCGGGCGTGACGGACTTTTTCCGTGTTGGTACGCACAACCATACCTTCGGATACGGGGAAAACGCAGGCGGCAATCAAACTACGCTGGCCTTCAACTTCCGTCATGCAAACGCGGCAGGCGCCGGGGGTATGATTTATTTCCGTCCAGGCGCAAAGGGTGGGTATTTTAATTCCATTTTTTTGGGCAGCTTCCAGAATTGTGGTACCTGCCTCAACTTCAATCTTGCGATTATCAATAGTCAATTTAACGGTTGACATAAATTATTTCTCCTTAATGGATCTGTAATAATATTCTAAACGGCAGCATCGCAGCGCAGACAGCGACAGGCTTCTTTAATGGCATCTTCAGCGGTAAAACCTAATTCCACTTCCGCAAAACTTGTTTTGCGCAGAATGCTTTCCATCTCCGGCATGGCCATCTGGGGACTTTCAATTGACTCTTCATCGATGACCAGCGGCACGTCGATTATTTCTAGAGCCGGTTTTTCATATGCAGGCTCACCATTTGCTTGACGAATAGATCCGTCTATGTCATCAGCAGCCTGATGCCCGGCAGCAATTGCCGCAATGACGGTATCCGGTCCGGTAACAGCATCACCGCCGGCAAAATAGCGGGCATTTGGTGTGCGTGATTTATAGACATTACCGACGGTCAGGCAATCCCACTTATTGACCGCAATGTTATTTGCCGGGTCAATAAAGCTCATATCAGGCACCTGCCCGATGGCTGCGATAATTGTATCAACGCGTAACGTGAATTCGGAGCCGGCGACGGCAACCGGTTTTTTGCGGCCGCTGGAATCGAAATCACCAAGCGTCATGCGCCGGCAGGAAATGGAATTAACTTTGCCCTTGGCACCTTCGATTTTCAATGGGGCAACCAGATATTCGATTTTGATTCCTTCCTCTTCGGCGGCTTTGATTTCTTCTTCGGCAGCGGGCATATCGGGTCTTAAGCGGCGGTAAAGAATGGTCACTTCCGCTCCCAAGCGCAGAGCTACACGGGCGGCATCAATAGCAGAATTGCCGCCACCGATAACGGCAACTTTTTTCCCGAGAGATTTTTCCCCTTTTGACCATTTTTCTTCGTTGGCGTTAAAATCGCGCAGAAACTCGACTCCGCCGTAAACATTTTGTAAATCTTCGCCGGGGACATTCATTTTCTGGCTCTTGTGAGCGCCGACGGCCAGATAAATAAAGTCAAAATCTTTTTCCAGCTTCGCAAAAGTTATATCGCGTCCTACCCGGGTATTGAGATTAATTTCTACTCCTAAAGCCTTGATGGTATCAATTTCCGCCTGTAAAATTTTGCGGGGCAGACGATAAGCGGGAATTCCCCAGTAGAGCATTCCTCCTGCCGTGTCCAGTTCCTCAAAAACAGTTACTTTGTAACCGCGCAGCGCAAGGTCGCGGGCGGCGGTAAGTCCTGCCGGTCCTGCGCCGACTACTGCGATCTTTTCTTTTCGAGTTTGGGGAACGGGATCAATTTTCGGCCTTGGCGCCTGATCAGTAATGAATCTCTTCAGGAACTTAATGGCTATGGATTCATCCAGATTGCCGCGGCGGCATTTAGATTGGCACTTGTGGTCGCATACTCGGCCGCAAACCGACGGGAAAGGGTTGGTTTGCAGTAATATTTTGTAGGCATCGTCAAATCTTCCTGCTCTGATAAGCGCGATATAAGAAGGAATGTCCATCTCAATCGGGCAGGTATGCTGACAAGGCGACTTGAACAGGGCTGAGCAAACGGTAGCGCTGCATCGATGATCGTGAATATGTTCTTCATATTCTTTGCGGAAATAACGGATGGTGCTCAAGACCGGATTGGGTGCCGTTTGTCCCAGTCCGCATAAAGCCGCGTTCTTAATTACCTCGGCCATTTCTTCCAGAAGTTCGATATCGCCTTCTTTCCCTTTGCCTCGAGTGATATTAGTCAGGATATCCAGCATACGTTTGGTGCCTTCACGGCAGGGGGTGCATTTGCCGCAGGATTCATCCTGGCAGAAATCCATAAAAAAACGGGCCATATCTACTGCGCACTTATCTTCATTCATGACGATTAAGCCGCCGGAACCCATGATGGCGCCTAATTCGACAACTTTTTCATAATCAATGGGTGCATTGAGATGCTGAATAGGAATCATGCCGCCGGAGGGACCGCCAAGTTGAGCTGCTTTAAATTTCTTGCCTTTGGGAATACCGCCGCCGATATCGTAAACGATGGTGCCCAGTTTTGTGCCCATGGGAACTTCGACTAAGCCCACATTGTTGACATCTCCGGTAAGAGCAAAAACTTTTGTTCCTTTGCTTTTTTCCGTTCCGATTGAAGCATACCATGCTGCTCCGCGCATGATGATCTGTCCTATGTTGGCCAGAGTCTCCACATTATTCAGTATACTCGGTTTTTGCCAGAGACCGGCAACGGCGGGGAAGGGCGGCCGGGGACGCGGCATGCCTCTTTTGCCTTCGATTGAAGTCATCAGCGCTGTTTCTTCACCGCAAACAAATGCACCGGCTCCCTGATATATTTCCAAATCGAAATCAAAGCCCGTACCTAATATATTCTTGCCCAGAAGGCCGGCTTCTTTAGCCTGGGCAATGGCTAAAGATAAACGGTGAATTGCCAGCGGATATTCGGCTCGACAGTAAATATATCCTTGATGAGACCCGATCGCTTTTGCGGCGATTACCATGCCCTCAAGGACGGCATGTGGATCAGCTTCCAAAACGCTTCGGTCCATGAATGCGCCGGGGTCACCCTCATCTGCGTTGCAGAGAACATATTTTATGTCGCTTTTGGACTGGGCGGCAAATTGCCATTTCAAACCGGTGGGAAAACCTGCTCCACCGCGTCCGCGCAATCCGGAATCAAGGACTTCCTTGACAATCTGCTCCGGTTTCATCTCGGTTAATGCTTTGGCCATGCCGGCATAACCGTCACGGGCGATGTATTCTTCCATTTTTTCCGGATCAATCAGACCGCGATTCTTCAGTACGCGCAATTCCTGCAGGGCAAAAAAAGGAATATCCTGCATCGTCGGGATAGGCTTATCCGTAACAGGTTCCCGATATAAAAGACGCTCTAAGACTCTTCCCTTGACCAGATGCTCCTCTACCAGGTCGGGAATATCGGTCGCCTGGATTGAAACATAAATAATGCCTTCAGGATAAACGACTATGATCGGTCCCAGGGCACAAAAACCATTGCAACCCGTTTCCACGACTTTTATTTCGCTAGATAAGCTTCTTTTATCCAGTTCCAGTAACAAAGCCTTTTTTACAGCAAGGCTGCCGGAAGATTGACAACCGGTGCCTCCACAAATTAATAAGTGTGAACGAAAAACCTTCATTTGGCCAAAATCCTCCTTAAGAAATGATCATGCTCTTTTGAATGAAATGCATGATGGGCAATAGCTTTACTTTGTTATTTCAGCGCCTCTTGCCAGAACGAAAGGCAGTTGAATTTCTCCATCCAAAACATGCCTTTTAAAAACCTGTCTTATTTTATTGGGATTCATATATTCATATTTTATCGGGTCCTGATTTAATATTTCCACCGTGACTAAGGGTTCCCGGCTGCAAAGCCCCATACAGCCCGAGGTGGTTACAACAATATCGTTAATTTTGGCTTCGGCAATTTCCTGCAGCAGTGTATCCAGAACTTCTCTTGCTCCGGAAGCTATGCCACAGGTTCCCATGTGCACGGTAATTTTTACTCTGCGCTCACCGTCTCTTAAGGACATTTCCGCATGTACTTTTTCTTTTATTTTTTTCAGATCAGCTATAGTCAATTTCGCCATCGGCGGTTCCTCCTTTTATTCTGGTTCATAAAGAAATTATGTATATTGACTCAATATTTCTCTTACTTTGGAAGGTTTAACCCGGCCATGTACATCTTCATTGACAACCAAGACCGGTCCCAGCCCACAGGCGCCCAGACAACGAATGGTTTCCAGAGTGAACATTCTGTCCGGGGTTGTTTCGCCGTCTTGAATACCAAATTCCTTCTTTAACGTGTCGGCTATTGCCTTTCCGCCGCGAACATAACAGGCTGTCCCCAGACAAACACGTACTGTATGTTTTCCGCGAGGGGTCATGGTAAAGAAAGAATAAAAAGTAACAACTCCATAAATACGGCTCAGGGGCAGATTTAATTCCAGCGCAATCTTTTTTTGCACGGATATCGGCAGATATTCCAAAGCAACTTGCGCTTCTTCCAGCACGGGGATTAAGCCACCGGGTTTCCCTTTATGCTTATTGATAATTTCATTGAGCCTGGTTACCTGTTCCGGTGTAAAATCTTTTAAAAGTTCATTTTCTTCCGCTTTCATCAATTCCTCCTCGATCTTTGGGGTAAGTTAAGCTTCAGGCTTTATTTCGCTAAAACCTTCTTCTAAAACGCCCCGAATATACTTCAATATTTCAGGATGATTAATGGGTACATCCTCGATTTCTTTACGTATTATTCTGGTGTCCAATTCCGACCGCCGGTCATTATGCCTGTGTTTTAAAAAAAAATCAACATCTGAATTACCGGCAATAAGAACAATTAGCGTACTGATGATATTACCCATGGGTTGTCTATCCATGTGACTGAGGCCGAAAGTTGCTTTAACAGTTGTTCCCTTACCCTCTTGAGATTCCAGTTTAAAATGACCACCGGCTCTTCGGGCGGCATCAGCCAGCAGTGGAATGCCCAGGCCGAAGCGCCGGACAGTTTTTGTCGTATAGAAGGGATCTAAGACTTTTTCCATCTCTTCTTGTTTCATCCCGCGACCATTATCGATGATCTCTATGGAAAGAGAATCATTGGCCGTATCTTCATCGATATCGATTTCAATTAAACTGGCGCCGGCACGAACAGAGTTTTCGGCAATGTCCAGAATATGTGATGCCAGTTCCAGCATTATTAGTGAAACTCCAATTCTGAAAGCGCAGCGCAGCGGAATTGGTAAGTTGAACAATCCCGCAAAGCGGAGGGTATGACACCCCGCAACTTGCTGCTGAATATGTTTCCTAAACTTACTTTGGGGTTCATACCTGTGGCTGCTCCATGACGTAACGGCCATTTTGCCTTTTTAAAGCCATTTTTAATTCGGAAAATGTTGGTTCCAAAAGATTTATTCGGGTAAATGTCTTTCCGATATCTTTGATAAAATGAGAGTCTGAAGAAATGATAAACGGAAATTTACCCAATTCCGAATATTTAATTCTGGCCTGGTCAAAACCGGTGAGAGGTGTTATCTCGAGAGCGTCAAAATCAGCATTATCATCGATGAAGCCAAGCTGACTCAGCACACTAAAGCTTTCCCGGTCTATATGTGCGGCAATGGCCAGCCCGCCAAATAGATGAATATAGCCAATCAGAGTATCCAGGGATAAATTCGTCGCGCCGATCAGTAATTGGTTATTTATCCCCTCTACCTCACCAATTTCATTGACGATAGCCTGAACACCAAAACGCTCTTCATCATTTTCTCCTGCAAGATTCCGGTCAATTATATTTTGCAGCAATATCAGGTTGGACAGGGAATCGAATATGGCCAGGAGGTGCACTTCTTCACTGGTTGTGATCTCCATGCCGGGAAGAACACTCAGATTAGTTGTTTGCGCGGCTTTGATTACGTAAGGAACGTTTGCTGAAGAATTATGATCGCAAATGGCAATCATGTCGAGCTTTGCTTCGACGGCTTTTTGCACTAAAGCCATAGGGTGCATATCAAGCTCGGCGCAGGGTGAGAGGCAAGTGTGGACATGCAGATCGCAATTGAAAACTTTCAGCATTGTTCTTTCCGGAATTACGCAAAAAAAATGACCATAAATTTTATGGTCACGGAAGTGGTTGCACGGAATTAATCTTTTTTCTCCAGGAGATTATAGATTTTACCGGTTAACTCAAAAGCAGGCAAGTTGGATACCATTATTGGTATTTTTTCCTGACTGGCTTTTGCCAAAGTATCCTGAGTTGGTTCGCAGGAATTAATCAGAATAATGCCGGCGTGGTCTTTCAGGCTGGCGACGGCGACGATATTCTGGTGAACCTGTCTAGTTATCCAGATATTTCCTTCGTGGGAATTGGCCATAACTTCGCTTAAAAGGTCCCCCGTGTAACCACCGGTGACATTATTTTTAAGATTCTCCGACGCACATCTGACTTCTAAGCTCAATTCTTGGACTATTGTTGCTAAATTCATTTTAATACCTGAAAGAAGAATTCTGCCGTCTTTATTTCTTTATATTTATCGTCATTAAAAGACGTGTGCCTTTGCCTAATTCCGATGAAATAATGAACGCGTCGGAATAGCTTTTGATATTATAGAGCCCCATACCGGCGCCAAAACCCATTTCACGAATTTTTTGATTGGCCGTAGAGTAACCTTGCTGCATAGCCTGATCAATATTGGGAATTCCCGGACCCTCATCAATAACTTCAATCTGAACAGTATCAGGGTTGATCGTTAAATTAACAACACCTTTCCGGGCGTAAGAGACCACATTTATTTCCGATTCGTAACAAACAATGGCACATTTCCGAACTACGTCGCCGGGAAAATCCATTTGCTTGAGAATGGATTTTATGCTTGTAGACACTATCCCGGCGTAATTGAAATTGCCGCCTTCTATATAAAAGCTCCGTTGATAAGAAATATGATCAGTTTCTGGCACTGGCATTGTCAACTTTTTCTACACAACCAACCATCCCTTTCGCGTAAAGCCGTCCTGCGGTTTCAAAGAGAATATATTTGGTTGACAGTATGGGAATTTTCAGCTCTTTGGCCAAATTGATAGTATCGGTATTGGCTCTTTTGCCTCTAACCAGGACTATTGCCGCAATATCAAGAATGTCGGCGGTGCGAATCACCTGATCGTTAGTCAAACCGGTCAGCAGAATACTGCCGGCTTTAGCGAAGGCCAGAACATCACTCATTAAATCAGCCCCGAAAGCTGTCTTCACTTCCATATCCAGTTTGTCGTCACCGACTATGACGTCGGCGTCAAGAATTTCTTTTACATCGCGTAGTTTCAAAGGTTACTCCTCAGTCAATCGGCAGATAAGTTATTATACGTTTTGGGAAAACTTAATTTGATGTCCATATCTTTGTGAAACTTACCTATTATCTAACATGCCTGATAATTTTATGTCAATAAGATAATCCAGGCAATGGACATGATTATTTTACCGCAGTAACATCGGAGATATGGACATTTTAGGTAGGAAGAAGGAATAGATGGTAGAGAGGATCAATAAAATTGAGGATTGCAAATTTCGGAATTCGCACGATCAACCTTTAAATACATATAGTTTTAAGCTTTTTATTTGGTGAAGAAAGTGTTATTTCTACAAGGATAATGATTGAAAGTTCAAGGAGGATATAATCATTTGCACGGGCTGGAGTTAAGGGAAACCAATATTATTCAGATAGTTACAGAGAGTTTGGCGAGATTGTCTCATCATGATAATATTGTCGTCAGGATGAAATCTTCTCTGGACGATGAAAAGGTATGGATCGACCGTGAACAAATAGGAACTGCTTTTTTTGATCTGGAGCAAAACGCCGTCGAGGCTATGCCGGATGGAGGCACATTAACCATTATGCTTGAGGGTGATGAACGGCAGGTATTGATCACCCTGACCGATAGCGGGGCAGGTATTGCCGAAGAAAATATCCCTCTTCTTTTCACGCCTTTTTTTACCACCAAACCGGTTGGCGACGGAACAGGATTGGGCCTGCCGCAGGCCTTTGCAGCCATCAAAGCTCACAGCGGTAATATTAAAATTGAATCCAATGCTAAACCGACGAAAGGGCCGACCGGCACCACCGTCAGAATAACGCTCCCCAGGCGGCAGGTGTTACAGGACAAACAGGCAAAGTTTATACTGCATGAGGAAGAGGGAGAATAGGGGTTTAGGCTGAAGGCTGAAGGCTGAGGGCTGAGGGCTGAAGGCTGAAGGTTTATTTTGTGGCCTGCGGCGTTTTAAATCTTTTCGGCTGCCGGCCTGTGCCGGCATAACGGCGCGGATAGCGCCTTTCATCTTAACCTTCAGCCCTCAGCCTTCAGTCTTCGGTCTTCAGCCTAAAGCCTTCAGCCTCTCGTTAGATTCTTTCCACTGTCACAATCTTATTCCGGGCATTAAGATCGGATACCAGTTCCCGTATATAGCCCATTCTCATCGGTTCACCCCGGATAAGGTCGGCAACCTGATTGGGGTTAATTGCTGTTCCCACAATCAGGTTAATGTCATCGGCTTCCAGAAAATATCGGGCAAGGCGGGTGGCGGCATCGTTGTCTTTGGGTAGATCATGAATCGTCCTGGCGCCGCGCATAATCTCCAATGCCTGACCGATGGTTAATATGCCTTCCGTTACCAGGTCGATGCCCTTGATCACGGCGGTGGGTGGTGAGCCCTTTTTCTTAGGCTCTTCACTGGTTCGCATCCACGGAGGAATCCATTCCACTTCCAGTTTTTCCTTGAGAACACGTGCCGCCATTTGGGCCGTACTGCCGCCGCAGATAATTTTAGCTCCTTCGGCGGCCATCAGGCGGGAGACCGCAAACTCGTCCATATCTTTGTTGGTGGGGGGGCCGGTCAGCACACAAACGGAGATTGCCGGACGTACTTTCATGCAGATGACGGTAGCGTCATCACCCGGCTTGTCATTATAGAGTTTCAAGCAGGTTTTAGACATTGCTTCCGTAAGCTTTACGGTATCAACGCCGGTTTGCACGAAACGCTGCACCGCAGTAGCTACGTTTTTCCATCCCCAACCCAGGCGGTAAATACCGCCCAACCCGGCGTGTTCATAGCCATCGCTGACTAAAACCATGTAGTCGTTATCCCGGAGTTGAAAATGTGCCTCCTTGATTATTCTGCCTTTGACCTGACGTTCTTCTACGGGAATGGTGACGATTGCGTTGTCGCGAATGAGAATTAATGGCGGGGAATCAAAAAGGACGATATGGGCGTCGCGTCCATTGTACACGATCAATACGGCAAAAGTGGCATATGCCAGTTTACGGACAGAGCATTCCGGAAGGGTCTCGACAAGTGTTTGCATGACGTCTTCCACCGTGCCGTCGGCTTCAAACATCCGTGCAGCGATTTCAGCGGTGAGCGACGACAGAATGCTGGCTTTAACGCCGCTGCCCAGACCATCGGATAAAACAGCAACAAAAGAATCCGGCTTAGTGCGGATCATAACCGAGTCACCGCATAATTCCTCGCCGGCTTTATTCAGGCTGACCCAAGTGCATGCGACAAGCTGCCTCACTTCGATCCTTCCTCTTCCAGCAGTTTCGCCAGATGCAAGACAATCATTTTACTTTCCGCAGTTGTCTCCCCTAAAAGATGCGCTATCTCATGAGCCACCCGCATTTGTTTTTGCACCACTTCGCGGGTTTGTTCGAGCGTTTTTGCCCGCAGTTCCAGAAATTTCTGTTTTTCCGTCTCATGCTCTGTGATGTCGCGCATAATGGCTACCAAAAGTGATTGCCCTTCCACACGGACAATGTTCAGCTCCGCAACGAGATGATCATTGAGACGCCGGACTTTTGCGATCACGGGAACTCCCGTGTCCCACACGGAGACGAAATCGTCATAGAGCGGAATCAGCCGGGAGAGGTGTTTGCCCTTAACATCCGCAAGCGAACAGCCAAAGAGTTGTTCGGCCGAGGGAGACATGTCCTGAATGCCGAGGTGATCATCAAGAATGATAATACAATTCGGAGATACATCCATGACGACCTGGCGCAGGGATTCGGAACGGCGGCGCATATAGGGAATGCACATGGTGACTTCGGCCATGCCGCGCAAAGTGGCGACGGCTTTTTCACGACAACTGGAATAACCGCAGGCACCGCAGTTGAGTTCGTCATCCGGCGTGTATTTATTGACGCGATGCAGCACTTCCTTAATCTGTTCTTCGCTGAATTCAGGGATAGGCTCCTTTTTATCGGTGTATGTACGGTATAGATCCGGCCAGTTATTGCGTGGGGGTATTTCATAAACCGGCCGATTCCGCTGATAGTCAATGATTCTTCGGCGGGCCGCATAAATGCCTCCTGCCAGATCGGCCATGGCCGGGCCGTTAATACAACCGCCGGTGCAGGCCATCAATTCTATCAGAGATGCATTTAGCCGGCCGGCGCGGATGTCACCCAGAATATTCCGGCATGTTTCCAGACCACTGGCTACAACCAGTTCGTGATTCAGCATATCGGTGCTCAACGCCGCTGCGCCGATCAGGCCTCCTTCCAGGGGAAATAAACGTGCGTCCATTTGGGTGGATGAAGATTCCATTATGCCGTCGACCTTCTGAAAAGTGATCCCCGCTTCATTAAACCAGTTGGCAAGACCGTGGAATGTCATCACCGCCGAAACCGAGTCTGCTATGGCCGAATCCCGGATCTCCATTTTTTTTGCGATGCAGGGACCGATAAAAACAATATAAGCGTCCGAGCCGTATTTTTGAGTCAGCCAACGGCTATGAGCGATCATTGGCGATACGATCGGTGCCAGATGAGGAATCAAGTCGGGATAATATTTTTCGATCAGATTGACAAGAACAGGGCATGAAGAGGTGATTACCGGACATTTCTGAGGCATTTTTTCGATGTATTCCCGGTGGGCCAAACCGACCATTTCTGCCCCAAGGGCGGTTTCCTCCACGGCAAAAAATCCCAGCTTTTTGAGTGCCGCTTCCATTTCGGAGAAATGGCGGAAGTTGAAATATGCGGGTGCGGAAGGGGCGACCGAAGCGATGAGCTTGCGTCCGTCTTTCAGCGCCTGTTTGACATCCGGTGTCGCGCTTTGGACGTCCTTGGCTTTTTGCGGACAGGTGCGGATGCACGTTCCGCATACAATGCACAATTCCGGCACTACCTGGGCCTGGCCGTCGTGAACTCGAATAGCTTTGACGTCGCAATGGCGAACACACCGGTAACAATCGCGGCAGCGGGCCGGGTTGGTGATGATGACGGGTTCGTTCATGATAAGCCTTCCTTTCCCGAGGAGGGCAGTGCGGCGGAATCATCGACAATGCGCGACGCAAATTTGTTGTCAACCCGGGTGAGAACTTTCTCGTAAAAGAAAGATTCCGCCTGTGCAGGGCTGATGCCGCTGAATTCCTGGTCGCCCACGCGCACGGAAACTCCTTTGGAGCAGGTATCCATGCAGAAGGCGCCGACAATATCGACAAGCCCTTCGAGTTTTTCTTTTTGAATCAGACGGAATAATTCCGACGCCAGTTCATCAGAGCCGCGCAGGCTGCAGGAGCTGCCGACACAAATTGTTATTATGAGCATTTTATTTTCCAGCTTCTTCCGCCGGGATTATCGGCAGCAGATGGGCATCAATAAAATCTCCCACCTGATCGATATTTTCCACGGGAATTATTTTATTACCGATTGCCACATTGGGTCCACCCTCACACTGTCCGGTACAGAAACGTGCCTTGATGCGGAAATGTTGAGCAATTCCCCGCTGTCTCAGTTCTATGGCTAATCCTTCCAGCAGCTTCCAGGAACCCTTGATGTAGCAGTTGGTTCCGATGCACACTCCAACATCGACTACCGGTAAGGATACCACCGGTTCTTCCTTAACGTCCTGCATGCGCATGGAGCGGCGCTTGTAGGTCGTATGGAGAGCGTGGTGTGACATTTCGCTGTCCGGCTCGCCCAGCCAGTTCGTGTAAATATCCTGAACGGAAGTGTTATCCTGGCTGGTGCGGATGGGCGCATCCTGATCCAGTCGATAGAGGACTTCCAAGCGGTGTTCCGTATCGCTTTGCAAAAGTGGCGCAGGATTGCCGGAGCCGTTGATGCAGCCGCCGGGACAGGCCATGACTTCAATCAGATCATAAGGAGCGTCGCCGTCTCTCATCCGGTCGATCAGCCTTTGAGCGTTTTGCAGGCCACTGACTACTGCCAGGCGCACTTGGGAATCACCAAGAGTGATGATTGCTTCTTTTACGCCCTGAAGACCGCGGACGGCTTCATAGGCGAAGCTTTCCATCCGTTTGCCCATAACGCGTTCCGCAGCCAAGCGCAGCGCGGCTTCCGCGACGCCGCCGCTGGCACCGAAAATAATCCCTGCGCCGGACACTTTGCCGAAGAAAGCATCCACCGGCACAGGTGTAATTTTGCGCGGATCGATGTTTTTTTCGCCAAGCATAGTCATTACATCCCAGGTCGTCAGTACGCGATCGACATCCTGAATATTATCGGTTTTGAACTCGGGGCGCATAGACTCATATTTTTTGGCGTTACAGGGCATGATGGATACAAAATAAAGAAATTCCGGCCGCACCTTGAGCTGTTTGGCGAAGTATTGTTTCATCACCGCGCCGAACATCTGCTGCGGCGATTTGCAGGAAGATAAATGCGGCAGGAGATCCGGCGCCATTTTTTCGCAGTAATTTACCCAGGCCGGACAACAGGAGGTAATCTGAGGCAGAACACCGCCTTCAGCCACTCTTGACAGGAATTCCGTGCCTTCTTCCATAATGGTCAGATCGGCCGCCCAGCAAGTATCAAAAACAAAATTAAATCCCAGTTTCTTTAAACAGGCACTCAAAACCGGCATGACTTCGGCGCCGTTGATACCGTATTGTTCAGCGAAAGCGGCACGCACGGCCGGAGCGATCTGCGCGACGACGGTCAACTCGGGATCTTTCAGAGCCCTGTAAACATCGGGCAGCGTCGGTTTCAGGGTCAGTGCGCCGGTAGGACAAACCATAGCGCAGTGGCCGCAGGCCACGCAGGCGGTCATGTCCAGTGGGCGATGGTCGTTGGGGCCGATGGTCAGAACATCATTGGTTTCATAGAAGCTCAGCGCCGAAGCGCCTTCCATTTCCCGGCATACTTTCAGGCATAGTCCGCACAAAATACACTTGCCGGAATCCCGTATAATGATGGGGTGGTTTTCATCAATGGGCAGAGGCTTGGCCGGTTGTGTTGGATCATGCTCGACGCCATACTCGCTGGCGTAGTTGCGCAGCTCGCAATCATAGCGTTCCGTGCAGCCGCAGGCAATGCAGCGGGAGGCTTCCGCCATCGCTGTGTCGTGATCCCATGTTGTGGAAGATTCGCCGAAATTTGTTTTTCTGGACTTTGCCGCCAGAACCGGCACTTCCTGACGAGGGGACGGGTTGATACCCCGGAAAGTTTCCGGCGGCAATTCCTTCCAACTGCCTTTAGTGCAGGTATAGGGGTCGGCCTTTGCGGTGACGGAGCCTATGCGCACAAATTCATCCATCGATTCTGCGGCGAGCTTGCCGGCGCCGATGGCGGCAATGGCGATATCCGGGCCGGTAACGCAGTCACCGCCGGAGAAAACCCAGGGCAAGGCTGTTTGCATGGTTTGCTGATTGACTAGGACATTGCCCCATTTGTCAATTAATGTCTTATTTTCAATACAAGAACCGTCAACCGCCTGGCCAATGGCGGAAATAATAGTTGTCGCTGCGAGCACGAACTCAGAACCTTCCTGAGGCAGGGGACGACGCCTTCCGCTCTTGTCCGGTTCACCCAGTGCCATTCGGACGCAGGTCAGTTGCAGTGCTTCGCCCGACGACGTGATGGAAACCGGTGCGGTGAGATACTGCATGTTGACGCCTTCCTCAATGGCTTCTTCAATTTCTATATCCTGGGCGGGCATTTCCTGACGGGTGCGGCGATAGGCGACAATAACGTCTTTGACGCCCAGACGGACAGCGCTCCGCGCCGCATCCATGGCCGTGTTACCACCGCCGATGACGATTACTCGATTGCCCAGTGCAGGTTGTTCACCCCGTGCGAGCTTTGCAAGAAAATCAAGGCCGGACAGGACGCCTTGGGCGTCTTCGCCTTTCGCACCAATGGCGGTCGCTTTTTGCGCGCCCAGTCCCAAAAAAACAGCTTCAAAGCCGTCTCTTTTGAGTGATTCCAGTGTAAAATCCCGTCCCAGTCTTTTGTTATAGTTAATAGTGACGCCCAGATCAAGTATAGCCTGAATTTCCGCGTCCAGGTCTTTTTCGGGCAGCCGGTAATAAGGTATGCCCCAGCGCAGCATGCCGCCGGCCGCTTCCTGCATCTCAAAAATATTGACGGTGTGACCCCTGCGGCGTAAAAACCAGGCGGCGGTTAAACCGGCCGGACCCGCTCCGATGATTGCAATTTTCTTTCCAGTATCCGGCAAACACACGGGACGATAGTTATCGGACTGGTATAAGTTCCAGTCGGCAACGAAACGTTTGATGCCGTTGATGTTGACGGCGCCGTCCAGGGCGCTGCGGCGGCAATCCGTTTCACAGGGATGAGGGCACACGCGTCCGCAGACGGCGGGCAGGGGATTGCTGTCCTTGATTACCGCGAGAGCCTCCGTAAAATTGCCGCAAGTGACATGATAAATGTATTTCTGAATGTCAATATGCGCCGGGCAGCGTAAAACACAGGGCGCGACACAGTCGCCATAATGATGGCGCAATAGAGCCTGAAGGTAAATCTTTCGATAGCTTATGAGTGCTGCGGATTGAGTGCGTATCACCATGCCGTCGGCAACCGGCGTGGATGTCGCCGATACAAATCTGGTTTTGTCGCCGTCGGCTACTTCCACAAATGCGGCTTCAAAGTTACTTGGAGGGCTGACGCGGGGATCATATCCCAAAGCGGGAATGTCTATTCCGGAAGAACGGGCAGTGTCTATAATCGTCAAACCGGCTGCTGTTACACAGTCTTTTCCGTCGATATTTACTGTAATCATTTAAATACTTTCTTGCCTTTTATTCTATTGCTGAATTCTCTGCAAAATAGCTAATTTTCTTGTATAAAAATTAAATTCAAGAAATTTCATCAGACAGCGTAAAAGACTGATCAGAAATTTATTTTTTACTGACCGTCAGTATAGGAAATCCAATACGGCAAGTCAACTCAAATAATCTTCATACCCTTGAGTCAGATAAAATGTTGCCAGATCAAAAAAGATAGTCATTCGTCTTTGCATTTCAAAGGTCATGTAAAGGTCAATATTTTTACGCCAGCCGTCCTGATGTATTCCTATTTCCCATATGTGTTTACGGATGAGGCTGAGCGCGCTCAGCGCTGCACTGAGCTTGAAGCCTTCTTTTCTTCTTTCCCGGCCAAGTTTTATGTAAAAAGTTTTCAGGTGATTTATGTCATATAAACCTTCCAGCCAGAGAATGATTTGGGAAACGATTTTATCACCAATGCTAAACAACCTTTTGCGGTCATATTTGTGGTATTCAGCGGTGGAATTGCTGTTCGCTACATCTTCTATCCAGCTGCAGATAATGTCTTCTTTATTCTTCACGATGATTTTGACCAGGCGCCGGGTCAGGGCATTTTTTGCAACATCCGGCTTTTGCGAATTTTTATCGGCCTGCTCCAGGGAATCCAGAATAGCCCAATAATCTTTTTTGCTTTTTATATAAGCATTAAGTGCCCGACGATTCGGCCGGAAAGCTAATAAGGGTATTTTCCCCACGGGCCAAAATTCCGCATTAGCACTATCATCACCGGCTGCAAGCTTTCCGCCGGTTTGTTCCACCACAAAGGTCAAGAAAAGCAAATCTCCGTAAAATCGGCTTTTGTAGGAATCGACATCGAGCAGACGGAGTATTTTCCCTTTAATGCCGGTCTCTTCTTCCAGCTCGCGCAGAGCCGCATCTTCAATGCTTTCGCCGGCCTCGGCAAATCCGGTTGGCAGACACCAGTGACCTTTAAAGGGCGCCCGGTCGCGCTTAACCAGAAGAATTTGGCGCGAGGAATCCAGAATAGAGGAAACAACCGGCAGGGGATTTTCATAAAAAAACGACTGGCACGAAGGACAAAAATCTCTCAGAACATTATCTTCAAACTTCTTGATAAGGCCATCACTGCAATATAAACAAAACTGGCGTTGCTTTTTCATAAGAGGTCCTTTGACTCCAGAGGTTGGGAACAAATGAAAATTGCGTCGTCCTTGCACATTGTGATGCCGCTCGTTTCGGCACCTATATCTTGCAACTTGTGTAAAAGCTTATCGACGATATTTTTTTTGTGGGCTCTCGTTCCGGCAAGAAAAAAAGCACTTTTAAACTGATAATAATCCATAAAGAAATATATGTCCCACGGCTGGAAGATAAGCGAATTTTTAAAATCAAATTTCCGGATGTGACCAAAAAATGGGCTGAGCATCTTTTCGCCGTTTTCGGCTGAAAACTGCCGAATGATGACCTCTATAGGCAGGAGCTGATTGTTCATGAGCAGTTGATATTCTTCCAGAGTATTTCTGGTGATGGTAATCAATTCCTGCATATTGCATTGATCATGAGTAATCGTGATAAAGGTTCCGTCTTTTTGCAGAATACGGGATATTTCCGGTATCATGTCGACAAAAAAATAAAGAGCAAAGCTGCAAATGACCAAATCAAAAGAAGCAGGCGGGTATTTTTTGATCAAATGAACGCCTGCTGACGAAAATGTCCCCTGGTAGCCCGCCCGTTTGCATGCCTCCAGGAAAAAAGGTTCGTATTCGGCAATGATATCCATACCGGTGATTGTTGCCTCCCGGTGCAGCCGTCCTTTCAAGGCTTCCGTAAACGCGCCAAAGGCGCAACCCATCTCTAAAACATTGCGGCAGTTGGAGAGATCAACCTGATTCAGGGCCGTAAGGCGAATATCCTCTTTGTTTGACGAGAATTGACGAATGAGCATCTCAATATGCTGATGCTTTTGCACATTGCGAAAAACCTGACGAATCTTTTTTTTGTCGAGAAAATCAGCCATGTTTGTTTTTTGTCCAACTTTCTTTACAAAACTCATGGTCTTGAACCGGTATGAATCGGCGTATAAAAGAAATATCAGGCCAGTCTTCTTGCGCCCCGGGCCAGATCAGCCAGCCCCTGTTCATTCAGAATCAAAATAGAGCGTGTAGTGACTTTAATTAGTTTTTCATCATTCATTCGTTTTAATATGCGGGACAAGGTTTCGGGAATCGTTCCCAGCAGACCGGCCATCTGATTTTTAGAGATGTCCAACTTGACGGTGGCGGAATCGTCGTTATGTTCATACAGATAGAGCAGATAAGCGGCCAGTCTTCCCGGCACTTCTTTGAGGGATAGGTCTTCCACAAGCGAAGCGAGCTTGCGCAGCCGCAGTGATAGAAGCGCCAGCATCGAAAGAGCCAGCGACGGTTCGCGACTGATTACCTCGACAAATTTCAGCCGTGGAAAAAAGAGAGAGCGCGTTTCCACGAGAGCCTGGGCGGACGCGGGATAATGTTCTCCGGCGAAAACGGCCGCTTCGCCAAATGGTTCATGCTCTTCCAGGATATGAAAAATCTGTTCCTTACCTTCGGATGAGAGTTTGAAAATTTTTACTTTTCCGGAAAGGATGACGTAAAAGCCGATCCCCTCATCGCCTTCGTAAAAAAAGCTTTGTCCCCGCGAGAAAGTCCGGCAAACGGCAATGGCGCCCAGGCTTGCACATTGCATTGGCGTCAGGCCTGCAAAGAGAGGAATTGAGGCGATCGTTTGAGTCATATCCATAATTTATTTCCTTGAAAGAAAAAATAACACTGATGTTTGACTTAAGTCAAGGCGCAACTCTCAATATTCGTTCATATTGCCGGACAAAAGACGGTACAAAAAAATATAAATACAAAGGAGACAATCAATGGAGAATTTAGCAATGTTCTGTTACCAGTGCGAACAGACGGCGAAGGGAGAGGGATGCAATAAGTCAGGGGTGTGCGGCAAGGACCCGGAAGTTGCCGCCCTTCAGGATGTTCTGGTTTACGCACTTAAAGGATTGTCGGCGGTAGCGGTGGATGCAAGGATCGCCGGTATTGTCGATCATGAAATTGATGTCTTTACAATCAAAGCGCTTTTTTCGACCCTGACCAATGTGGATTTTGACCCGGCGCGTTTTGTTTATCTGATCAAACAATGCGTCAAGCTGCGCGATGCCCTGACAGGCAAAGTCAAAAAAGCCGGTGGACATGTCGATGAGAAAACGGCAGCAATTATTTTTCAGCCGGAAACGACGATTGCGGGACTGGTCGGGCAGGCAAAAGTCGCATCGTTTAAGGTGGAAACGGCAATAAATCCCGATATTCAGTCCCTTCAGCACATCTTGCTTTTCGGAGTAAAAGGTGTGGCTGCCTATGCCGATCATGCTCAAATTCTGGGACAGGAAGATGACAAAGTATATGCATTTATCCATGAGGCGCTCGCCGCAATGTTGCGCACTGATCTGACTCTTGATCAGGCGCTTGCGCTGGTTTTAAAATGCGGTGAAATCAACCTGCGCACCATGGAACTTCTGGATGCGGGAAACACAACTACTTACGGCCATCCGGTGCCAACAAAAGTGCCCCTGGGTGTGAAGAAAGGCAAGGCTATCCTGATTTCCGGTCACGATCTGAAAGATTTATCGGAACTCCTGAAACAAACACAAGGGAAGGGGATAAATATTTATACCCATGGCGAGATGCTTCCGGCGCATGGTTATCCCGAACTGAAGAAATATCCGCATTTGTACGGGCACTATGGAACGGCCTGGCAGAATCAGGCCAAAGAGTTTGCGGAATTTCCCGGCGCGATTCTCATGACCACCAACTGCATTCAGAGACCGCGTGATGCTTATGCGGCTAATATCTTTACTTGTGGTCTGGTGGGTTGGCCGGGTGTTCCGCATATCGCTGGGGCCAACTTTGAACCGGTAATTCAGAAGGCACTGGAATTGCCTGGGTTTTCCGCCGATAAGGAAGGGAAGTCGGTGATGGTGGGATTTGCCCGCAATGCCGTTTTAGGCGTGGCCGATCAAGTAATCGCTGCGGTGAAAGGGAAGGCCATCCGCCATTTCTTCCTGGTTGCCGGTTGTGACGGAGCCAAGCCCGGCAGAAATTATTATACGGAATTTGTGGAAAAAGCACCGAAAGATACGGTTATTCTGACTTTGGCCTGCGGGAAGTTCCGCTTTTTTGATCAGGAACTGGGGGATATCGGTGGCATTCCTCGCCTTCTCGATATCGGACAGTGCAACGATGCTTATTCCGCCATCCAGATTGCTCTGGCTTTATCCAAAGCTTTCAATGTGGGAGTTAACGAATTGCCACTTTCCATGATTTTATCCTGGTACGAGCAAAAGGCAGTGGCTATATTACTGACGCTGCTTTATCTCGGCATTAAGGATATTAGATTAGGGCCGTCTCTTCCGGCATTTATTACTCCTAATGTATTGGATGTGTTGGTGAAGAATTTTGCCATCAAACCGATTACGACACCGGATGAGGATCTGAAAGCCATTCTGGGATGAGATGATCTCGGACATTTCAGCGAACAGACTGATAAAGTATGCTTTCCCATGAATAAAATCAGTAGAGACATTGCTTGCAACGTCTCTACAAAAATAACTTCTTGATTCAATAACGGCTGCTCTTCCCAAACAAAAGGGAGAGCAGCCATTTTGCATCTTATGCCATTTCGAAATCAAAGTGCTATCTTTGTTGGCGTCGTAGTGATCTGCGAAACATCTCTATCTGTCATTCCGGGCTTGACCCGGAATCCAGGAAATACTTGATAACTTTTATATATTGAAGTATTAGCTCATAATCATAAAGTATTTTCGCGGGATGTTATGCTGGCATCATCGCGGCGTTTAGGTAATTAACACCGATCCATATAACCATTGTTGGCCAACTAAAAGTAAAAAAGAAATCCTTAATGATTAATCAAAAATACAGAGTAATAATACTTGGTGCCGGGTTCTCGAAATCGGCCGGTATCCCGCTTGCCGATGAGCTTTGGCGCGAAATACTTGTTCAGAGTAAGTCACTTTGGGGGCGAGCAAGCAAGTTTAATGATGATCTTGACAAGTATATTTCATGTTGACGAAAATGCGACGACGTGGAACTCACGAGAGATACCGTTAATTTTGAAGAGTTCCTAGGCTTTCTCGACATTGAACACTATCTCGGTCTAAGAGGTCCAGACACTTGGAGTAGAGATGGCAATGAGAGACAAGTAGTTGTAAAAACATTGATTGGAGAAATACTATCGCAATATATGCCCCCATCGAATGCGCTCCCAGAACTATATCTAGAATTTGCCCGCCGCCTTCAACCTCATGACTATGTTTTAACATTTAATTATGACATTCTGCTTGAACGAGCACTCGATGCAGTTAATAAGCCATATAGGTTATTCCCTGATCGGTATGAATCATTCGGACGGAATATCGGATTTGTAGATTCAAACAAAGATGAAATAGTTATCCTGAAATTGCATGGTTCCATTGATTGGTTTGACAAGAGTGGGTATTTAGAGATGGAGAAAGATTTCAAGGAACAGGGAGCCACAATTTTACCGACGCACCCTGTATTTAACAGCAATTTCGACTGGGGGATAAGTAGAGTCCTTGATGGACCAAGGAGAGCAAATGATCCTCTTCAAAATATGCATAGAGTCGCCGATATTGAAGGTCTTTATAAACAACAAATCTTGTTTTCGGCAACCCCCTGGATGCTCTCCCCTTCTACTAACAAAATCATTTATGCAAGCCCACTTGAAGAGTTTTGGGACGGGCTCGGTAGATCTGGATGTACTAATTTTGGTATGGCAATTATCGGATACTCACTCCCAAGTCATGATCATTATGCAAGGCAAGCCATCTATTCAATAGTAAAAAACTATCAAGAGGTAAACTGGGGTGAAGATTTTTTCGGCTTCAAAAAGACACCACTGGTGTTAATAGATCACAGGACTACTCCTGAAAGTGTTAGAGATTTTAAAAACAATTACCGATTTATTGATTTTGACAAGTCTATATTACACATGGATGGACTTGATGCAGTAGCCATTGACAAAATATTCAATTAAGATGATGGCAAATCAGGCAATACAGCCGATCGCTACGCTCCGGCTGATTTCTATCTTGAACTAGAATCAATCATAATAAATTTCATGGATTGATCATAGCATATATGCTATAAGACTCACGTGAATTGGACAATAACTTACTATAGCGAATCGCTTCAGAACGAAATACTTGATTTACCTGCTGGCTTTCTTGCTCGTTTCCTTAGATATACCGATCGTATGGAGTTATATGGTCCTGATTTAGGAATGCCCCACACGCGGGCGATGGGTGAAGGGTTATTTGAATTACGATTAAAAGCAGCAGAGGGCATTGCGCGGGTATTCTACTGCACGATGATTGGCAAAAGGATAGTGATGTTGCACCAGTTCATTAAAAAAACGGACAAAACACCGCCCAAAGAACTTGCCATAGCAAGGCGGCGGTTGAAGGAGATCAATGCTCACTCACAAAGAACTTAAGGCTCGCGCCCTTAAACGCGCGGATGTAAAATCTGAATACGATCAGCTTGACAAAGAATTTGCTTTTCTTGACGAATTTCTCAAGGCACGTTCTTCCGCCGGCATCACTCAGGCGGAAGTTGCCGAACGTATCGGAACAACTCAATCAGCGATTGCTCGTTTGGAGTCCGGCAGCGGAAAGCACTCTCCATCTCTGGCAACATTACAAAAATATGCACATGCGCTTGGTTGCCGTCTGGAGTTACGCTTAATTAATGAAATGATACACATAAACAGGGAAGGTCGAACAACACGTTCCACCGGACGCACTAAAGCTCGTCGGTGAGCTTCGCCGTACCAATACTCCAGATGTGTAATATGAGTATTTCAGGAGAAGTTGCCCTGAATCAGCACTGATTTTCTATCTCCATTATCTTGGCAATTCTTCGTTGATGACGGTCGCCGGCGAATGCCGTGTCCATGAATTTCTCTATCATGCCGGTGACCGGAACTGAATATTTAACTCTGCCACCAAAGGCCAAGAAGTTGGCATTATTATGAGCCTTAGCCATTTCCGCAGTAAACAAGTCATGCACCAGCGCACACCGGATGCCTTTAATTTTATTAGCGGCGAGCGACATGCCGATGCCCGTACCGCAAAGCAAAATACCGAAATCATAGCCGCCTTGATTAAATTCCCGGCAGGCGTTCACCGCAATATCAGGATAGTCCACTGAATCTTCGCTATTAACGCCCATATCCTTGATCACGCAATTTTTGGCCTTTAAAAAAGATATAATCTTATCCTTTAAATCAACTGCGCCGTGATCAGAGGCGATAATTATTTTTTTCATTTGGTACTCCCCGTATTGTCATTTATATTTTTATAGCTCTCATTTTTACGAGATTGTGAAATAAGTCAATAAAAAAAACTTTGCAACGCCTTCAGATTTACGTTAAAAAGTCCCATGCAGGAATTATTGGAAAAATATTTTAATTATCTGTTAATCGAACGTGGTGTGGCCCAAAATACACTGGAAGCCTATCGACGTGATTTAAGACGTTTTCTATTAATTGTTCAGGAAAAAGGATTTACAGATTTTCAACAGATTATGCCGGAAGCGATTATAGAATATCTGGTGCGAATAAAAGATGAAGGGCTTTCGCCCAATTCGATGAACAGGTCACTGGCTGCAATGCGGGGTTTTTATAAGTATCTTTTGCGAGAAAAGATGATCGAACAAACACCGCTGGCTAATATTGAGTTGGCTAAAGTATGGATGCGTCTGCCGGATACTATCAGCAAAGAAGAGATGAATCTTATTTTGGCCCAACCGGGAGTGGAAACCGCCGCAACACTGCGCAATACTGCGATGCTGGAATTGCTTTATGCGACGGGCATTCGTGTTTCGGAATTAATCGGGTTGACAATGAACAGCATTAACTGGCAAGTTGGTTTTCTGGTTGTTATGGGGAAGGGCAGTAAGGAACGGATCGTTCCTATCGGCAAAACAGCTTATGATTGCACGAAACTCTATGTGGAAGAGTCCCGGCCGCAATTGATGCAGGGTAAAAGCACGGATGTTTTATTTCTTAACCGTTTCGGAGGGAAATTTACCCGTCAGGGTTTTTGGAAAATGGTTGTCGGGTATGCAAAAAAATCCGGATTGCAAAAGAAAGTTCATCCGCATACTTTTCGTCATTCGTTTGCTTCCCATCTTTTGGAAGGCGGAGCCGATTTGCGGACGGTCCAGGTAATGCTGGGGCATGCCGATATTTCCACAACACAAATTTATACTCATATAACCCGGGAGAGGTTAAAGGAAATTCATCAAAAATACCATCCCCGGGGTTGAAATCAGAGCGGCTGAAAAAGAGAAAGATGGCAGAAGATAATAAAAAAAACGACAGGCAGAAGAAAAGAATACTGGTAAAAATATGGCTGATTCCCGGTGCTTTGGCTATCACAGTTATTATTTTTGCATTATTATACTTCCTTCGTCCGCAAGCAATTGAAACTATTACTTTTAACGCCAATCGCCTGAAAAATATTATTTCTTACTATCTTTTGCAGAGTAATCCTCATTTTTACTACCTGGAAATGGAAAAAAACGGCAAAGATATTCTTGTCCGCGCTAATGAATCCCTGGAAATTACTTACCGGGACGAATTTGTGGTGAAGTCGGTTGTCAGCGACGACATAAAGGGAAAGCACATAACAGTGAATATTGAAGGTCTGGGCAAAGGAGCCAATGATCTGGGTGTTTTGATGCGCGGAGTGGATCTGGTCAATATTATAATGCAGAAAGGTGTGATGAGCCAGGGCGGAGGCGCAGTAACTGGGTATAACATCCGCATCAATTACGGCAATGATTTGCTGGCCTCAATTCCGCTGAGAGTGGTTATTACACCACAGGATTGGCTGCGTTTCGCCAAAGATACGACGAATGTCAGGATACAAATTGAATATCTGAAAAAAGCAATTGCTCTCAATAGAGAAGATACGGGTGTGCGCAAAATTCTGGCCGGAATCTATGCCAGATTGGAGAGACTGGATGATGCGATCATTCAATATCAGGATATATTGACGATAAGTCCTGAGGATAAAGTGGCTTTGCGGGAATTAGCCAAATGCCATATCCGCAAAAAAGAATATGATCAGGCCATCGAGGTATCTAAAAAACTCATCAAAATAAGCCCACAGGATGCGGAAGCTTATGCCAGCCTGGGCTTTTCCTTCGAAGAAAAAGGTCTTTGGGATCAGGCAATCAAAAACTATAATGCCGCTGTTAAAAATGATCCCGAAAATTACACCGTTCGATTAAAACTGGGCAATGCTTATGTTCACCTAAAAAAGATGAACCCGGCCATCGAGCAATATGAATATATTGTCGCGCATGCGCCGGATAAGAATTCGGCAAAGCTGGCCCTGGGTGATACTTATTTGAAAATAAGAAAATTCGATGATGCTGTTAAATATTATAAGGAAGTGATTAAAGATCAGCCGCGGCATGCTGTTGCCTATGCTAATTTGGCTGCCGCTTATGCGGGAAAAGGAAAGCCTCAGGAAGAACTTGATAATTTAAAAAAAGCGGCAGCGCTTAACCCTGATCAACCGGTAATCCGTTTTAATCTTGGCGCTGCATATGAGAAACGAAAGCTTGATTCCGATGCCATCAAAGAGTATGAGCAGGCCTTGAAAATTAAACCTGATGATTCCGATACAATAGAGCGGTTGGCGGATTTATTTTTTAAAAACAACAAGTATGATCAGGCTGTTAAATATTATGAAAGGCTGGCCAGGCTTCATCCCAAAAGTTCAGCAATTTTTTCTAATCTTGGTTTTGCCTATGGTGAATTAAAGAATTATGCCGCATCTGCGGAAAACTATAAAAAAGCAATTAAACTCGGTTCGAAGAGCGCGAACTTGCATTATAATCTTGCTTATACTTACGGTAAACTGGGGCGGGAAAAAGATGCAATCTCGGAGTACGAAAAAATATCACCTCCTACCAGGGAAGTGTTAAGTATTCTCGCCCAGTATTATTTGAAAGACAACAAAAATGATCAGGCCATAAAATATTATAAAAAAATTGTTGTATTGGATCCCAAAAAAGCTGCGTCTTATGCCAGCTTGGGATTGGCTTATGCTGCGCGTGATGATTGGGACAAGGCAATTGAAAACTATCTTATTGCGCTGAAGTATGATCGGGAAGATGATGAGCTTTATGCCAACCTGGGAGAGGCATATGAAAAGAAAGGGCTCTATCAGGAAGCGCTGAAGGCTTATACCAATGCCTACGAGCTGAATCCGGAGTCACCGAAGGCGGATAAAAAAATACCAAAGTTGAAAATTTTACTTTTGCAGAAGAAATTGCAGAAAACAAACAAGGAGTAAAAAAAGCATGAAACAAATTGACATGGACAATTTTGCCATAGGCGATAAAAATGGATTTGTTCTCATTGCCGGTCCGTGCGTACTGGAGAATGAAGAAGCTGCAATGGATATAGCCTTGTACTTGCAGAAGCTTACCACCAGACTGAAAATTCCCTATATCTTTAAAGCATCATACGACAAAGCTAATCGGACATCGATCAATTCTTACCGGGGGCCGGGAGCAAAAGAAGGATTAGCTATTCTCCAAAGAATAAAAGATAAACTGGGAGTTCCCGTCCTTTCCGATGTTCATCGTTTTGAGGAAATCGATCCGGCGGCGGAAGTCCTGGATATAATGCAAGTGCCGGCTTTTCTTTGCCGTCAGACGGATTTTATTTTGGAGATAGCGAAAAAAGCCCGGGTAATCAATGTCAAAAAAGGACAATTTCTGGCGCCGGGAGATGTAGCCAATATAATTGCCAAAGCTAAGTCAGCGGGCAATGATAATATTATGATAACAGAACGCGGCACGTCGTTTGGTTATAACAATCTGGTATTTGATGTGCGTTCTTTACCGATTATGAGAGAGATGGGATATCCGGTAATTATTGACGCCACGCACGCCGTGCAACTACCCGGTGGTGCCGGTACCGCCTCCGGCGGTGAGCGGTCAATGGTGGAGTATCTTGCCCGCGCAGCTGTAGCTGCCGGTGTGGACGGTATTTTTTTGGAGGTTCATCGCAATCCGGAAATGGCTTTGTGCGACGGAGCCAACTCGCTTTATCTCGATTCTCTGGAGGATTTGCTCACAACATTAAAGCAGATTGATGAATTGGTGAAGGGAAAATCCAGTAATAAAGGAAAATCATAAGATGAAAAAAAATCTTCAAGAAAAACTCAAGAATATAAAAATGCTGATTCTGGACGTGGACGGAGTAATGACGGACGGCCGGGTAATAATGGATGACAGTGGTCGGGAAATAAAAAATTTCGATGTCCGCGATGGTCATGGCATCAAGCTTATTCAACGCTATGGGATAAAAGTGGTGCTGCTAACCGGACGTAAATCGGAAGTAGTTTTGTGCCGCGCGCGTGATCTGGAAATTAAAGAGGTTTATCAGAAAGTGTTCAACAAGAAAGAAGTATTTGCGAAGATTTTACTCAAAAACAAACTGGATTGTGACGCCGTAGCGTTCATCGGCGACGATATTGTCGATATTCCGGTATTAAAAGCAGTCGGTTTTTCCGTTGCCGTAGCCGATGCGCTGGATGCAGTAAAAAAATCGGTTAATTATATAACGCAAAATAAAGGCGGACGCGGTGCGGTGCGGGAAGTCTGTGAAATGCTCCTGCAGGCGCAGGGAAAATGGCCGGAGATCGCGGCTAAATATGAATTTACCGAATATCTTTAGTTTTACTTTAGCTTTGCAATGTTGTAAATATTAAATATTGAGGGGAATTGGAAATTATTTAGTGATTGTTCGACAGGGGGCATAACACCTTGGAAAACCAAACAAGCGTTATGCCCCCGGATAGAATTCGAAAAGCAGATAATGCCGGGCATTCAGAATCAGACTTTATTGAGTAGTTTTAACAAAGAAAGCAATTTATCATCGCGCCAGCGGCTGATTTCCTCATTTGTTTTTCCATCCTCCGCGCGTCGATGGGCCATTTCTTTATCAACACCTTCCTGCAGGATATCAATGCATCCTTCCGGCCATTTTTTCCAGACAGCCATATCATTCATCCACATTTCAGCGGATGGGCCGATGTGCATCATAACACCTTTCAATCCGAACGGGCCGCCCCCCAATTGAAAAATCAGATTCTGCCCCATCAGGGCATAACGCAGGCCCGGACCACAACAGAGAGCTTTATCCACATCCTCGACGGTGCAGACGCCACGGAGAACAAGATCAACAGCCTCACGATAAATAGCTATCTGCAAGCGGTTGGCAATAAATCCCGGAGCTTCTTTCTGCAGAATAATCGGTTCTTTACCGGCGGTTTGGAAAAAGTCATATGCCATTTGCAGCACTGCGGGACTGGTGTGTTCTCCTTTACTGATTTCCACGAGAGGAATCAGGTGGGGCGGGTTATAGGGATGGGCTCCAATGCAGCGTTCCGGGTATTTTGAATTTTTCGCTATTTCCGTAATCAGCAGTCCCGAAGTGCTGCTGGCGAAGATGGCCTCTTTTGATCCGTACTGATCCAGAGCGGCCACAAGAGCTTGTTTATGTTCATATTTTTCCGGTGCGCACTCCTGAACAAACTGAGCATCACTAAGGGCATCTTTGAGCTCTTTTGTATAAAAAGCTTTTTGCAACACTTTATCTTTGACCTCGGAAGTTATGACACCTTTATCGGCCAGATAGGATAAGTTGGCAGTGATGCGCTCCTTTGCCGTCTGTAATAAAGCATCATTAACATCATAGACATTGACGTCAAAACCCTTCCACAGGAAAAAAGTTGCCCACCCTGACCCGATAAGACCGCTACCGCCAAGAACTGAAATTTTCTTGATATCTACTGCCTTCATAATATGACCTTTCATTTCTTAATTTAATTCCACTCACGCGGGACGAGCGTTCATTCTCCGCAGCTTGCCGTGATATAATGACGCTCATTTCATACCTCGGCAGCTTGCTGCGAGGTGGTTGATTGGCAAAATCAAAAGGGCCGCTCATTAATTATCAGGAGGGGTCAATTATGGTACACTATTCTTTAATGAGCGACCCTGATGAAAATTTTATACTGTTGCAGATAGCCCTTCGGGTTTTGCTGCCAAAGGACTATAAGAAACATTAGTAATTAACCTTGTCGATGCCTTTGAGCCCCAGAATCTTTCGTGCTTCTTCCGCAGTAGCCGGTTCCACACCAAGTTCTTTGGCGATGCGGGCGATCTTGGCAACTTGCTCCGCATTGCTCTTGGCTAAATTTCCTTTATCGAGATAGAGGTTGTCCTCCAGGCCGACACGGACATTGCCGCCCAGCAAGAGACCCTGCGTACAGATCGGGAACTCTGCTTTTCCCGCCGCACAGACGGAAAATTCAAATTCCGGGATATTGCGCTTGGCATGTTCGACCAGGAACATCAGATTCTCCACAGTGGCGGACAACCCGCCCAGAATGCCCAGCACAAACTGCAGATAGATCGGCGTCTTGATATAGCCGGCCTGAATCAGGAAGGCCAGGTTGTTCACATGAGCGGCATCATATACTTCAAATTCCGGTTTGGTCTGCGTCTCGGCGAATTGGGCGCAGTATTCCCTCAGGGTCTTAAAGGTGTTGGGGAATATAAAATCCTCCGACATGCCCAGCATCATCTTTTCCCAATCATACTTCCATTCCTTGTAACGGCCCACCATCGGGAAAAGACCCCAGTTTATGGAACCACCATTGCAGGATGCCATTTCCGGCTTGTACTGCGTTACCGGAGCGAGGCGCTCCACGATGCTCATGCCCATCCCTCCGCCTGTCGTGATGCAGATGACGGCAGGACAGCGGCTCTTGATGCTCGTAATAATCTCCTTGATCAATCCCAGATCGGGAGAAGGCATGCCATTTTCGGGATTGCGGGCGTGGACGTGAACAACCGCCGCCCCCGCTTCGTAGGAACGGACGGCGTCATCGGCAATCTGCTGCGGTGTGATGGGCAGATATTCCGACATGGTGGGGGTGTGTATACTTCCCGTAATTGCTGCGGTGATGATAGCTTTTTGTTTCATAATAATATTTATTCCTCCTTTGTTTTTATCCTTTATATTCTTTTCGGCCCGGAAGGGCAAGATGAAGAAGAAGCTTAAGCTTTCTTCTTGGGATTCAGGAAATCAGGGCTCAGAAACTCGGGATTGGGGTAAGTGTAAAATCCTTTCCCGGTCTTTACTCCCAGTTCACCTTTCTTTATCTTTTCCAGAAATGCTTCCGGCGGTTTATCTTTGGGGTCCTTCGAGTCATTGTAATAAACCATTTCGATGTCATAAACTACATCAAGTCCGACCATGTCCATCAAACCGAAAGGTCCGATAGGCATTTTGCTGAAGATACGCCAGGCGCGATCGATATCCCGGAAATCGACATAACCATTGCCCCACATATAGAGAATTTGTCTTTTAATTGCTCTCCAGACACTGTTGAAACAGAAACCCAATATTTCTTTGTTTACTTTGAGCGGAACACAACCCAGCGAAATAATCCAGGCCTCACCTTTTTCCATAACTTCCGGCAGAGTCTTGGATCCGGGGGCGATATCGGTCATGATCATGCCCTGCAGCGGCTGATAGAAATGGGCATTGATGCATTTTTCCGGCCGGCCGCTCGCGGCTTCCATCCGGGAGATGGGCATCGAAGAGCTGTTTGACGCAAAAATGGCTTTGGCCGGGGCATTCTCATTCATTTTTTTAAAAACATCGAGTTTGACGTCTAAATTTTCAAATACTGCTTCGATCACAAAATCAGTATCCTTCAGCGCAATGGCCATATCCGTTGTAAAGATAATTTCGCTTTTTAATCTTTCCCAGTTATCCCAGGGAATTATGGGAGTGATGCCTTTATTCTTGAAGTCTCCAACAAGTCTTTTATAGGTATCGTCGAAGGCAGTTTCCTTGGTATCGTAGATACTGACTTTATATCCGGCATAAGCCGAAAGCAGAGCAATCTGTGCTCCCAGCAATCCGGCGCCAACTACGGCAACTTGTTCAAATGGTCTTGACATAAATCCTCCTTCATCAAATGTTTCAGAACTGAAAATTTTAACTATCTCTCCTGATCACAGTGATCAGGAGAGATGAAAATTGCTTTTAGTACATCATGATTCCCAGAGGAATAACGATTATCAGGGTCAACAGTGTTGCAATGATATGGCCAAAAAATACGTGCTTGTAAGCATTCATGTGGGTCAATCCGGCGATGGCTAAAAAGGTAATAACAACGCCGTTGTGCGGCATGGCATCAAAACATCCTGCCGACATTGTGGAAACACGGTGAATAAGTTCGGGGCTGAGACCCAAAGCCAGATATTTCGCCGATAATGTTTCCAGAATAATTCCCAAACCACCGGAAGCCGAACCGGTAATTGCGGCCATGACATTCGTGGCAATGGCCAGAGAAACAATCGGATGCATGGGCAGGGTTAACATCCAGGCGGTGATAACCTTAAAGCCGGCCGTAGCCGCAACTGCCATTCCATAACCGACATCAGCGCAGGTGTTAACAATGGGAATAACTGTGTTGACGGCACCCTTGCTGAGTGTGTCCAGAATGTTCGTGAAGTTTTTGAAGAAGAATACATAGGAAACCAAAGCACCGGCGGACAACGCGATTACGGCATCCAGTTTGAAATAGTTTAACAGGACTACAACCACGATCAGGGGAACTATGCTGAGCCAGACGTTGGGGAGTTTTTCCAGAGAAACATCGGCAACGCTTACTAAACCGACACCGGAAGGAGCAACATAACCTTCGCCCTTCTTCTTGGTTTGCTTTACTGCATATACTGAGTAGATATAGGTGAAAATCAGAACAATAATTGAAGCGATAATACCCAGTGCCGGCGCCGCCATCGGGGTGGATGCCATATACTTTGTGGGCATGATATTCAATACCTGGGGTGAGCCGGGCATCATGGTCATGGTCACAGATCCGATACCCAGGGCAAAAGAGATAGCAAAGAGATGCCACGGGATATCCAAATCCTTGAACATGGGACGGGAAATGGGGATCATGACGAAGACGACGACAAACAAGCTGACTCCGCCGTAAGTCAGGGCAATCGCGATAACACCGGCAGCCCAGATAGCGGCAATGGCGCTCTTCCGACCGATTAACTTCAGCAATCCTTCGGCGATAGACCGCGCGGCACCGCTGTCTTCCATAAACTTACCGAAGAGAGAACCGGCCAGAAACAGCAAATAAAATTTGCCGGCATAACTGACGAAACCCTTCATATAAGGTCCATAAAGAGTCTGTACGATGTTCATGCTGGAAAACAAGGCAACAATAATGGCTGCCAGGGGCGCAATCAAAATGATATGCCACCCTCTCAGAGCAAGAACGATGATGAAGACCAGGGACAAGACGATTCCAATGATACTGATAGTGCTTACATCCATAATAAACCTCCTCTAATTTGAATTATGATTTACTTTTAGAGAAGGATAGCAAAATAATCAATGGGGGGTAGCCCTATTTAAGCAGGGGGATTTATCTACTTTTTATCGGTAGGGAGAAATGGTTAATCTTCCCAGAGGTCGGGATCAACCACCCCTATTTTGATGGCGTACTTCATTAAACCGAGGCGATCATGCACTCCTAATTTGCTCATAATACTGGTGCGGTGCTTTTCCACGGTCTTGGGGCTAACACAGAGAAGGTCTCCAATTTTACTTGTGGAGAAACCTTGTGCTACCAGGCGAAAAACCTGCTGTTCTCTTTCCGAGAGGAGATCATATCCGCTTGCTGCCGGATTGCTCGCGCGTCGCTTGGCATATGAGCCAATAACTTCCGTACGCAGCTTGGAGCTGAGAAAATATTCTCCGCGATGAGCGGCGCGAATAGCTTCCAGAATGTCGGAACTGGGAGAGGCCTTCATTACATAACCCAAAGCTCCGGCGGCGAGCACCTGTCGAACATAGGTTTCTTTCGAATGCATGGACAGAACAACTATTTGTGTTTTGGGCACTGATTCTTTAATCAGACTGATTGCTTCCAGTCCGGTTAATTGCGGCATGGCAATATCGAGGAGTGTAACATCCGGATGCAGCGTTTTTACTTTTTCCAGACATTGTTTTCCGTCTTCCGCCTCTCCAACGACTTCCATATCTGGCTGGCCGCTGAGAAGTTGTCTTAAACCATCCCGTACGATAGCATGATCATCAGTGATTAGAATTCTTATTTTATTCATCTTCTTCTCAAGTTAAAGGTAATTCAATTCTAATAGTCGTTCCCTTGCTGGGTGCAGATATTATATCAATATTACCCCGTAAGGCAACTACCCTTTCTTTCATGCTTTGCAGACCTATTCCTTGTGTTTTTATATTCTTTGGTAAGCCGTTATCCGACTGCTTAAAACCAATGCCGTTATCCTTGATAACAAATAGTACCCATGGATAACTGTTAGTTACCATAATTTTGACCGCAGTGGCTTTTGCATGCTTTCGAACATTGGTCAGGCACTCCTGACAAAACCTATAGAGAACTGTTTCTGTTTCCGGATTCAGTCTTTTTTTAAAGCCGGTAACTGCCAGTTTAATTTTGATATCCGGATGCCGCTTAATAAATTCTTTTATATACCATTCCATAGCCGGAATCAAACCGAGATGATCCAATACATCGGGGCGAATATACGAAGTGGTTTTTCGCACTACATCAGCAAGTTTTTCAACATTAGTGATAAGATTGTTAAACTTATTTATTTGCTCCCTTGCCTCCGGGGGTAATGAACGTTGCATCGCTTCGAGGTCAAAATGCAATGCTGTCAGGGCTTGACCGAACTCATCATGAATATCGGCGGCAATCTTTTTTCTCTCTTTTTCGGCAGCCTCAATGAGCCTGAGGGTTAAGAACCGGATTTCTTCTTCAGCCCGCTTGCTTTGCGTTATATCGATAAAATTGCCGATAACTGAAGGTTGTCCCATGTAAGAGGCATGTGCTGCTCTTAATTCCACCCAGATGAAAGTTCCGTCCTTTTTTAGAGCACGGAAGGGATATTGGTGAGGGAAAAAGTCTTTTTTTGTTCTTCTCAGGCCTCTTTCCTTAACCAGCGGCCTGTCTTCCGGATGAACGACTGACCAGAAGGCTTTGCCGATAATTTCCGTCGGCGAGTCATATCCAAGCATTTCGGCAAAACGTTGATTGGCATAGCAGAAACGGGTTTTCTGATGAATGAAAATCGCAGCCAAAGAATTCTCAGCTACTGTCCGATATTTTTCTTCGGATTCGATCAGCGCCCGTTCAGCCTTTTTACGGCCGGTGATGTCAATAACAAATCCTTCGTAACCATCCATGTTTCCATTTATATTCCGACGTGCGGTTGATGTCTGAACATCAATGATAGTGCCATCTTTCCGGCGAAGGCGGGTTTCGAATTCCGGGACAAAGCCATATTTATCAATTTTACGCAAAAAACGAACCCGGTCATCAGGATCGGCATAAATAAGGTTGACGTCCATGCCGACAATTTCATCACGACTGTTGTAACCTAAAAGATCAAGGCCGGATTTATTGATGTCCAGAACCTTTCCTCTAAAATCCGTGCGGTAAACCATAACGGGAGAATGTTCAAAAATGTGAGTATATCTTTTTTCTGATTCCTTCAGTTCTTTGGCAACATCCTTGGAAATAGCGATATCTTTTTCCAGTTTCCGGATTTTTTTTTGCAGCAGTTCGACGGAGTTTTTATTAATCATGTGTACACTAACCTTATAATGAAAATGGTACATCAATGGGAATAATCACTCCAGTCAAAAGGGACTTTCATCCTAATTGATTGGTTGATGACACTTAAGCTTAAATAATCGGTTACGCATAGATTTTATTGCTGAAGTGTAGTAAACAGATAAACGAAAATAGCAATGTTGTCAACAAACGAATTTGTCAAACGAATTTGTCTGTATCGGCAGCCGTTAAAGCAGAAAACAGAAAAAACTTCAATTCCCCCGCAGCTAAACATTAGGAGAGCATTTATTAAAGATATTCATGGTATCAATAATTTTCTTCAAGGGATGTTTTATCCTGAGGAAATCAACTCCGGGGGAGATTTGCTGCCAACCTTAAATCTTTACATGTCTGATGCTGAGTGATATAAAAGAATCAGTTATAGACAGAAAGAAAAAGAGCGGCTGAATCTGATACAAGATGAAATTAAATAAAAAAAATGTAATTCTACTAGCGATTTTAGTTATTGTATTGGCGGCAGCGGTTGTTATTGGTTATGTCATTCTTGATAAGCCCAAGAACATATTGAAGATATTGCCGGATCAGGTTGATCTGCAAATTAAAGATTTTGTCTATACGGAAGTAGGCGAAGCAAACTCCAAATGGGAAGTAAAAGCTCAAACTGCCCAATATAATAAAAAGCAAAATCTGGCTGTATTTGATCGTGTTCAAATAAAATTGACGACTGCTGAAAAAAAAGTGTATGTGATGACCGGTGATAAAGGTCAAATGCTGACGGACAAAAAAGATATCGAAATTAAAGGTAATGTTGCCATTGTCTCTGACTCCGGAGACCATTTCACCACTGATTATCTTAAATATTCCGATGCTGAAAAGAAATTTTATACCGATGCGCCGGTCTCTATGGAGAATAAACATATGAAACTAACAGGTCAGGGACTTACTCTTTTTACGAATACCGGTGAATTAAACCTTAACTCTTCAGTAAAAGCAAAAATAAATTAGTCAGGAAACAAAATGGTGATTAAAAAGATATTTGCATTATTTATATTGCTTACACTATTTGTTGTTTCCACCGTGCAGGCCAAAGATAATCCGGCAAAAATGAATAAACTAAATTCCAAAGAGCCGATTGAAATTGTTTCGGATCGCATGGATGCTTTTAATGAAAAAAAACTGGTAATTTTTTCCGGTAATGCTGTGGCCACTCAAGGCGATAAGGAGATAAAGTCAGATCGATTGTTTTTGTATTACAAAAAAGAAACTGGTAAAAAAGATAAAGTTGGCGCTAAAGAGATCGAAGGTACCGGCGATCTGGAAAAAATTGAAGCTAAAGGAAACGTTATTGTGACCCAAAAAGCGCGAATTGCGACGGGAGATGAAGCCGTATATTTTCAGGAGAGCGGGCAAATTATAATGACGGGAAACGCAACGCTGCGCGATGGGAAAAACTTGATAAAAGGTGATAAAGTAATTGTCTTTGTCAATGAAGATCGCGGAGTAGTTGAAAGCAATCCGAAAAAAAGAGTAAAGGCCATCATCTATCCCCAAGAGAAAAATGAAAATAAAAAAAGTAATTAAAGACCGCAAAATATGAGTAATTTGTTGGCAAAAGGGTTAACTAAAATTTACAGCAAGAGAAAAGTTGTCAATAATATCGATTTGTTAATTTCACCGGGTGAAGTTGTAGGTCTTCTTGGTCCTAATGGAGCCGGAAAAACAACAACATTTTATATGATTGTTGGCTTAATTAAACCCGATGATGGAGAAATATTCCTCGATGGCGAAGATATAGGCAGATATCCCATGTATAAAAGAGCACGGAGGGGATTAAATTATTTACCGCAGGAGCCCTCAATCTTTCGCAAGCTGACCGTGGAAGAAAATATTCTGGCAATCTTGGAAACACTTGATTTACAGGAAGAGGAAAAAACAGAAAGGCTCCAAGAACTGCTTTGCGAATTAGATCTGACCGGACTCGCTAAAAATCATGCTTATTCTCTTTCCGGCGGAGAAAGAAGAAGAGTGGAGATTACACGGGCCTTAGTTACATCGCCGAAGTATATTCTTTTAGATGAACCTTTTGCCGGCATTGATCCGCTTGCCGTTGCTGATATTCAGAAGATAATTGCTAAATTAAAAGCAAAAGGAATCGGTATCATTATTTCTGATCATAACGTACGGGAAACTCTTTCTTGTTGTGACCGCGCCTATATTGTTAATGAAGGAGCAATCCTTGTTGAAGGTGAACCGGAAGCAATCGCGAATAGCGAATTGGCCCGAAAGTTCTATTTTGGTGAAGATTTCTGCTTATAATCTCTCATAGATAAAGATTGTTAATTATGGCCTTTGAATTAAAACAAAACCTTAGACTTTCACAGCAGTTAATTATGACTCCTCAACTGCAACAGGCAATAAAGCTCTTGCAGTTGTCCCGCTTGGAGCTTGTCGATACAATAAACCAGGAAATGGAAGAAAACCCTCTCCTGGAGGAAACTTTACCGGACGAGGGAAATGAAGATGAAGTTCATTTGGCAAGCGAAGATGATGTCCAGTCAATTGAAAAGCAAGATGTAAAAATAATCGAACGCACGGAAGAGCTAACCGGTGAAGGAGACGGCCGGGAAGAATTCGATTGGAGTAATTATCTGGAAGATTACGGGCCGGTCGGTGTAACTTATGACCGTAAAGATGCGGAAGCTCCGGCCTGGGACAATATAATTACGGAAAGCCAATCACTTACCGAACATTTGATGTGGCAAATGAAGCTTTCGCCTCTGACTGAAGAAGAGATGCGGGTAGGTTCCCAAATAGTCGGCAATCTTGATCAAAACGGTTATTTATGCGCAACGGTTCAGGAAGTTGCTCTATTGGAAAAAGTTACGGAAGAATTTGTAGAAGCCGTATTGAAAAAAGTACAAGAGTTTGATCCGGCAGGGGTTGCTGCACGCGATTTGCAGGAGTGTCTTTTAATTCAGGCAAGAATGCTGGGAGTTAAAAATCCCGTTATTGAAGTAATAATTAAAGACCATCTTAAAGATTTAGAACTAAAAAATTATATACACATTGCCCGTAAATTAAAAATTCCTTTACGCGAAGTGGAAATTGCAGTCCTGTTGATCAGCAATATGGAACCAAAGCCGGGAAGTATGTTTTCGGAAGAAAAAGTTCAATCAATAATTCCCGATGTTTATGTTGTTAAAGCAGGAGATGAATATAAAATAATTCTCAATGATGACGGGATGCCGCGTCTGCGAATAAGTAATTTTTACCGGGAAGTAATGGCCGGACTGAGCGGTCATGGTGATCATAATGAGGAAGAAAACGGGAAAAAATATATTCGCGACAAGGTTCAATCGGCGACCTGGTTGATTAAAAGTATTCAACAACGGCAGAAGACGATTTACAAGGTTACCGAAAGTATAGTCAAATTTCAAAGAGATTTTTTTGATCGGGGCATTAACTTTCTTAAGCCCTTAATTCTCAGAGACGTAGCCGATGATGTGGAAATGCACGAATCTACTATCAGCCGGGTTGTTACGAATAAGTACATGCACTCTCCCCGCGGCATTTTTGAAATGAAATATTTCTTCGGCAGTTCCATCCAGAGAACTTCCGGTGAAACAATTGCCTCCAAGAGCGTCAAAGAAGAAATTAGAAATCTGGTCAGCAGGGAAGATCCCAAAAAACCTTATAGTGATTGCGAAATAGTTGATCTGTTAAAAGAAAAAGGAATCACCATTGCGAGGCGTACTGTTGCCAAGTATAGAGAAATGATGGGTGTTTTGCCATCATCGAAAAGGAAGAAATATTTTTAGTAGCAGATATCGAGTGGCGGTCTCAAATATGGCTGATATAAAAAAATATTAATTGACTTTTAGTTTTGACACCACTATATGACTTGCCTTTATTTGCCAGAGGTTGCTTGTATACGGTTAAACAGTAATAAGCTTTTGGAGAGCCTAAACTAATCAGGGAGGAATAATTATGAAGATTTCGGTTACTTTCAGAAATGGTGAAGGTGAGAACTGGCAAAAAGTTTACGCAGAAGAGAGAATAGTAAAACTCAAAAAATACTTAGATATGCCCGCCGAAGCCCACATTATCCTATCCACGGAAAAATTCAGGAGTTCTGCAGAAATCAATCTCAGCGCCAATGGCTGGAATGTAAATGCCAAAGAAGAAGCGAAAGATATGCATCTGGCGATAGATAGCTGTATCGAAAAAATTGAAAAGCAGCTAAAAAAACAAAAAGAAAAAGTCAGAGAACATAAACCCCGCAGTATTCGCCATGCCGAAGAAAAGATTGGTGAAAGTGAAGAAGAGGAAGAGTCGGCAGCAACCAAAATTGTGGAAACTCGAAAAATCGTTTTAAAGCCCATGTCCCTTGATGAAGCAATAATGGAAATCGAAGGAAGTAAAACACATTTTATCATTTATCGCGATTCTTCTTCCGAGAATGTAAGTTTGGTTTACCGTCGTGATGATGGTAATTATGCCCTTATTGAGACGAATAGTTAATGAAAAGTTGTCTTCCGGGTTGCAATCAGCTTTAAGCGGAGCGCTTATCTTGGCAAATTTATTACTGCGGAATATAGTCGTAAATACTGTGCATTTTTAAACAGGTGAGTTAAATGCGTTTGGAACAAATCTTAAAAATTGAATATCTTAACGATAATTTGCAGGCGAAGAATAAAACTGAAGCATTAGCTGAATTATCAGAAATAGTCATGAAAGGCCCTCTGAAGCTTAATAAGACAAAAATATTTGATGTTTTACAGCAAAGAGAAAAACTTGGCTCTACCGGAATTGGTGATGGTGTGGCTATTCCTCATGGTAAGATAGCCGATCTCGAAGAGCTTATTGTGGGCTTTGGCCGCAGCAAGAATGGTGTTGCGTTTGATTCTATTGATGGCAAACCTGTACACCTCTTCTTTTTGCTTTTAGCTCCGGAAAATTGTACTGGTCAGCACCTGAAAGCTTTAGCAAAGATTTCCAAAATGTTGAAAGCAGGTAATTTCCGCAGAAAGCTTATGGACGCAAAATCCAGCAGTGATTTATATAAGATAATTATTGAACAGGATGAGACCTGTCTTCTTTAATCCAGCTCCAGCGGGACGAGCGTTAATTCTCGTGAGCGAGCTCGCGATATAATGACGTTCATTTCATACCTTGACAGCTTACCGCCAGGTGGTTGATTAATGTAAAATATAAATCGCACATTCATGAAAAAGAAATTATCTCTAAAAGAAATATTTCGGGGAAGGATCATCAGGCTGGGTATAAAAGAAATCTTTCCTGCGATCGGATTGGACAAAGAACTTACAGCAATTAATATTCTACTTATTAGTCAAATACCTTTTCCTGCAAAAAAAAATAATGCTCCAACCATAGCAATAATAACACCACAGGCGCTAAATCAATTATGCCTGCTGGGACAAAATGTTTGTCGACAAATGCTGGAAAATATATTTAAGAAAAATATTTGTTTTCTTGTTTTATCAAGTTCTTTATGCATTCCGTCTTTTTTAAAGAAACATACTGCAAATTATAATATTCCATCTGCTGCATCGAAGTATGATGAGCATTATCTGAGAAGCATTTTGAGAGAATTGATCCGCGAAAAATTTGCCAAAGCTATTTCCGTTCATGGAGTTATTCTGGAAGCAAAAGGAAAAGGTATCTTAATCACCGGCGCCAGTGGTATCGGGAAAACAACGGCAGCTTTAAATTCAGTTGCCAATGATTATTACTGGGTAGCCGATGATATCGCGGTTATTAAAAGAAATAAAAAAGGAGAATTAATTGCCGGTGGTCATAAAAAAATTAATTCTTACATTCATACCGAAACTACGGGAATCATGCCTGTCGGTAAATTGATTAAACCGGACAGGATCAAAAAGAATACAAGACTTGCCGCCATGATAAAAATTGAGAAAACAGGAACAAGATATATTAGGATAAGGAAAGGTGAGACAAAAATACTGGGGAATAAGTTAACTTGTTTACACATCAAAATTCCGTCCTCTGGCTTTTTTGATGAAAATCTGTTAAAAAAATCTTTAAGACAACTACCAAAGGATAATTTATGAAAAATCTTCGCGTTGTAATTATTACAGGTCTTTCCGGTTCCGGTAAAAGTACGGCGCTCCGGGCACTGGAAGATATCGGCTTTTTTTGCGTTGATAATCTGCCGGTTGTTTTATTGCCGAAATTTCTGGATATAACTGTACAATCGTCTCCGGAAATAAAACGTGTTGCCCTGGTCATGGATCTGCGCGAAAGAGGTTTTTTGGAAAAGTACAAACGTATTTTTGCCCACATTAAAGGAAAAGGCTATAAAATTGAGATTCTCTTTCTTGATTCTACGGATGATTCTCTTTTGCATCGTTTCAGTGAGACCAGACGTACACATCCACTTTCCGAACAGGGTTCGGTTATGGATGGCATCCGGTTGGAAAGAGAAAAATTATCCTCTTTGAAGCAGATGGCAGATCAGGTTATTGACAGCACATCGACAAATGTTCATCAACTTAAAGATATGGTTCAACGGCATTATTTGCCGGCTTCAGTGCATAAGAAACTGATAGTGAATGTTATTTCCTTTGGATACCGTTATGGTTTACCGAGTGATGCCGATCTCGTTTTTGATGTAAGATTTTTACCTAATCCATATTTTACTCCGGCGCTAAAAGACTTTGACGGACAAAATAATGCCGTTCGTGAATTTGTTTTGAACAATGAAAAGAGCATAACTTTTTTGAAAAAGTTTTTAGATTTAATGACTTTTTTAATTCCTTTATATGACAAGGAAGGTAAGGTGCGCTTAAATGTTGCTTTAGGTTGTACAGGCGGAAAACACCGTTCCGTAGTTATGGCTAATCAATTAGGGGCGCATTTTTCGGAAATGAAATATATTGTCAATATTACTCATCGCGACATCAACAAAAGCTGATGGCCTCGTAAAAAGGCCGTATGCTGCGTTGCGCTTCATCCCTCGTCACTGCGGCGTACGACAAGTACGCCTCATTCCTCGGTATTCGCGCGCCTTGCCTGCAACCTTTTTACTAGGCCATCAAAGCTAGTATTATCAGAAAATCATTTTTTTGCTTATATTGTCGTTAATCCAGTGCGGATCCCACCATTCCTGCGGGTTGACGAATTGTCCTCCGGCAAGAATACTGAAATGTAAATGATCACCTCCCGCGAGACCGGATATGCCGGAATGACCGATTACCTCTTCCTTTTTCACCGCTTTTCCGACTGTAGTATTAAGGGCAGACAGATGCCCATAAAGACTGAATAAACCCTGGCCGTGATCAATAATAACTGCATTGCCGTAAATTCCCAGGACACCGGCAAATACGACAATGCCATTGTTGGCTGCTTCAATAGCCGCATGGGCATTAGAGGCGAGGTCAACGCCAACGTGCAGAGAATTGGCTATTGCTTTATTTGCGACCATGTATGTTCTTTTGTCACCGAATAAAGCCATCGGTTGAGCTCTCTGCATCCGCAGGAATGTTCCTTCCCAAAGTTGTTTAGGCGAAGATTTTTGACAGATTGTCTGTAGTGTGCGGAAATTATCATCACGCATTTGTCCATTCACATAGGTGAATATTTCCAATGGTGTTTTCCCTTGTAAGGCAGGAACCATTGCCTGAAATTCAGGCATTTTCTGTTGCAGGAAAGTCTCACTCAAATTCATTTTGTCTGCACGAAATTTCTTTTCCTTAATCAGGCAGGGAATTGCAATGCTGGCTTCATTGCCCGCGGTATCGCGGGCAAATACTTTAATTGCTGTTTTTGTTCTTGTTGCATCAATCGGTATAGCAAAGTAGGTAAGCGTGGTGGGCTTGTTGTCAACCAGTACCGTATAACCGGGAGTAAAGTGATCATTAACATAAACACCGTTTAAAACGGAGGGCTTTGATATGCGGAAAGCAATGAAACATGTACCGCCTTGATTGGCGTTATTGACGGGATTGAGCAGATATATCTGCGGAGGCACAGTGTCTATTGTGACCGGCTGTGAGAAAATGACCTGATTCTTAAACAATGAGTGGTCAGTTGCCGTAAATTTAATTACAGCCGGGCCATCATGTAACTTTAGTGCGGCAGTGTCCAGGGTTAAGGATATTATTTTCTGTTTGTTTCCTTTGGAAGGAATATTTTCTTGAGCGATAATCAGCCCCTTGTTATCCTGAATAATTTCTGCATATATTTGTGACAGGCCGCTTTTTTGATCGGAAAATGTTATCTCCAGTTTCTTTTGTTTTCCAATCATGCTGATATCCTGATTGAATTTAATTGACGGTGTTTCTCTTTCCAGATAATTCCCCCAATAAAGCCCGCCCAGGCCGGCGATTATTATTAGACCGGCAATAACAATAGCAATAATTGTGAAGGATGAGTTAACTTTTTTCATTATTTCCTCCGGATCTGTGAGATGCAATATCTGCGCGCGTGTATAATTTCTTTCAATGCCTTTTGCAAGACAAATTTCTGTAAGTTATAAAGATGCTGATGATTGTCTTAGTACAAACGGGTGCTGTTTTTCCCCGTTAGTTATGCCTTGATCTTGCATTTAAACACTGTTATATTCTCAAAAAAATAAAGTGATGAAGATATATGCTCAATGGTAAGAAAATTGTCCTGGGAGTAACCGGTGGAATTGCTGCTTACAAAGCGGCGGAATTAACCCGTACTCTGATCAAAGAAGGTGCGCAGGTAAAAGTCATTATGACTAAAAGTGCCAGAGAATTTATTTCTCCGTTAACACTTCAGACACTTTCTCGTGATATGGTATATACGGACATGTATGTTCCTGCTGCCAAATATGACATGGCCCACATAAGTCTTGCCGAATTTGCCGATGCCTTTGTTATTGCGCCGGCAACAGGAAATATCATCGGGAAAATAGCATCGGGCATAGCTGATGATTTGCTTTCGACCACAATTATGGCTGCCGGTAAACCTACACTTATTTGTCCGGCAATGAATGACAAGATGCTGGCTAATCCCTTTGTTCAGGAAAATATCAATAAACTTAAAAAATATGGTTATATCGTAATGGATTGTGCTTTCGGTGAGTTAGCATGCAAAACTCAAGGTTCAGGGCGGCTGCCGGATGTTTCCGCGATAGTCGAAGAAATAAAAACTCTGTTAACCCCCAAAGATTTAACTGGTGAAAGAATTCTGGTTACTGCCGGACCCACGGAAGAACCGCTGGACCCGGTGCGTTTTATCACAAATTTATCGTCGGGTAAAATGGGTTATGCTTTGGCAAGAGTCGCCCGCAGGCGTGGCGCTCAAGTTACTCTAATTACAGGACCGACGAATCTGCCGCTGCCGCAAGTTGATAAAGTAATCCGGATTCGTACGGCACAGGAAATGTATGCAGCCGTATTGGAACATTTTAAGAAAGCGACGATAATAATCAAAGCTGCCGCTGTTGCCGATTACCGGCCCGTTGCTTTAGCAAAGGAAAAGATAAAGAAAAGTGATCCCTCTCTCTCCCTGAGTCTGGAAAGAAATCCGGATATAATAGCGGAGGTCGGCAGGATCAAAGGCAACCGCATGCTGGTCGGTTTTGCCATGGAAACGCAGGATCTTCTGGCC
>JANYAY010000006.1 GCA_025361065.1 Deltaproteobacteria bacterium
GCACTGTTCACAGCCAGTTTTGGTTTTGCTCTCACGCCACAGCAGGTGATTGATCTGAAAAAAGCCGGGGTTAGTGATAAAACAATTCAAATGATGATCATGCAGGAGGAAGCAAAGGACCCTTATGCCACTATAGGCACAAGAGAAGTCAAAGACAAAGATGGAAACACGGTGATTATTTACACAACCGGCTCCGGCACAAGCAGTAACACCGACGATGAGGAAAAGAAAAATGTCGATAGAGCATGGGACATGCTCAACAACATTATCATCGATAACCGCAATAAAAAATAATTGCCATTATTTATTTTTCAACAAATCCAGCGTATTTTCCAGGATTTTATGCTGCTCATCGCCGCCACTGAGTTTTTAACGGCGCTTTTCGCTGTCTCCAGGAGCACACTAGCGGCAGATTTGCTGATTAAGCCGTCGACTCCGTCCAACTGGGGCTCGACAATTGTCACTATAGTCTTTTTAGTCGTACCAACGGCCTTAAATTTCAGCTCAATCAGTCCATCTTTATTTAACAATGGCTACAGGGCTGCCTCGGTATATTATGGGATTATCCTGTTTCCCCTTAACTTGTAAAAGATGTCTTCTTGCCGGAAGTGTTGTTTTTCTATTTTTACTATGGAAAATCAATGATTACCATATCCGTGACGAACACCTTTCCTCCGCTCACATTTTTTCGGTCGGGATTCCTTCGACCCTTTTCATTATTCCAGGAAACTTGACAATCCGAAATTAATGACCATTATAGCGCCGCAATAACTTTTGATTATCACGAATATCTTAATAAATCAAATGACATAAGTTTGGAGGAACATCATGGAAGGGAAGAAAGAAACGCATCAATTCAAGACCGAAGTCCAACAGCTCATGAACATTATTATCCACTCTCTCTATTCTCATCGGGAAATTTTCCTGCGGGAACTGATCTCCAATGCGTCCGACGCCATCGATAAGCTCCGGTTTCGATCGCAGACGGAACCCGAACTCCTGGGCAATGATGCAGAGATGAAGATCCGGATCACCCCGGACAAAAAGAAAAGAACTCTGGAAATAGCGGATAACGGCATTGGCATGACCTACGATGAAGTTGTGGAAAATATCGGGACCATCGCCAAGAGCGGAACTGCTGGATTCCTGGAGGCCTTAGGCGGCACCGGCAAGCAGGACGTTGTGACACCGGAGCTGATCGGTCAGTTTGGCGTTGGCTTTTACAGCGCCTTCATCGTCGCCGACAAAATAACTCTGATCACCAGGGCCGCGGGCCACGAAAAGGCCACCAAGTGGGAATCCGCCGGTGACGGCTCCTATACTATCGAGACGGTGGACAAGAAAACCCGGGGCACGACCATTCTCCTGAAATTGAAAAAAGTGGAAAAAGACGAACAGGATTTCACCGAAGAATGGACAATCCGCAGTATCGTGAAGAAGCATTCCGATTTCGTCGCTTATCCCATCGTTATGGACGTGGAGAAGACGGAGCCGGTTCCGGACAAGGACGGCCAGCCGGAGAAGGACAAGACTCAGAAAGTAATCCGGGAAGAGATTCTCAACTCCATGAAAGCAATCTGGACCAGGGACAAAAAAGAAGTCACGGAAGAGGAACACAATGAATTCTACCGTCACATCAGCCACGATTGGAATCCACCGCTTGCCCACCTTCACCTGAAACTCGAAGGGACGACGGAATACAACGCCCTGCTGTATATCCCGTCCAAGGCACCCTTTGATCTGTTTACTCATGAGCCCAAACATGGGATTCAGCTTTATTCCAAACGTGTCTTCATCATGGAGAACTGCAAGGAACTGATGCCCCAGTATCTGGCCTTCATCAAAGGCGTTGTTGATGCACCGGATCTCAACCTGAACGTCAGCCGGGAAATACTCCAGCAGGATGCTCTCGTCCGGAACATCAAGAAGAATCTTGTCAGGAAGATACTGGATCTTCTGGCAGGCCTGGAGCAGCAAAAATACGAGACCTTCTATGGAGAGTTCGGCCACATCTTCAAGGCCGGAATTTCCCAGGACTTCGACAACAAAGAAAAGATAGCATCACTCCTGCGCTATAAGACAACCCACTCCGCAGGCCTGTATTCGTCACTTGCGGACTATGTCAACCGGATGAAGCCGGACCAGAAGGAAATCTACTACATCACGGGCGACAGTCTGACCACTCTCTTAAACAGCCCCCATCTGGAACGGCTCAAGGAAAAGGACCTTGAAGTCCTCCTCATGACGGACCCCATCGACGAATGGGTCATCCGGGATCTCCAGGAATTCGAGAAAAAGACCTTCAAGAGCGCCGAAAAAGGAGATCTCGATCTGGACAAGGTGGACGACAAGAAAAAAGATGAATACACTGCCCTCTTCGATTTCATCAAAACCAGCCTGGATGAGAAGGTCAAGGAGGTAAAGCCTTCCACCCACCTGAAGGATTCCTTGGCCTGCCTGTCGGGAGATGCGTATGACATGAGTGCTTATATGGAAAAGATTCTCAGAGCCAGCGGTCAGGATGTCCCCAAGACCAAACGGGTCATGGAACTCAACATGGATCATCCTCTCCTTTCCAGGATCAAGTCGATCTACGAAAAGGACAAGGATGCCGCCGTCCTGAAAGACTACACCGACTTGCTGTTTGACATAGCGGTCATTGCGGAAGGGGGCAAACTGGATAACCCTTCCCGGTTCAGCAAATTAATCGGTGACTTAATGGTCGGCGCCATCGACGATTGACCGCACGATGACATCTTCTTGTGCAGTGTGCAATATCGCCCGGAAATTATCAAGGCTTTGCTCAACCACTCTAATTGTCATACCGGTCTTGTGACCTTTAGGTTACGAAGGCCGGTATCCAGGAAACCATTGATAATACTGGATTACCCCGTATCGAGTACGGGGCAGGCTCTTCGTCGCGCTTCGCTTGCACGGAATGACATAATTGTTAGTTTTATATAGTTGTGCAAAGGTCTCAATCACAAGCTGCATGTTTTGAATTCCTGCGGCTCCAGGATAACAATTTTGTTGCGCCGCAGATATTCAGGAAAGCCATACAGACGCTCACCCCGGTATTCCATGACCACGGCATCGGCAGGACAATTATTCAGGCAACCGAAACAGGCCAGACATTTATCCCGGTCAACGGTTTGTCTGGAAGGATTAATTGCTTTCGTCGGGCATTTTTTCACGCAGGTTTGACAGCCAATACATTTGGACGCATCAACAGTGTGCTTGCTGATAGCCTTTTTATTCAACCAGACTAATGGCAGTATTCGTAAACCTTCCCTCAATGCTAATTCATATCCGGTAGAAATTGATTCGCCCCGGGAAATTCTTTCCATAATGCCCGCTGCAAAGCGGCGCACCTGATCAAACGTTGCCGTATCGGGTAGATGCTGTCCGTCAATCTGTTTGGGATTGTTCCAGTTGGGCGTTGGATACGAAGCAATATTCCTGAAGGCATCCCTGCCCACAGGAACCCCGCCTTTGTCCGCCAAAAGCTGCAGAATGTGAGTTGACGCGTTATACTGATTACCTTCCGGGCCGCCAAAGGAAACATAGGCTGCAACAGGTGTTCCCGAGATTGCAGGAATTTTCCCGAGCCACTGGCTGACATTGACGGGAATATCATAATAAAAAGTCGGTGTCCCCATAACGATCAGATCATAATTCGTAAACGAGTTCTTATCGAACTCCTGCATATCGCGCACATCGACCGCAATGCCCTTGTCTTTCAGGATACAGCCGATAAGCCGGGCATAGCGGCGCGTCTGACCTGTCTGGCTATACCATAACACCAGCGCCTTTTTCGGGTTGCGCGTTTTTAAAGCGGGATAAGCTGCCCGGCTTTCCCGCGTCAGGGCAGCGGGCAGACAAACGGCAGCACTGATAACGACACTTTTCTTTATGAAGCTGCGGCGTGTTTCCATAAGACCTCCCGGGGAAAGCGCTTCTGAAGAGCGCGGTGCAAATCTTTTTGCCATTAGGCCTGCGGTTGCGGGGATTGGCCGATTTTTTTAATCGTGCCTTGTGCCGTTGCGCACAGGCTTTCTTTTCCTTCGCTTGCGGCATAGACATCGCAACGACAGACTGCCTGATTTTTCCCGGCATGAATAACGGAAGCGCGGGCAACAATAAAATCGCCCAGCACCGGTCTCAGATAATTGATCTTGAATTCGGAAGTCACCACAGACGGCCCCAGAACACTGCCGCCTACGTAGGTAAGGGCGTTGTCGGCGGCATAGCTGATGACTCCGCCATGAACGAATCCATGCTGCTGCCGGAGTTCCGGCCTGATCGGAATTTTCAGTTCGGTGTGGCCTTCGGAAAACCCTGTCAGTTCCGCACCAATGAGCACACTGAAGGGCTGCATAGCCAAAATCTGTTTCCCTAATTCAAGCATCTCGTCCATAAAGGCATCCTCTCTGCATTTTATTAGTTTCGCTTTCAAACGATATAGTTGAGGCGAGAACTTTGCACAACTACCATAATCGTCTTACCGGCGAAGGCCGGTATCCAGGAAACCATTGATAATACTGGATTCCGTGTCGCGCTTCGCTTGCACGGAATGACAAAATGGTTGGTTTTATGCGGTTGTACAAAGCTCTCGCGGCACGTAGGCTGTGGCTGACCGACAATCCAGCACGCCGGGTCAGGTCTTGTGACCTTCAGGTTATGACCCGGCCTACAACAAAACTACTCCGCCTCTCCTAAAAAGACAAATGCGCCCCAGTAGTAAGGGTTATCGTTTCCGTAACGGGCTTTCACTGTTTGCCGCTGTTTGAGGGCGGCCTGCCGCAGTGCTTCGGCGCGATTCATTTTGCCTGATTGCAGGTTCTTGGAAATTCAGCGTACGGACACATCACTTAATTCTCCGTTTTGTCGCTTCAAATATCCTCATTGCTTATAGGCGACCCCGCCAGTAAACGGGTCGTCTCTTTTGATGAGCTACCGCCAAAATACGGATTTCTTTTGCCCGCACGGAATAGATGATGGTGTAGGGGAACTTAATAAGAACCTTTCGCCTTATACGCCCGTGAATTAGCTGCGATGCTGTCCCATATGTCTTCCACAAACTCAATTCGTTTAGGAACGCTCAATTTTACTCACTCTGCGGGGCAATCAGTTTTAGTTTGGGAAAGTAAGTTCTATAGCGCGAGGCATCTCTCGTCAGCAAAATCATATTTCTTATCGCGGCATGAGAACCGATATAAAAATCAAGCAGCACATTACTATCAACGAGAACATTAGACATTTTAACCTCTGGTCAGCGCCAGTATATCATCGGTAGTCATTTTTACTGTTGCCCTACCTTTCATATTCTGGACAAGGCGTTTTCCTCGTTGAGCGGCATTTTTAACTTTTTTCAATCGCACTATTTTGTCTATATATTCGAACTCAACTTCCGTATTCGGTAAAAGTCCCGCCCGCTGGCGAATATCTGTTGGTATTGTTACCTGCCCTTTGGAAGTGATCCGCATACTTCACCTCTCCTACTTTTCCTTTTCTTACTTTTAGCATTTTGTAAAAACATATGCAAAACAAAAAGGTCTTCTATTTTCCGGAAACGAAGCAAAGAGTTAAGCGTTTTTAAAAATAAAATTGCCTCTTGAGAGGCATCGAGCATATGTTGAAGGCGTATTTTATCATCAGGCTTCATATTGCACCTCTGCCGAACGGATAACCTCATCCCGAAAGTATCTGCTCAGGTCGCCTGGTGTTCTGAGGTCTACTTTTCTGCCGAATTTATTGCTTAATTCAATTTCCATTCCGGCGAGTGTTATTAAGCCCTTTATATTATCAGCAAGTTCCGAAATTATCAAAATGGAATTATTGTGATGCCTTGCACCTCGAGCCTTGTGCCTTTATTCTTCCGTGTAAAAACGGGGCCTAAGTTCATCGTCCGGTATGTATTGGCTTGCCTGTCGAAAAATGGCTCGAAGTGTGCCGCTATCAAGTTCTCTGTGCAGCGGAATGGTCAATGTCTGTTTTCTGCTATTCGGGCCGATACGCCTTAGCTTGGCGTGGCTACCTTTCTGACTGTGTATGCTGAAGCCGAAGCTTTCCAATATATTAACAACCGCAGATCCTGATAGGCGGTAAAGCTTAGGCATGCACCGGCTCCATTTCCAAAGTAACCAATAGTGGCGGATGAGACACCAGTCCCATCTCCGCTAAATCCTCACCTTCCAAGTGAAGGGAAATTGCTTCTCTAAGGTTCTGCACTGTTTCATCTAACGTTTTACCCTGGGTAACAACAGCCAAGTTTTGACACTCGGCCACGTAGCCTGACTCATCTCCCTGATAAATTACTGCCTGGATTGTATAGCGATTTGCCATTTTTCCTCCTGTTTATTTCTTGCATCCATTTTCCCAGAGGTGATGCGACTTTTTATTACTTTAAAATACTTTAATTATTTATAGCATAAACAGATAATATGGCCAAGATATTATTGAGAAATTCAGGGGACATCATTTAATTCTCCGTTCTGTCGCTTCAAGTATCCTCATTGCTAATAGGCGAGCCTTGGCTCGATTGAGTGCCCCGCTTATGGTATTGAGTCGCGCAGTGCCTTGGCATCCACAGAAAATATTATTCACTACTGTATGCCAGTCGATTCAAGAGAACATCTTCTACATTTCGCCTTGCATCTAAAACTGACAAGACATAGACATTCTTATCGGAAATTCTGTATATTATTCTCCAGGGTGCAGTTATAAGCTCCCTATATATCTGGATGCCTTGATCTTGAAGCTCCGGCACCACGCGGCCGCGTTCGGGAAGACTATGAAGAATTGATGCCGTTTTTTTTATTTCTGGAAGTGTCTTTAAGGCATTGGCCGGGCTGTCAATCGCAATATATTCGATAATATCCGAGAGGTCTTGCCAAGCAACATCAGCCCAAAGTATCTTATATATTTTGCTCATTTTTGTTTTTCTTTTAGCTTAACTGCAATATCGTTAAAAACATCTTCCTGACTTTTAACTTTGCCGTTTCTAATATCAGCCTCACCCTGTGAAATCAATTTTAAGATGCCGATTGCATTACGCATATTTTCATAGCTGATCGGGTCTTGAAGTACCGCTCGGGCATCACCATTTTGGGTGATTATTACAGGGCGATGAGTTTCGTTTATTTGATTGAGCAAATCAGCCGCCCTGGATTTTAAATATGTTACCGACTTTATATCGCTTGTAAGATTCATTTTTACTACCTCCGGTGCATATACAATACTTAATTCAGACCGATTGTCAAGTTCTTAACAGCAGCAATAGTGAACAGACCTTTCGTCCAGATAATGATTTCTTGTTGGCTATTTCCTCGTAAATTGGTAATAACAACAAAAAGAGAGAGGAGAATAACCCGTATCTATCGCCGCGTAACTTTATCCCGAGTCCTGCAAACCAGCGCTTTGATGCTGGCCATATTTTTAGCGATTTGCTTTATTTCCCTGACGATCGGCAGCGTCCCCATCGGCATCGGGCGGACTTTCCAGTCTTTATTAGATGTCCTGACCGGCGGGCATTCCCTGTCCTCTCAGGAAAATTTAATTATCTTCTCGGTGCGTCTGCCGCGTATTATCTTTGCTGGTATCGTCGGGGCTTCCCTCTCTCTGGGCGGAGTTGTTTTCCAGGCACTGCTGCGCAATCCGCTGGCTGACCCCTATGTCTTGGGCATTTCGGGAGGATCCGCACTGGGCGCGATCATCGGCATCCTGATCGGGGCAAGCTCATTTTATCTTGGAGTGCCGCTCTTGGCTTTCGTGGGAGCCCTGGCCACAGTCTTTCTGGTCTTTATTGTTTCCGGGGGAAACAGAGGGGCACTGCACGATAATTCTCTTTTGCTATCCGGCGTAGTGGTCAATGCATTTTTCTCCGCCGCCATCCTTTTTTTTCTTTCCATCGCCAACAGCATGGAGCTGCACAGTATCACTTTCTGGCTGATGGGTGATCTCTCGCGGGCATCTGTTCAAGAAATCGGGGTGGCCGCCGTTTGCCTGCTCATCGTGTTTGTTTTGCTGTACCGGCAGGCTCTGCAACTGAATTTGATTGTTCAGGGTGAAGAAACCGCCCTGCAGATGGGCATCAACGTGGAGAGATCCAGGCAATGGATTTTGATTGTGACGTCGCTGATTACGGCTGTTGCCGTATCGCTTAGCGGCATAATCGGTTTCGTCGGAATCATGGTTCCACATATGATGCGACTGGTATTCGGTTCGGATCATCGCCTGCTTATGCCTGTTTCCGTCCTCTTTGGCGCTTCCTTTTTAGCTGCCGCCGATACGGTGGCCAGAGTCATTGTCGCTCCGGCGGAATTGCCTGTGGGGGTGATCACCGCCCTTTGCGGTGCGCCCTATTTTATTTTTCTCCTGAAAAGGAAGGGAAATTAGTCATGTCTTTAATTTGCGGCCGGAATATCAACTTTAGTTATACCGGAGGGTTAATTCTGGATGATCTCTCTTTCGCCATTGATGAAGCACAGGTTGTGGCTATAATAGGACCGAACGGTTCCGGTAAAACTACACTGCTGAAAATCATTAACGGTATCCTGAATCCGGCCAGCGGCAGTATCTTGATTGAGAATAAAGACACCCGTCAATGGTCGCGCCGGGAACTGGCAAAGGCGGTTGCCATTGTTCCCCAGGAAAATCTCTCGATCTTCCCGTTTTATGCTGAAGAAATTGTCCTTATGGGACGGTTTCCCCATTTGGGTAATTATTCCTTTGAAGACAAAAAAGATTACCGGATAGTCCATGAGGCAATGGAAAAAACGGACACTCTTGCATTTGCCGCCCGCAGATATGATGAGCTCAGCGCCGGCGAACGCCAACGAGTCCTGATTGCCCGCGCCCTTGCCCAGGAACCAAAAATTTTGCTTCTTGATGAGAGCACTGCTTTTTTAGACTTGAAGCATCAAGCTCAATTTCTTTCTCTGCTGCGGCAATTAAACAAGGAGCAAAAACTTACAGTTGTCTTTGTCACCCATGATATAAATTTAGCCAGTCAGCATGCCGACCGGATAATTCTACTTTACTGTGGGAAAAATTATGCTATAGGAAGTCCCGCGGAAGTTATTACCGCAGACAATATAAAAGAGGTATACGATGTGGATGTCCTGGTAGATCAAAATCCGCAAAACGGACTACCCAGAATGACATTGCTTACCTGAAGAAAACTGCCAAACTAAGGAAGCCGGTGCAATTCCGGCGCTGCCCCGCAACTGTAAGCGGAACGAAATCCACATTTAGCCACTGATGTGCAACATTGGGAAGGCGTGGAAAGTAGGATGCCGCAAGCCAGGAGACTTTATGGTGGTTTGACTTACTTTAATCCCGTGGGGGAATGGAGAAGAACCATGAAGAAAGTATTTGTTTTAATCCTGTTTTTTTCTGTTGTAATTATTTCACCGGTACAAGCCCAGAACAAAAATGATGGCAATACTGCTGTTACGATGGGGGAGGTCATAGTCACCGCCACGCGCGACAATCAGGAAACGCGAAAAACCCCTGCTAATGTCTCTGTTATTACGGCCGAAGAAATTAATAAAACCGGTGCAACTACTATAGTGGAAGCGTTGGACAAACTCGAAAGCATTCAGTTTCGCACATTCAGCGGTAATGCCTCACAGGCACTAATCGATGTGCGAGGGTTCGGAGGGGACAATCCTTATGGAAAAACATTGGTCCTGCTTGACGGGCGGCGTTTGAACAGGTCGGATATGGCCTCCATCAACTGGTTGCAGATGCCGGTTAACACAATTGAGCGCATTGAGGTTGTCCGGGGACCGGGAAGCGTTCTTTACGGGGATGCGGCCATTGGTGGCACAATTCACATAATTACGAAAAAGGGCAAAGGTAAACCGAAATTTAATGCCTCCGTTCTGGCGGGCAGCTATGGTCTCAGCGATGAGCGGGCAGGTGTTACAGGCGCAGCGGACAAATGGACGTACGCCCTGACCGGTGAAAATAATTTCAATTTTGGCTATCGGGACCGTTCCAAATATTCGGCTCAGGGTGGTAGTTTTGATGTAGGATATGCAGCAGGTGACATGCTCAATGTTTCGTTGGGGGTATCTTTCAACAAAGTTGATTATCAAATGCCCGGCGCTCTGACGAAGGAATTGATAGAGCAGGACAGGCGTCAATTCCAACCGTCGATACCGGCTTTTTTTATGAATGCCAATTCCGATAACGACGGTTCGGACAAATATGCCAATATCAATTTGGGGATTAAATCATTCTGGGGATCGTTAGGACAGATGGAAATAAATTTTCTCTATGGGAAAAAAGATCTGCAGATGAATATGCCCTCCTGGTTTTCCTATAATTATGCCGACACCAAAACCGACACATACGCTATTATGCCAAAATACATTCTGAATAAATCAATTGCCGGATTTCCGAACAAAGTTGTCGCCGGGGTCGATTATTATAATGAGCCCTATAAGAAAGATATCTTCAGCAACAGGGAGAGAACGGTTAAACTTAGCTCGGCCGATTTTAAACGCGAGAGTATTGGATATTACATTCGTGACGAATTCAGTATTTTAAAAAATCTTATTCTGAGTGTCGGCTACAGGTCCGATAGGACATCCATCTCGGGCTCCAATATAGATTCGGCGTCACCTGCCAATAATTTTTCCAACCGGAAAGACTACGCCGCCGAGTCCTATGAAACCGGTTTAACCTTGCTTTGGGGAAAGCAATCAAAAGCTTTTGCTAAATATGCAACCGTTTACCGTATTCCTTTTCTGGATGAAGTAGCTTCTTTTAGCGGCTTTGGTGGATCCTTCTTAACCAGTCTGGAAAAAGAAAAAGGAATCAGCGTGGAGGCAGGCACCGAGTTTTATCCGCTGGATAATTTAAAAATAGGTTTGGCCGTCTTCAGAATTGATATGGAAGATGAAATATCCTGGTTTGCCACCGGTCCTTTTACCGGTTTCAATAAAAATCAGGATAAGACTCGTCACGATGGTGTCGAATTTTCTATCTCTTATTTATGGCCGGGGCTTGTTCGATTCTATGGCAATTTCACCCATCACCTGGCCACCTTTGAAGACGGAGCAAATAATAAAAAAGAACTGCCGATGGTACCCAACCGTATGGCCAACGTCGGGCTGGAAGTCTACCTGCCTTGTAATTTATCGTTGCGCCCGGAAATACATTATATCGGCAACTCTTTTCTTTCGGGGGATAACGACAACAATGCCGAAAAGCTTGATGCTCATACTCTGTTGAATATTTATCTTAATTACAAACCACCCTGGGAAAAACTTGGAGTCAAAGCCTTCATTGGCTTGGAGAATATAGCCGATGTGAAGTATTCTTCTTTCGGGCTTGATTATGCACAATTCGGCATGCCTAATTTTTATTATCCGATGCCCGGAAGGTTATTGAAGGGCGGAATTTCTTTCGAGTTTTAAGCTTGTCTGCAGAAATTATACTCAGTTGGACAGCGGCAGGGGTATTTTTCTCCTGCTGCTTTTCAATAATAATCTTATTATTTTCTGCATCATTTTTATAGCTTTAAATTTCTGTTTCGGCTAAATAACAAATTATGAATAAAACTTGGTTTCTGGTAGACAACTTCAAAAAGTTGCAGCGCGCCGTTGATGATTTCGATAATTCATCTGTTCTGAGTATCGATACGGAATACGATTCTTTCCGCTATTTTCGAGAAAAACTCTGCCTTATCCAAATCAAAGCACAGGCAGCAACATACATTTTTGATCCGTTGAATAATATTGACTTATCATTTTTAGGTAAATACTTTGCAGACAGGAAAATCGTAAAAATTCTTCATGCGGCGGATAACGACATCCGTCTTTTAAAAAGAGATTACAACTTTGTTTTTGAGAATATTTTCGATACCCATCGGGCAGCATATCTATTGGGCTTTCAACAGTTGTCACTGGAAAAAATGATTAATCAATTTTTAAATATAGAGTTAAAGAAAAGCAAAAAAATGCAGCGGTCGCGCTGGGATACTCGTCCCCTGGCCGACGAACAACTGGAATACGGCGTTCAGGATGTAGCTTATCTGCCGGCGCTCTACCTCGAACAATTAGCCCAATTGCACAAAAAAGGTCTGGCAGAAACTGCCCAGGACGCCTTCGCCAAAATAGCCGCTTGTAATTGGCAGGAAAAGACAATTGACAAAAGAGGACATACCAAAATTGCGGGTTATCCTTTTTTAAATCAAGAGCAGAAAGATATCCTCAAAAAGCTCTATATATGGCGGTTCCAGCGGGCCAGAGATGAAAATCGCGCCATCTTTATGTTTTTGCCGGATAATACATTATCCGATCTTGTGCATAGCGGCGATCAATGGAGGGATGTTTTACCTCTGGAAAAAGTCAAATTGTATGGTGACGAATTGGAACAAATCATCACTGGAAATTGAGATTGAGCAGGTTTCCATTCTTTAAATCAACAAATATTTCAAAGCGGCAAGGAGAAACACATGATCAAACTCCGGACTTCGTTGCCGCTGGGAATAGCGATTGGATTAAAATGGAATTAAGATTTTCTTAAATCCAGTACAGTTCTGCCTATCTGGGAAAAATTAGCGGCAATACGGGAACGCGGAAAGCGCATAACCGCAATTTCCTGTTTTAGCATTGATTTCGCAACAGCATCGTCCTGCAGGACATGACCCAGATAATTAAGAGGAAAGCCTAAAAAGCGCCTGCTGATAGTATCAATGTTTTTATATATATTCAGGCCATCTTTTTCATTTGGAATATTATTGGCAATAATACTGAAAGATTGCCGGCCGAAAACTTGGTACATGACCTTAACCATGGCGTAAGCGTCTGTCAGGCTGGTCAACTCCTTGTTGATCACCACAATATTCTGGCTGGCTAACAAATTAAATTGCAGCACTACTTCCGCAATGCCGGCTCCCGTATCCAGCAGGATCAAATCATATCCTTCTATTTCCAGGAGCATATCCTTAATAATTTGTATTTTCTCAAACAAAAGTTGCGCCATTTCCCGCACACCGGAACTGGCAGGAATTAAATCGAAGCCACCTTCAGTTGGAATAATTACATCCCGTAAATGCAAATTTCCAAAAACGACATCTTTCAGGTTTAGCTGCGGGTTAATACCCAGCATAATATCAATGTTGGCCAGGCCCAAATCGCAATCAGCAACAAGAACTTTCTTCCCCTGACGCACAAGAGTAGCGGCAAGATTTGTAGTGATAAATGTTTTGCCTACCCCGCCTTTGCCGCTGGTAACGGAAACAATAAAAGGTTTGGATTTGGTATTCAATTTTTACCCCTTTGTACTGAGTTGTTTTCTCTTTTGTTTTATGGTCGCCGAACCTTTGTAAAGAGCATCCTTTTCGGCCGGCGTAACAAATTTTTCTTCTGCTTCGTGGGCATGTAAACTCCCGCCAGGGTAAGAAACTTTATTCTTACCGTTATTTTTAGCCTTATATAACTCCTTGTCAACCTTGTCTAAAAATTCTTCCGCTTTGAGTGTACAGGAAATATCAAACTCGTCAATGCCGATTGATGATGAAACATCCAGCTCCATTTGTGATGCTACCTGCTTAATTAAATCGTGCCATCTTTGAGCGATAGAAATGCCATCGACCAGGTAAGTGGCCGGCATAATAATGATGAACTCGTCGCCGCCGTAGCGACAGGCAAAGTCCGTCGGCCTGATCTTCTGACAAAAAAGACGACAAAGATTTACAAGAAACTCGTCGCCCTTTGTATGTCCGAGTGTATCATTAACGGATTTGAAATTGTCCAGATCAATAAACATCAAACAAAAGGGCTGACCGGTTCTTCTGGTGCGGGTAATTTCAATTTTCAGCTGTTTATTAAAAAAACGTTTGTTATAGAGACCCGTCAGTTCATCGGTAAGGCTCAATGCTCTTAAATAATGATAATCTTTTTCCAGTTTCAACAGGCGCTTGAGAAGATTGTCCGTAAGATTAACTGTAACACCCTTTTTCGCCTGTAATAGTTTAGATAGTTCTTCGGGGGGGAGATCGGCAGTAAGGATAAAAAATATTTCCGGTTGATCCTTTTTAGATAAAAGTTTGCCGCCGTTTGGTTTCACTTTCTTCATTATATTTTGAAAAGGTTTATGACTTGCTGCCGTTAGCTGAACTCTTGGCAAGGATTGTACATTATTTTTTAAAGGCTTCATAATCAAATCAGTCCCATAAATATCAAACACTGCCAATAAGGATTGCCTTTAATCCCGCTCACGCGGGACGAGCCTTTATTCTCCGCAGCTTGCTGCGAGGTGATTGATTAAATGGTGTCGAGGGCCATACCGGAACCGGCACGGTAATGCCTGCCACCCCTTCATCTTAACAATGAGGACACCAAAGGAAGGTGAGGGATACCATGTACCAAATGATTTTTCAAATGAAATGTTGATTTTTTAATTTTGTCTGGCCGGCCGGAACGAGGGAGATAAACGATTGTTTTTTGCAGATCATTCACTCTCCGCCCCAATGAGTGAATGATGAAAAGTCAGATTGCGCCGCGATAGACGGCTTAATGAATTGGATTTCTTACCACAGGACGATAGAGAAAAAGATTTTTGCGGATGAAACTCGTGTTTTTTTCAAAACCATCATAGGCATTACATACATAAGTGACAACTATAGTTTTCCCTCGGGCAAATTCCAGGTGTTCTTTGCCGGCATAACAAAAATTTTTCTTATCGTATTGGGGACTTTGCCGGTCAACTTCCGGAATGGACCCGATCAGAGCCCGAGAACCGCTCCACGGACCCTCCGGTGCATCCGCAGTCTGATATAACATCTGATCGCCATTGTTTCTGACGGACATGTAAACAGCGATCCATTTCTTGTCGTCAGGATGGTATCTCACACTCATCTCCGAAACGGCGGCGTCCAGCACGACTTTTACCTTCGCGTGAGTTAACTCCTTTTCCCACTGTCCGTCTTTATTCAAATACTCGATGGCCCCGGCTGGATTATCAAGTTTGTTTACGGGAATGCGCGCAAGAATATTGCCCAGAATATCCAACCCGTCCTCTGTCGCACTGTAAAGCGGATAATAATAAACATAACCTCTGTAAACATTTGCTGTGGTCGCGAATGCTTTGATGCTCCGTGGAATTCCAGGCGTCAGGTCTACGTAATCGATGATCCAATGGTTCGGATCGGCCGTCTCGAAGTTTTTTATCCTGGCGATTTTATGTCCCGCGATCTCGAATTTAAAGGGCCCCGCAAGCTCCGGATTGGCCTTGATGGATATGAGCGGAACATAGAGCGTATGATCCACCATAAAGGGATCCTGCGGCCACAGCCATTCCTTTTCACCGAAGAACGAAACGAATTCCCCGTCTTTCTTTTTCAACCAATAGCGGATTTGAAATTCAGCGTCGGCATTGCAGGTGGAGATTGCCAGCGTCGTTCCCAGAATTACCTGCATATTCAGGCGATCCTGTCTGCCTTTTTGATCCGAAACAAAGGTATCTCCAAAAAGCCACAGGACTCGTTCGTTATCCAGCCTGATGGAGTATGCTCCATCTCCTCCATACCATCCGTCTTTGTCGGGAAAACTGGGCAGACATACTGCCGCTGCCGAAGGCGGATCGTATGCCCTCTCCCGAACAACAAAACACGAAGAGAGCATAATGCACGACAGCAGTAAGGCAAACCAGGCTGCCCTGTTGATCATATTTCGCGGTATCATAAAAGGCCCCCACAAGGAAAATGTTTCTGCACAGGATACCGTTGACGCAAAGGACACGCGAAGGCAGTTGATCCAGTACTCCCCAAAACAAATGAGGGTTAACTGACGAATCAGCTAACCCCCTGTCTTTCTTATTGGTGCCGAAGGCCGGACTTGAACCGGCACGGGTTGTGCCCACTACCCCCTCAAGATAGCGTGTCTACCAAATTCCACCACTTCGGCTAACCATAAAGTACTGATGCCTTTCGATAACAAGGTGGCAAGGAGGAGGCATCGGAGGCGCATTAATGATACGCTGAAGATACCGACGACGGCCTGACATGCGCCAGGCTTCATTGCCAACAAAGTTTGCTAAAGAAAGCAAAGCGGTATAACTTCATACAATCGCTTTTTTTACAAAAACCACTCCGGTTTTATGAGGCTTTACCATGGAGTTGTCAATATCAAAAGAACTTTTAACTATTTTTTTACCGGCGCTATTGGGACTGCGGCCGGAATTGCCGTATTCTGAGCTGCCGGAGCAGGTATGGCCTGCCGGGTAACCGGCGTTTGTGATCGTTCAAAAAGTGACGACCCTTTGCGCGATACATTATAGGTCAGAACGAGAGAAGTAAGCATAAAAATTATAGCTACCGTCGCCGTCATCTTGCCTAAAAAAGTACCCGCTCCGGAAGAGCCAAAAACTGTCTGGCTGGAACCGCCAAAAGCAGCACCCATATTAGCGCCTTTCCCCGCCTGCAGCAGAACAACCAAAATCATGATGAAGCAGGCTACCACATGTATAATTGTTAACAAAGTATGCATATAAAATCCTTTTTAATGAAAATTAACTATCGCTAAAAACGAAGCCAACTCCAGGCTGGCCGAGCCAACTAACGCACCGTTTATTTCCTGTTCGGCCATTAATGAACCTATATTGGCAGCAGTAACACTGCCGCCATAAATTATCGGTATGCCCGCAGCTTCTTTTTCCCGGTACATTTCACTCAATAAATTGCGGATAAATAAGTGAGCTTCTTGAACTTGCCCCGGTGTTGCTGTAAGACCTGTGCCGATTGCCCAAACCGGTTCATACGCTATCACCGTCTTTTTTATATCATTGGTCGGAATTTTATTCAATCCTTCTTTTAATTGTTCGGCCAGGACCATAAACGTTGCCCCGGAATTTCTTTCCGCCAGCGTTTCACCTATACAAAAAATCGGCATCAACCCATAATGCAATGCCGCAGTTATCTTGGCATTAATGAAAGCATTGTCTTCACCAAAAAGCCGGCGGCGCTCCGAATGGCCAACGATACAGTACCGGCAGCCCGCGTCAACAATCATTTCACCGGAAATTTCTCCCGTAAAAGCACCTTGAGAAGCCGGATACATATTTTGCGCCGCAAGAAATATATTGGAATCCTTGAATTCCGTTGCCAAAGCCCCGATGCCGGTAAAGGGCGGCGCAATCACGACAGTCGCTGCAACGGGATTTTTTAAAAGCGCATCTTTTAATCCGCGGGCAAACTCAATGGCCTGTCCGGTGGTCTTGTTCATTTTCCAGTTGGCAGCAATAACTGTCCCAGCCATTTTCATTCCTTTTGAAGACCTTAAGAAAAAGGCTGCAGGCAAGGCGCGCAAATCCCGAGGAGTGAGGCGTACTTTTTACGTACGTCGCAACGCCGAAGGATGAGGCGCAACGCTGCATCCGGCCTTTTTATAAGGTCTTACCTATATAAACAGCTAAATCCCGTAACCTACAGGCATAACCACTCTCGTTGTCATACCAGGAAAAGACTTTCACCAACTTTTCGCCTACTACCTGAGTCAGTGGTGCATCCACAATCGCAGAATAAGAACTGCTGGTAAAATCGATAGAAACGAGTTCCTCATTGCTGTAGGCTAAAATGCCTTGCAAATTATTTTCAGCAGCTTCCTTAAAAGCTCCGTTGATTTCGTCAACTGTTACCGGCCTTGCTACTTCAACTGCCAGATCAACGAGAGAAACGTTTGGTGTCGGTACGCGCAGGGCGATACCGCTCAGTTTTCCTTTGAGGGCGGGGATTACGTCACCGATGGCGCTTGCCGCTCCGGTGGAAGTAGGAACAATATTCAAGCCGGCTGCCCGCCCGCGCCGTAAATCTTTGTGGGAGCCGTCCAATAAACGCTGATCCATTGTATAGGAATGAATTGTTGTCATCAAACCTTTTATTATACCAAATTTTTCATGGAGAACTTTGACAACCGGTCCCAGACAGTTTGTTGTACAGGAAGCATTAGAAATAACATGATGTTTCCCCGGATCATAAGTTTCTTCGTTAACACCCATCACAAAGGTGCCGTCAACACCTTTTCCGGGAACCGCTAAAATGACTTTTTTGGCGCCGGCGGCAATATGGGCATTGAGTTCCGCACCTTTGCGGAATTTTCCTGTGGATTCAATAACAATATCCACTCCCAATGCCCTCCAGGGTAAATCAGCCAGATTGGCAAATTGGGTTATGGCAATTTTTTTGTCATTGACAATTAAATTATCTTTATCAGCACTTACTGCGGCTTTAATCTTGCCGTGTACAGAATCGTATTTAAGCAGATGTGCGAGCACTTCGGCTTTTGCCCGTGAATTGATGGCGACGATTTCAATATTTTGATAATCAAGGCAGGCGCGAACCATGTAACGGCCCACGCGGCCAAAACCGTTAATTGCTATTTTAATGGTCATTTTCCAACCTCCGGCAAACTTATGTTGATAAATAATCCTAATACAGAGTTGATTATTCTGAAAACCGCGGAATAATAGCCAAACCTGTCCCGCTCGTCAATGTTTTTCTTTGTTTTCCGTTTGCCTTTATTCGTCCGCATTGCTGAGCCGAAGAAAGAGACAGGACACAATAGCTAGCGGCTCGTGATAACACCAACCCGATCACAGTATTTAAAAACAGGACACTGGCGGCACAGGGGAGAGACAGGTTTACATGTGTTGCGGCCGAAGGCAACCATAATGGTATTATAAATAATCCAGTGGCGGCGGGGTAGTTTTTCGCGCAGTGCATATTCTGTCTTTTCCGGGGTTTTTGTTTTTACATAACCCAGGCGGTTCGATATTCGATGTACGTGTATATCCACACAAATGGCATCTTTCCCATAGGCCAGGGCAAGGACCAGGTTCGCTGTCTTACGGCCTACTCCTTTAATGCTGAGCAAATCATCAAGATTATCAGGAACTTTTGATGAAAACCTTTCGATTAACTCCCGGCAGGCATGATGAATCGTGCGTGCTTTGACGCGATAGAAACCCACCGGATAAATTGTTTTAGCTATTTTTGTGAGTGGGATTTTCAGCATTTCCTGAGGAGTAGCGGCGAGTTGAAAAATTTTTCCCGTGGCCGCCGCCGTCACTTCATCTTTCGTGCGCAAGCTTAAAAGCGTGGAAATTAAAATGACAAAAGGATCGCGTTGCTCCGCTGCCAGATGAGAGACAATCGGCATTGTACCCACTGCCAGCTCTTTTTGCAAAATTTTTATTACATTATTGATTTGCGAATCTTGCATAAATATTAAGATGTAGGGGACGGTCGCGCCCGTCCCCTACCGGTATCAACTGTAGCCTTCCTCGTATGCCAGCATATCCAAGTGCAACGTGGCGATATCCTCAACGTCAAGATTTATTTCCACGCTTTTAAGCTTGCGCACGAAAGATGAAGTGACGGCGGCGGCCACGGGAAAAATTTTTCAACTCGCC
>JANYAY010000079.1 GCA_025361065.1 Deltaproteobacteria bacterium
GTTCCCGACTTTCGTCGGGACGACGTCTGGATGCCGATTTTCATCGGCATGACACTATTGATAGCTCTTTTGCTATTATGACACAGTCTCCTTTGCCGGTATGACAAAATTGATGGTTTTATGCAGTTGTGCAAAGGTTTCTAGTCGTCATACCGGTCTTGTGACCTTTAGGTTACGAAAGCCGGTATCCAGGCTGCGTCCCGGCGAAGGCCGGGAACCAGAATATTTGATAAATGCTGGATTCCGTGTCGCGCTTCGCTTGCACGGAATGACAAAATTGTTAGTATGCAAAGGTCTCAACCCAGGAGATTCTAAATATGCGTAAAGTTGCCCTTATTACCGGCATAACCGGTCAGGACGGATCATATCTGGCCGAATTTCTTCTGAACAAAGGCTATGACGTCCACGGAATCAAGCGTCGATCATCATTATTCAACACGGACAGGATCGACCACCTTTATCAGGACCCCCATGAATCCGACCGCCATTTTATTCTTCATCACGGCGATCTCACGGATTCCTCCAGCCTTATACGGATTATTCAACAGGTGCAGCCCGCGGAGATTTACAATCTGGCAGCTCAATCCCATGTCGCCGTATCCTTCGAGGAGCCCGAATATACGGCCAACTCCGATGCTGTGGGTACATTGCGGATTCTGGAGGCCATTCGCATTCTGGGACTGGAAAAGAAAACCCGGTTCTATCAGGCCTCCACATCAGAATTGTTCGGCAAGGTACAGGAAACCCCCCAAAAGGAAACAACGCCTTTTTATCCGCGCAGCCCTTATGCCGTAGCCAAACTTTACGCTTACTGGATCACCATCAATTATCGCGAAGCTTACGGTCTCTATGCCTGCAACGGGATACTTTTCAACCATGAATCCCCGGTGCGGGGTGAAACCTTTGTTACCCGCAAAATCACGCGCGCCCTGGCGCGGATCAAACTGGGCGTGCAAGACACTCTCTATCTGGGGAATATCGATTCCCAGCGGGATTGGGGACATGCCCGTGATTATGTGGAAATGCAATGGTTGATGCTTCAACAGCCCAAACCGGATGATTTCGTCATTGCGACCGGAGTGCAGTACAGCGTCCGTGATTTTATCAATGCAGCGGCGACGGAGCTAAACATGAAACTGCGCTGGGAAGGGCAGGGGTTGAACGAAGTCGGCTACTGGATGGGGAAGAACGAAAAGCCCGTTGTCCGCATTGATCCCCGCTATTTCCGGCCCACGGAAGTAGAGACCCTCTTGGGAGATCCTTCGAAGGCACGTGAAAAGCTCGGCTGGGTGCCGAAAGTTACTTTTCAGGAACTTGTCGCTGAGATGACTCGAGAAGATCTCCAAGCTGCCGAACGTGATGAACTGGTCAAGAAGCACGGCTATGCGGTATTCAACCGTAATGAGTAATTCAGGTTACAAGGGGTAAATCATGCAGGACAAACGCATTACGATAACCGGCGGTAAAGGCTTCCTGGGAAAACACCTAGTCTCGGCCTTCCGGGATCAAGGCTGCAACAAAATTACTGTTGTCGATCTACCGGAGTTCAATCTCGTAACTTTGACGGATGTCAAAAGGCTCTATGCTGAAACGAAGCCGGATATTGTCGTTCATCTGGCAGCCAGGGTGGGAGGCATTGGCTTTAATCAGAAAAATCCCGCCACCCTCTTTTATGACAACATCATGATGGGAACGCAATTGATCCACGAGGGATATCTCCACGGTATCGAGAAATTCGTCGCGCTGGGTACCATCTGCGCCTACCCGAAATTTACCCCCGTCCCTTTTAAGGAAGATGATATCTGGAACGGATACCCCGAAGAAACGAACGCCCCGTACGGCCTCGCCAAGAAGATGATGCTTGTTCAATCCCAGGCCTATCGCCGTCAATACGGGTTCAATTCCATTTTCCTTCTGCCTGTAAATCTCTATGGGCCGGGTGATAATTTCCATCCCGATTCTTCCCATGTTATTCCCGCCCTCATCAAAAAATGCGTGGATGCAAAAAGGAAGGGTGAGGGCACAATCGAAATATGGGGCACGGGGCAGGCGACGCGGGAGTTCTTTTATGTGGAAGATGCCGCACAGGCAATTGTTGCGGCCACTGATAAGTACAACCAATCCGAACCGGTCAATATCGGCGCCGGCTTTGAAATTGCAATCAGGGATTTGGCCGGACTTATCGTGGAATTAACCGACTATCGGGGAAAAATACTCTGGGACCACACCAAACCGGATGGCCAGCCGAGGCGTTTGCTGGATACCACGAGAGCATTGAAGGAATTTGGCTTCCAAGCCAGTACGGACTTCCGCGAAGGGCTGAAAAAGACTATTGTCTGGTATGAAGCTTCATTATCAGCATAAAAATGAGCCATAAATAATTTTATTATTAATATAAATTGACGATCTCGTAAAAAGTCGGAAAATCCTCAGAATCGTCATTCCGGGCAAGCGAAGCGCGACGAAAAGCCTGCCCCGTACTCGATACGGGGGAATCCAGTATTTTCAGCAAGTTCTGGACACTGGTTTTCATAACCTAAAGGTCACAAGACCGGTGTGACGGACTCTTTTACGAAACCATTAAAGTTCAAGGAGCAAATCCATTAAAATATTCGTAACCGGTGGAGCCGGCTATATCGGCAGTCACATTGTCAAGGCTCTGGGAGAACAGAAGCATGACCTCGTTGTTTATGACAATTTATCTACAGGTCATAAGTGGGCTATTCTTTATGGCCGTCTGGTTTGCGGAGAACTTGCCGACACAAAACTTCTCAATGAAATCCTCCGTGATTTCCAGCCTGATGCAGTTATGCATTTTGCCGCTTCCATCCAGGTCGGAGAATCTGTTCAGGAACCGCTTAAATACTACATAAATAATGTCTCCAATACATTGAATCTGCTGTCGGCAATGGAAAAAAACGAGGTGAAAAACCTGATCTATTCTTCCACCGCCGCTGTTTACGGGATGCCGGAGACGATGCCTGTTGCCGAGTCAGCACCCTTGGAACCGATCAACCCGTATGGCGCCTCCAAGGTAATGATTGAAAAAGTGCTCGCTGATATCGCTGCGGTCAGGGATTTTAAATATGTCGCTTTGCGTTATTTCAACGTTGCCGGCGCTGATTCTCAAGTCCGCATCGGCCAGGCTTATCGGGATGCCACCCATCTCATAACCCGGGCATTAAAAACTGCGCATGGAGAGTTTGCGAAATTATTCGTATATGGCACGGATTACCCGACTCCTGATGGTACGTGCATACGAGATTATATTCATGTTGATGATATAGCTGATGCCCATATCAAGGCGCTCGGTTACCTGCTGGATACTCAAAAAACAAACATCATGAATTGCGGTTATGGTCATGGTTTCTCGGTCCGGGAAGTAATTGCTACTGCCAGAAAGGTTACGGGAATCGACTTCCCGGTGGAAGAGACAGACCGGCGCGCCGGCGACTCCCCCCGGTTAGTGGCAGACAGCACGAAATTAAGGCAGATTACCGGATGGCAGCCCCGCTATGATGATCTGGAGTTCATAATCAAAACGGCCTGGGACTGGGAACTGAAGCTCCGGCAAACACTTAAAAATAGGACTCCCGGCCAGTAGTTGAGTGCACCATTATGCGAAAAAAATTGCACAACTCTCGTATTTGTCATTCCGGCGCAGGAGACTGTGTCGCAATTGACAGATGCTGATTGCAGTCTATTCGTAATGTCCCCCGCTGGCGGGGGCAAGGGGGTGGATGTTTTTGAAGTGGCTTTGATATTAATAAGTTACACATTGGCACTCCTTAGTCCACCTCCGTCACTTCGTGACACCTCCGCCAGCGGAGGACACGAAATGGCAATTAAAAAAAGGAGAGAAATTGCTTATTTTTAGGCATGGTTTTACCCCTAAATTTTTAAAATAGTTCACTGTAGACAATTTTAGAGGGCCTCTTTTTTCGACAAAAAAACACGAGGTAATTACGACACAGTCTCGCAGGCCGGAATCCAGGCGTCGTCCCGACAAAAGAGACTGTGTCGCAAATTAACGTTTTGTCATTCCGTCCGGCATACGCCGGATTATATTCCAGCGAAGCGCGACGAAGAGCCTGCCCCGTACTCGATACGGGGGAATCCAGTAACTTTGAACTGGTTCCCGACTTTCGTCGGGACGACGTCTGGATGCCGATTCGCGTGCCCTTTAGGGTATTCATCGGCATGACGCTGTTGATAGAACTATTTCTATTACGACACAGTCTCGGCAGCGGGAATCCAGGAATAAAAATAATAAGCCGAAGGCACAAAACAGACCTAACAGTCTTCAGCCTTTAACAAATAGTAAGTAACACTATAAAAAATCGGTAAACTAGAAAAATGAATGCAATAAAAATCAAAAGCGCTGCCCAGCATAATTTGAAAAACATCAGTCTGGACATTCCCCGCGATCGGCTGGTTATTATCACCGGAGTCAGCGGTTCCGGTAAATCTTCATTGGCGTTTGATACGATTTACGCGGAAGGACAAAGACGATATGTGGAATCTCTATCCACTTATGCCCGTCAGTTTATCGGACAAATGGACAAACCGGATGTGGAATCAATTGAGGGATTGTCTCCAGCCATTGCCATTGAACAACGTGTGGCCAGTCATAATCCGCGTTCTACCGTGGGGACAGTTACGGAGATTTACGACTATTTCCGTCTCCTGTATGCCGGCATCGGCATTTGTCATTGCTGTCAGTGCGGCCGCGAAATTAAATCGCAAACGATCGACAGTATTGTAGAGGCCATTCTTGCCCTTCCGGAAAATACACGCTTTAGTATTTTGTCACCACTCGTGCGCGGAAAAAAAGGTGAGTTTCAAAAAGATCTTAAAAAGCTCCAGAAAGAAGGGTTTGTCCGCATCCGTATTGACGGAAACATCAGGGAACTTACTGAAGAAATCATTCTGGAAAAAAATAAGCGCCATGATATTGATCTTATTGTTGATCGGCTGGTAATGAAAGAGGGTGTACGCAAAAGACTGCGCGACTCTCTGGAGATTGCGGCAAACCATGCCGAGGGGATGGTGCGGATAGTTTTGGCCAATGGTACGGAAACGCTTTACAGTGAAAAGTATGCCTGTCCTGATTGTGGTATCAGCATGCCGGCGCTTTCCCCACGGGTGTTTTCCTTCAACAGTCCTTATGGCGCCTGCCCGGAATGTAACGGATTGGGATCACTTACCCATTTTGCTGTCGGGCTCGTTGTGCCGGATGCCGGATTATCGCTGCGGGAAGGGGCAATTGCACCATGGGCCGGACGGAATTCTCTTTATTACTTCAGCATCCTCGATGCACTGGCCACTCATTATAATTTCGATATCAATAAACCGTTCAATAAATTACCGGAAAAAATTCAACAAGTCCTCCTCTACGGTTCGGGAAAAGAAGCCATCAAATTTTACCACGACCGGGGCGACAGACGATATTTTGCCAATCGTCCGTTTGAAGGCGCTATTAAACAACTGGAACGCCGCTGGCGGGAGACAGCCTCTGTTGCAGTACGTAATGATCTGGGGCGCTATATGGATTTGAGCGCCTGTCCCGTGTGCCATGGCGCGCGTTTGAAAAAGGAAAGCCTCGCCGTCACCGTGGGAGAGAAAAATATCTATGAACTCTGCCGGATGTCTATCCGCGAATGTTTTAATTTTTTTGAACAATTGATTCTCCTGCCGCAGGAAAAAATTATCACGGAAAGGATTCTGAAAGAAATTAAAAGCCGGCTTAACTTTCTTCTGAATGTCGGCATGGATTATTTGAGTCTGGAGAGATCAACTCTGTCTTTATCCGGCGGCGAGTCCCAGCGTATCCGGCTCGCCACGCAAATCGGATCGGGATTAATGGGAGTGTTGTATGTGCTCGATGAACCGACAGTCGGGCTGCATCAGAGAGATAATTTGCGCTTGATCGATACATTGAAGAAACTGCGGGATATGGGCAATACCGTGCTCGTTGTGGAGCATGATGCCGATATGATGCTGGCTTCCGATCATATTGTGGATCTGGGGCCTGGTGCGGGGTCGCAGGGCGGGGAAATAGTGTTTCAGGGAACGCCGCAGGAAATGTTGCAGGATAAAAATTCTTTGACCGGGCGATATTTGTCGGGCGAGGCGATGATTGCCCTGCCGGCAAAACGCCGCTCCATTACCGGGCGGCATATCATTCTCGAGGGAGCAAGTGAAAACAACCTGAAAAATATCGATATTAAGATACCGGTAGGAGTGCTCACGGCGGTAACCGGAGTTTCCGGTTCCGGTAAAAGTACGATGATTATCGAAACTCTTTATAAAGTAATGGCGCGCCGTCTGAATCAGCATAGCGGGGCCATGGGAAAAATCAAGAAGGTTGTCGATTTGGGGGGTATTGAGCGGATCATCATGATTAATCAACAGCCCATCGGCCGGACTCCGCGGTCTAACCCGGTAACCTATACGGGAATCTTTTCTTTTATCCGTGATCTGTTTGCCAATCTTCCGGATGCCCGGGTACGCGGTTTTAAACCGGGACGTTTCAGCTTTAACGTTAAAGGCGGCCGTTGCGAAGCTTGCGAAGGCAACGGCATGATTCGTATTGAAATGCATTTTCTGCCCGATGTTTATGTTACCTGTGATGTTTGTCATGGCAAACGATTTAATTCGGACACCCTGGACATAAAATACAAAGATATGAGTATTGCCGACATTCTGGATATGACCGTCAATCAGGCCCTGGGTTTCTTCTCCAATATACCGTCGATTAAAGCGCACTTGCAGTTGTTCTGGGACGTCGGTTTGGGGTATATACGCCTGGGGCAGTCGGCAACAACGCTTTCCGGCGGGGAAGCGCAGAGAATAAAACTGGCGCGGGAACTGGGTAAGAGAGTCAATAGCAATACCCTTTATATTCTCGATGAACCGACGATCGGACTGCATTTTGCGGATATCCAGAAGCTGCTTGATGTCCTGATTCGCCTGGTTGATATGGGCAATACCATGGTTGTGATTGAGCATAATCTGGATGTAATAAAATGCGCCGATTACGTAATTGATCTGGGGCCGGAAGGCGGTCCCGGCGGTGGCGAAATCATAGCATCAGGGACAGTGGAACAAGTAGCCCGAGAAGAAAAATCAGCAACCGGTAACTTTCTGAAAAAAATGCTTTCTACTTCTTATAGATAGAGTTTTTGACAATATAATTGCGGACGTTGTCCGGGATAAGGTAACGGGCCGATTGTCCGGTTTTCATCATTTCGCGAATACGGGACGATGAAATATCCAGAAAAGTTACATGGCGGAAATAAATAACATGACCGGTTGGTCCATTATACCCGTCGATTTCTTTATCGTAGGAAAAGCGGGAGGCAAAATCTGCAGGGAGAATATTCTCCAGTCCTTTTTGTTCGTAACCGGGACGGGTCATAACGGCAAAGTTGCAAAGCAAAAGAAGTTTTTCCCAGTCTTTCCAGGTAGTGATAGCCTGAAAAGCATCCTGTCCGATGATAAAATAAAGTTCCAGATTTTCCATGTATTTGTTTAATATATACTCAACCGTTTCCACTGAATAGGATTTGCCTGTTTTTAAATTTTCGACATCGGAAAAGGAAAAAGAAACATTACCTTCAATGGCCATCCGCACCATCTGCTCACGATGGTAGAAAGAAGTAATTTCGGCTTCCAGCTTATGAGGAGGCCGTGACGAAGGGATAAAAATAATCCGGTTTAAATCAAAAATTTTCAGCATTTCTTCTGCTGCCCGTAAATGTCCGAAATGAATCGGATCAAATGTTCCACCCAATAAACCCCATTTCATGTGCGCACCTGTCCATTGCCATAAATAATAAATTTTGTGGTTGTCAACTCTTCCAGACCCATCGGACCGAAAGCATGAAGCTTTGTCGTGGAAATGCCGATTTCTGCACCCAACCCCAACTCGAATCCATCGCTGAAGCGGGTAGATGCATTGACCAGTACGGTCGATGAATTCACTTCATTTAAGAAACGCTGCGAATTTGCATAATCGGAAGTTATAATCGCCTCCGTATGCAAAGAACCGTATTTCTCGATATGGGCGATTGCTTCGTCCATATTGTCCACAATGCGTATCGCCAGAATTAAATCGAGATATTCCGCATACCAATCTGCTTCAGTGGCCGCTTCGATATCTTTTAATATTTTTCTGGTTTTTGTACAGCCTTTCAGGAGGACATTCACTTTTTTGAATTCTGCAGCGGCGAGCGGCAGAAATTTGCGGGCAATATCTTTGTGTACCAGTAAAGTCTCCAGGGCATTACAAACACCGGGGCGCTGGGCCTTGGCGTTGCAGCAGATACTTGCCGCCATATCCATGTCCGCTTTGCTATCTACGAAAATATGGCAGACCCCTTTGTAATGCTTGAGTACCGGTATTTTTGATTGCTCAACAACTGCCCGGATTAATTCCTCCCCGCCACGGGGAATGATTAAATCGATATATTCGTCTTGCTGCAGCATTTCATAAACGGCTTCCCGGTCAGTTGTCGGAATTATCGAAATGGCTGCATCAGGCAGCGAATTTTTGCGCAGGACTTTCTGCAGGATGGAGCAAATGGCCAGATTCGATTTTATTGCTTCCGATCCACCTCTTAAGATTACCGCATTTCCTGATTTCAGGCAGAGTGCGGAGGCATCAGCCGTCACATTCGGCCGGGACTCGTAGATAATGCCAATGACCCCCAGGGGAATGCGCATCCGGCCCACCAGCAGTCCATTGGGTCTGCGCCACATGGATGTTACGTTGCCTACGGGATCGGGAAGTGCAGCGACTTCTCTTAAGCCTTGGGCCATGCCTTCAATTGTCGCTTTTTTCAGGGTGAGGCGATCGATCATTGCTTTAGACAGGGCAAGTTTTTTTGAGTGTGCAACATCACGGGCATTTTCGGCAAGAATCTCAGCGGCATTATTTATCAGTTCATCGGCCATTTGACGCAGAGCATTGTTTTTTACGACCGATGAAACCCGGGCCAACTGCCGGGATGCTGCCTGGGCATTCCGGGCTATTTGTTTTACTGAAATTTTTATATCCATTGATTATCCTATGCTAAAAAAATAAAATTACTTGCTTTTTTCCAAATTATTGATAAAAGCCGCCTCAACTGCCACAATAGTCGGCAATTTAAAACACAGCGATCTTCAGCTTTTGCCAAAGACAAATTTGCAATTTATTTACAAGACAATAGTATTCATGTCAAGGCCTTTGCCTGGTGGAATAAAAAATGAGTCAAATAAGAATTAAAGCTGGTAAGCGTGTTTATGAAATTATCAAGGACGGTGGATTTAGTTATGATTCCATTTCCACCTATTTTGGTCCTGCCGCCGGACCCCGTTGGCTGATATCCAGCGGTTTTGATTTAACATTGCTCAATGGCGGCATTCTAGGTCGTACCCAGCCTGTCCATTTAATCGGTTCTTCCGCCGGTGCCTGGCGTTTTGCCGCCTGGCTTCAACCGGATGCCGCCGTCTGCTATCATAAACTTCTTGATGCTTATATCAATATTAGAATTACAAAGACTGATACGCCCGCGACGGTGCTGGAGAAATTTAAAGACCTGATGAACTTGTATCTGGAAGACGACGCACTGCCCTTTGCGCTGGCTCATAAAAAATACCGTTTGGCCGTAATCACCACCCGGTCACGCAATCTGGTCGCCTCGGAAAAAATATGGTTGCAGAAATCCGGTTTGGTTGCCGGCTATTTATTAAATTTTTTCAGTCGTAATAACATTTATCGATTTGCCGACCGCGTTGTGTTTTACCATGGCTCGAAACCGCCGGCCTTTTGTTTCCGTCCGCAATTTCGCGGTTCATTTGTCAACATAAATGAATTTAATTTTAAATATGCGGTTATGGCGAGCGGCGCCATCCCGCTGGTTGTGGCCGGTGTGCATGATATTTACGGTGCACCCCGTGGAGTTTACCGTGACGGCGGCTTGATAGATTATCATTTAACCCATCAATTCGCTGCCCGGGAAAATGACATTGTCCTGTTTTTGCATCATCAGGAAAGGATTATCCCGGGCTGGATGGATCAGAAAAATGTGCGTCGCCTGCCGGATGCGGAAGCATTAAGCAATGTGCTGATGATTTTCCCGGCACAAAGTTTTGTGGAAAAGCTGCCGGGAGAAAAGATTCCCGACCGCACGGATTTTCTCACTTACATTGATGATCACCAGGCAAGAATCAAAAATTGGCGCAAAGCGGTGGAGATAGCTTCTCCATTGGGCGAGGAATTTTTAGAGCTTGTAGCCAGCGGAAAGATTAAGGACATAGTAGAGAGACTGTAATTGGCTGATGAAATACCTTCTGGCCACCTTCAGGTGATTAGGGTATTTGAACAGCCAGTAGGTGTTTTTTCAACAAACTACTAGGCTGATTTTGTCACTTTGGTGATAAAGCGTCTCCAATTCTTTATGATTTGCACGGGAATTCGCGATGGACTCTTCCAATAAATTAGCTTTATTAAAAGAAATCTATAAAGATTGTGTGCTGTGTCCGCGCCGGTGCCATGTTGACCGGACGCAGGGGCAGTTGGGTTATTGCCGTCTGCCGGCAAGGATTACCATGGATTGTGCACTGGCTCATTATGGTGAAGAGCCTCCAATTTCCGGGACGCGGGGGGCCGGAACTATTTTCCTGTCTTCCTGCAATTTGGGCTGCATTTACTGCCAGAATTACCAGATTTCTCATTGTGCGGGCGGGCAGGAGCTTGATTCCCCTTCGCTGGCAAGGGTAATGCTTGATTTACAAAAACGCGGCTGTCATAATATTGAGCCGGTAACCCCCACGTCCCAAGTGCCTTTGATTATGGAATCCCTCCTGCTGGCGCGGGAGCAGGGCTTGCAAATACCTTTCGTTTACAATTGCGGCGGATATGAAGATCCCGGGATTATAAAAATGCTGGATAAAATGGTGGATATTTATCTGCCTGATTTCAAATATGGTGTGGCCGAAGACGGGGCTGATTTTTCCGCCGTATCCGACTATCCGCGTTATGCTCTGGATTCCTTAAAGGAGATGGTGCGGCAGGTTGGTCCTGATCTGGCATTGGAAAATGAAGTTGCGAAAAGGGGAATTATTATCCGCCATCTGGTATTGCCCGGTAAATTAGAAAATTCCCGGGCTGTTTTTCGCTTAATTAAAAAGGAAATATCAACTTCGGTAGCGATCAGCCTCATGTCGCAATATACGCCGACAGTCAAAGTTCGTAGTCATCCGCTGCTGGGACGCCGTATCACCGCGCAGGAATATGAAGATGTCCTGAATTACGCCCTGGATTTGGGATTTGAAAATCTCTTTGTCCAGGAAGTAAACGACGAGAACCTGACTCCCGATTTTGGAAGTGACAAGCCGTTCGGCTGATCTTTTCTCCTTACTGCACGTACCAGAAGCGCCCGCTTAAGGTTCGCGTGATGCGCGGCCTGCCGCCGTTATCGAAAGTGACTTCTTCGCTGAC
>JANYAY010000131.1 GCA_025361065.1 Deltaproteobacteria bacterium
CCCCGGTCATTTATCTTTCTTTTTCCCCGAAGAAAAAATTCTTTTTTTGGGTGATTATGATTTGACCTCCTTTGGCCCCTGGTATGGTGATGTTTATTCGGATATTGATGAGACCATTAAATCGGTCCGCCGTCTCCAGAAAATACCCGCAAATATCTGGATTACCAGCCATGAGAAAGGTTTTTTTGAAGAAAATCCCGGTGAATTCTGGCAGCGCTATGAAAATATTATCTATGAGCGCGAGAATAAAGTTATAGAATTTTTAAAACAGCCCAGGACACAAGAAGAGATAGTTGCCGCCTGGCTGATTTACGGTAAGCCCCGGGAACCACTGTTTTTCTTTGAATTTGGCGAACGTGTGCTCGTTAAAAAACATCTGCAGCGCCTGGAGAAACAAAGCAGAATTATTCTCGATAAAAATCATTATTGTCTAATTAAGTAATGTAAGAATAAAAACAAAAATTATTCTGTGAGAATTGACTTGATAAAATGCCATCAGGGTTGTAAAAATGCGTAAAAATTAGAAGGAATCGGAGGAATAAAGTGTACTGGGAAAAAGATATTGAAACAATAGATCGCCGGAAATTGGAAGAACTTCAATTATCCAGGCTCAAAGATACCCTGGCTCATGCTCAGAGATCTTATTATTACGGGAAAATATTCCAGGAAAAAGGAATTAATGCTGATTCGATCAGATCGCTTTCCGACGTGCAAAAAATACCTTTCACCACGAAAGACGATTTGCGCGAAAACTGGCCTTATGGTTTTATTGCCGTATCCAAAGATGAACTTGTCCGTATGCATTCTTCATCCGGAACGACAGGTCGTGCAACTGTTATCTTCCATACCGCCAATGATGTTGCGGTCTGGACAAATCTGCTCGCGCGCTGCATGTTTATGGCCGGCATGCGCAAAAGTGATGTCTTCCAGAACATGATGACATACGGTCTTTTCACCGGCGGGCTTGGTTTTCACTATGGCGCGGAAAAAATCGGCGCTTTGGTTATACCCGCGGGCGCCGGCAATTCCAAACGCCAGATTCAGTTGATGCGTGATTTCGCGACGACTGCCGTTCACGTCATTCCCAGTTATGCGTTGCATTTGTCCACGGTTTTTGAAGAATTGAAGCTCGATCCGCGCAAAGACACATCCGTGAAAATCGCGTTTCTGGGCGCGGAACCGCACACGGAAAAGATGCGCCGCAAGATCGAAGAAATATACGGCTACAAGGCGTTTAACTCCTACGGCCTTTCCGAAATGAATGGGCCGGGTGTAGCTTTTGAATGTCCGTATCAGGATGGGATGCATATATGGGAAGACAGCTTTCTGGTGGAGATAGTTGATCCCAAAACACTGCAGCCGGTTGCGGATGGTGAAGAAGGCGAACTGGTCATGACGTCTTTGCAAAAAAAAGGTATGCCACTGATCCGTTACCGCACCAAGGATCTGACAAGGATTATACCCGGAACCTGCGCCTGCGGTCGGACGCATCGTCGACTGGAAAGGTTTAAGGGCAGGACGGACGATATGCTGATCCTCAAGGGTGTGAACATCTTTCCGATGCAGATTGAAAAGAAGTTGATGGATATTGAGGGCGTCGGTACAAACTTCCTGATCATTCTGAACCGGGAAGGGTACAACGACAATATGACCGTCAAAGTGGAAGTGAGCAGGGACTATTTTTCCGGTGATATAAAACAGCTGGAAAAGTTGAGAAAGAAAATTGTCGAAGAGCTGAAAGGCGAGCTTCTGATTACACCGAAAATTGAATTGGTTGAATCCGACAGCATTCCCAAGGGAGATGGGAAGGCGGTGAGGGTGATTGACAACCGCAAAGACTAAGGTGATGACACTGGAAAAAACTCATATGCTGCGTTGCGCGTCGCCCCGTGTCGCTGCGGCCTACGCTAAAAGTAGGCCTCACTCCGCGAGGCTTGCGCGCCTTGCCTCTGATGTTTTTTGCAGCGTCATCAAAAATGGTAGTGTCAAAAGTTTTATGAAAACTAGCACGGATAAATGAAAAGAGAGATAGGATTTGGTTCGGGAGTAAAAGCAAGAGCCATTTGACATAGCGATAATGTTTGTCGGAAGATTTCAGGCAAACTTAGGCCATAA
>JANYAY010000133.1 GCA_025361065.1 Deltaproteobacteria bacterium
TTATGGCCTAAGTTTGCCTGAAATCTTCCGACAAACATTATCGCTATGTCAAATGGCTCTTGCTTTTACTCCCGAACCAAATCCTATCTCTCTTTTCATTTATCCGTGCTAGTTTTCATAAAACTTTTGACACTACCAAGATTATATGCTGTATAATTAAGACATTAATCATAGCTTTGTTATATGTAAAGATGAAGATTGTTCTTTTTCCGCTAAGATCAATGTAAGTGGTCAATATTTCATGGAAACAAAAGGACGATATTCTAATATTTCTTTCCCTTCTTATCAAACTGCATAGCGCCTTGCACGATCAGGTAAGGAAACCGCAAAATTGGAGAAGCTGAACAGGAAAGGGAAATAATACGCGTCGGGCAGGAAATTAAGACTGGTGGAAAGGGGACAGCACGCCTGGTCCGGGAGCGTTTGCCCCGGGAAATTATGCTAAGTGGCATTCTTTGCCAAAACCCGCCACCCTTTTACTTCGGAGAATCAAAAGCAGAGGGTGACGGGTGGACCAATTATGAACATCCTATACGGCGAAGGCGTCTTCGGAGATTTGCATTGCACTTATGTCATTCTTCTTCAGTATTTCACATTTGGCCGGTACCAGAGCTGTTGTGCGTCTAATGAAGAACATGGCGCTTTCTATCTTGCCCGAATAGAAAGCTTTGTCCAGGTCTGTTTTCGCCTGAGGCAGCTTCTGGGCGGCGATGGTGGCCATCCAGATATGATACCAACCCAGCAGGCTGTCACCGACACAATTGAGGAAGTCGCTCGCGGCGATCAGGGGAACATAAGGGGTCGTTTTCATCATGCCGGCAAAATCCATGGTTGTTTTTACAATGGCATTAATGGCGTTCTCCACGATGGCTATTTCTTCCTGCATAATGTCCATCTTCTTGGATTGTGCCAGGCTTGTTTGTATTTCAGAGATGAGATTCATGAAATAGAGGCCTTTCTTCATGCCCAGTTTCCTGCCCAGCAGATCCAGAGCCTGGATGCCATTTGTTCCCTCGTAGATTAAGTTGATCTTCTGGTCCCGCATCATCTGTTCCACGGGATACTCTCGGCAGTAACCATAACCGCCGAAACTCTGGACAGCCAGGTCGTTTACGACCAGGCCCATTTCGGTGCAGTAGGACTTCACGATAGGCGTCAGGATTTCTATTATGCCCTGCCATTTGTCCGTTTCTTCCTCCGTTGAGGCCGCTCTCCGTCTATCCATGCAATAATAGCAATACATGCAAAGGAGCCGGATTCCTTCAACGATGGATTTCTGTTTAAGAAGCATCCGGCGTACGTCCGGGTGTTGAATGATGGGAACTGCCAGGGTCGGATCCTTCTGCATGACATTGGACCCCTGGATGCGTTCTTTCGTGTAAGCCAGGGCATGACGATAGGCTGCCGTAGCAAGGGAAACGCCCATCATGCCGACACCTTGGCGCTCCTCATTCATCATATGGAACATGATCTTCATGCCTTCTTGTTCATTTCCCATGAGGTAGCCGAGGCATTTGCCGTTCTCACCGAAGTTGAGGGTACAGGTTGCATTTCCGTGAATACCCATCTTGCTTTCGATATTGCCGGTGGTGACGTCGTTCGGTTCACCCAGAGTGCCGTCGGCTTTCACCCGGATTTTGGGGACAAGAAACAGGGAGATGCCCTTAGAGCCTTTTGGGTCTCCTTCAATACGAGCCAGAACGGGATGAATGATATTCTCGGCAAGATCATGATCTCCGGCAGATATAAAAGACTTTGTTCCGGTGATTAAGTAAGTGCCGTCGGGATTTCTCTTGGCCGTCGATTTCAGAGCGCCGACATCGGAACCGGCGCCGGGTTCCGTCAGGCACATGGTGCCTGCCCAGGTGCCGTCGAACATTTTATTGAGATAAACGGCCTTCACTTCCTCGGTGCAGAATTTTTCCACGAGCTTCGCTGCGCCGTGAGTCAGGCCGGCATACATGACGAAGGCCTGGTTACAGGCGAGAAACATATTGGCGCAGGCAGCGGCGACCACTTCAGGAAGATCCTGTCCACCCACCTCGGGACTGTCGGCCGTACTGAACCAGCCGCCCTCGGCATAGAGTTTCCATAGTCTGTGATAGGATTCCGGCGCATATACGTTGCCGTCTTTGAAAATCGCTTCTATTGGTTTTCTATGCACTTCATCGGGATAAGTCGGGGCAATTTCATTTTCGGCAAATTTGGCCGCCGCATCTATGACCATATTCACCATATCCGGGTCATGGTCGGCAAAAGGCGCTTTTCCTAAAAGCGTTTCGCCGATATTCAGTACTTCGTGCAGGATAAACTTGGCATCTCTTTCATCAATCCACTTGCTTGGCATATATTTTTTCCTCCTCGTTATTCAGTTGGGAGATTTTTGCACAACCGGCGATAGTTTTCAATCTTATTCTCCGAATAATTTAGATAAATGGAACCCCACTTCATGTTCGGTGACGTTTCCCTCTTTTCATCAGACGAAGGTTTTTCTTAGTTGAATCTTGTTAATTTTACCCACACTGGTTTTCGGAATTTCATCAACAAATATATATTTTTCCGGCACTCCGTATTTGGGAATCTTTCCCTTCACTGCATAATCGGCCATATATTTTTGCATATCTTCGGCTGTTACCTTGCCTTTGAACTCCGGACGCAGAACAATGATAAGCGCAGGCCTTTCCCCCCATTTCGGATCAGGCATGCCAATTGCCGCCGCTTCCAGAACGGCCTCATGGAGGCTCGCCAGATTTTCCAGTTCCAGCGAAGATATCCATTCTCCACCTGTTTTAATCACATCCTTAATCCGATCCGTTATCTGGATATAGCCTTCTTTGTCTATATAGGCGACATCACCGGTGTGCAGCCAGCCGTCAATCCACAAATCTCTTGATCTTTCCGGATCCCTGGAATATCCCGGGGTAAGCCAGGGAGCTCTCAGTACAAGTTGACCTGTAGCCTCACCGTCGTGAGGCAGGTCTTTCCCAAAGGGATCAATAATTTTTGCGTAAACCAGCGGGACGGCAAGGCCGGTGGAAACAAGTTTATCAATTTGCTTTTCTTTATCCCAATTGAGCATTTCCGGTTTTAAATTGGCAAGGGATATTAAAGGACAGGTTTCCGACATGCCATAACCGGCGTAGATCTGGATGCCCAATTGCATTGCGGCCTGAGCTAATCCCTTGGGCAATCTCGCGCCACCAATGACCACCTTCCATTTAGATAAATCAAAATTTTTCACGGCGGGGCTGCCAACCAGCATTTGAATTATTGTCGGCACGCAATGAGAAACAGTCACTTTTTCCGTAATTATCAATTTGAGAAGCATCGGCGGTTCATACTTTCCGGGATAAACTTGTTTGACTCCTAAAAGGGTCGCTACATAAGGCATACCCCAGGCATGGACATGAAACATGGGGGTCAGCGGCATATAGACATCATCGGAGTGAAAACGGCCGACGGAGCTATAGGCTGATGTGCTCATGGTCATCACCATTGCATGTAAAACAAGTTGGCGATGGGAGAAATATACACCTTTGGGCAGACCGGTTGTGCCGGTAGTATAAAAAGTTGTAGCTGTCGTGTTTTCATCCAGATCAGGGAAATCATATTGGGTGGCGCCGGATTTCAGCAATTCCTCATATTCGCAATCAAACTTGATTGTGCTCTGGGGAACAGTTCCATCTTCGGCAATCACGATAATATTTTTGACTGTTTTTAGCTGATCTTTCACTGCTTCCAGCAGCGGTAAAAACTCGGAATTGATGATGACAACTTTATCTTCGGCATGATTCATTGTGTAGAGAATCTGTTCCGGCGACAGACGCCAGTTTTGGGTATGCAAAACCGCTCCCATCATGGGAATGGCAAAAAAGCATTCCAGATAACGGTGACTGTCGTAATCAAAAACACAAATAGCATCACCTTTTTTGACTCCCAGCTTGGCCAGTCCATTGGCCAGCCGATGAATACGTTCATTCACTTGCCGGTAAGTAAAACGGAATTTGTCCCGATAGATGATTTCCTGGTCGGGTGCAATAAGAAGCGGTGTATGTAAAAGGTGTTTTATTAGTAATTGATAATTGTAATTCTCTCCGGCTTTGTAGGTATCTTGAGTCATTATATTCTCTCCTTTTATGGTTAGTATAATAATCTTGATAACGCCTGAAAATATCTAAAACATCACTCAATCAGTTTTTGCAAAATCAGCTTTATTTACCTCCTTTCTTTTCCCCGATTGGAAACGGATGTCATCACGGGACGGATATCATTCCGGAAGGGGATCAAGGGAGGATATCCGCCTTACCGGTATAATATGAATGAGTATGATTTTTTCTAAAGGAGATGGCTCCAATAGGCAATACAAGAAATGATCAAGGCCAATGCAAGGAAAAACCTTGTATCAGGAAATGGAATCGAGGTGGGATTTCAGGTTGATTTTTTCATTGTTCAGTCCGAGTTTTTTTCTCAGGTTGGCGCGATGGAAAGAAACAGCGCCGGTACAGATGTTCAAAAGGTCGGCTATTTCCTTGGTCGATTTGCCTTCTGTAATGAAATTAGCTATCTGCATTTCCCTTTGTGTCAGGTTCCGGTGCTTTGCCTGCAGACGATGTGAAAAGGGCGAAACAATTTTAACAATATTGGATTCGATGATGTTCAGCCAGGCGAGATCGCGCGATGTGAGCCTGCCTGATTTCAATTTGGCCAGGTTCGGCAGGATGAGTTCATTCATGTTGGTCAGTACTTTCTCTTCCAATTCCCGCCGGTCTTCTTCCCGCTGATGGAGAAGCACCTTCAGGGCAGCGTTCATCTCTTCGAGATTCCTGGATTTTTGTTGAACCTCCCGTTCCCCGGCCATCAAAGCCGCTTCGATGCGTTTCTGCTCGGTAATGTCCGTCAGAGAAACGACGCTTTTTCCTGAATCAGCGATAGGAGCACTGCTGATTAAAACAACTTTTTTGTTCCCGAGCCTGTCGCTGATGCCGCACTGAAAATTCCGGACCGATCCGCTCTCTTCATTCAACTTACGCCCCTGGTGGTAGTTAATAATCCTGTCTCGGTCTCTTGGCTTCAACATTTTTGTCCACTGAAGGTTGCCTCTCCAGAAATCCTCCGGCGCACCGGTCAGGACCTCAAACTCGGTATTGGCGAGGGATATCGTCATGTCCTCTTCAATGATGATCGTGGCCGTCCCGGTGTTTTCGAAGATCGTGCGGTAGAGATCTTCCGATTCCTTGATCCTGGCGGCGGCCAGTTTGTGTTCGGTGATGTCGATGAATGAGGCTACACTCTTTTTAGTGCCCGGAATCACGTCGACCATAAGAATGACATTCCGCACCCCGCCCCTCTTGCCGATAAAGCCGAACTCATAACTCCGCGGCGCCGCTTCACGGCTGATGCGTCTTAGAGAATGATACTTTTTCATTCTCTCCAGGTCCCCGGGAATGACGACTTCCGTCCAGCTTTTTTTGCCTTCCCAGTCCTCGCGGCTGTATCCGGACATCTTGGCAAATTCGGAGTTGACGAGAGAAACGGTTGTGTCTTCCTCAATAATGATGGTGGCGGCCATGGTTGTTTCAAAGATGGTCCGGTAGAGGTTTTCTGAATCCTGCAGTTTTTGGATGGCCTGCCGGTGCTCTGTAATATCCATGCAGATTCCCAGGATGGCCGGATGTCCCCCATACATAATTCCGGAAACCGTCTCAATGATCCAGAGGATATCACCCCGCTTGGTTACGATCCTGTAAGCATAAGGGGTTGCCGACTCGCCGTGCAGTATGGCCCGGGCCCTGCGCAGGATGTCATGCTTATCCTCGGGATGGACGATGCTGTCAGTTTTCATGCCGACCAGCTCATCAATTGGGTATCCCGTGTAATCGGCTGTCTTGGGGTTTACGGAGCAGAATTTACCGTTCTGGATGACATAGATGGCGGCAAATGATTTTTGCAGAATGGTATTGTAAATTTCCCGGCTCTCCAGCAGCGAGGCTTCAGCCGATGGGCATTGTCGGATAAGATTTTCGATATTAGAGATTCCGGCTGTGTCACGCGAATTTTCCGACATGTGCCCCCCGACCATCTGTATGTCGACGTCGGAATTTGGTTATTAGCCGCCGGATAAATGGCCTTATTCCCCGGTCGCCTGTTCTGCGTTGTTTGCCAATTTTATCTGTTTACGACCGGCGTGTTTTGCTCTATACAGTGCCATGTCAGCCGCCTGAAGAACAGCTTCTCCTGTCTGCCCGTGATCAGGATAGATAGCGACTCCCAGAGAAAAAGTGATACTATCCAATTTTTTATCTTTATAGGTGATTTGTAAATTCTGTACATCGTGCAGTAATTTTTCGGCGCGTTTCCGGGTGATCTCCAGAGATGCTCCAGGCAATATCAAGATAAACTCCTCACCGCCGAATCGGCAGGCAATATCTTCTTTCCGGATATTTTGCTGCAGAAATTTTCCCAGTTCTTGCAGTACTAAATCACCGGCCTCGTGACCAAAGTTATTATTGAATCGTCGGAAATGATCCAGATCGAGCATAATCATTCCCAGAACAGTTCCGTGACGTTCAGCTCGTCTTATCTCGCGACTCAGGGTGTCTTCCATATAGCGGCGGTTAAAAAGATTAGTCAAGGGATCGCGTAAAGCCTGCTGTTTCAGGGTTTCTCTTAGTTTGATGTTTACCAAAGCCAGAGCAAAGATATCAGCCATAGCAATGGCTAATTGCTGTATGTCTACGTTGATTCCTTCAGAACTTTCTTCAAGTTTCGGATTGCTGCGCACAGATTTTGCGGAAGGCTTTTGCTGCAAATGAAGAATCCCGAGAGACTCCCCTTGAGCTGACAGCGGGATGCATAAACTGCTTCTTCCTTCTGTAATGGAGAGATGGCGGCAGCATGACTCCCTTCGGGGGACAACGGATAGATGCATTTTCTTTTCCCGGAGAGACAGGCAATCTTCCGCAGGGAACTCCATTTCTCCCGAAAAAGTTGTTTCCCATGTCGTGGCGGCTTTAAGAACATTCACTTGCTCATCAAGTATAAAAATGGTTCCCGCCGTTTCAGGGAATAGTTTTTTGGCAAAATGGTTAATAATGGGGAAAGTTTCTTCAATCGAGAGGCATGCCTGGAGCTGCTCTAACATTTTGTTAAAGAGAGACATTCTCCGGTTACGCAAGCCATATTCATAAACCAAAGAGTGCAGTTTATAATTAGCTTTTTCCAGCGCTTCCTCTAATAGTTTGCGCTCGTTGATTTCCCGCTGCAACTCTTTGTTGATTTTTCCCAGATCTGCGGTACGCTGGGCAACGATTTGTTCCAGAAGAGTTTTATGCCTTAACAACTCTTTTTCCACCTGTTCTCGCTCAGCGATTTCTTTCTGGAGGTGGACGTTTTGTTCCTCTAATTGTTGTTGCAGGCGGCATAAAGACAGGTGAGTTTCAATCCGGGCTATAACCTCTGCCAACTGAAAGGGTTTGGTGATGTAGTCAATGCCTCCAGCATTAAGGCCTTTGACTTTATCAGCGGTATCATCTTGGCCGCTGATAAATATCACGGGAACTTTACTGGTTTTTTCATTGGATTTAATCCGGTTGCAGACCTCGTAGCCGTCCATGACCGGCATTTTAACATCCAGCAGGATCATATCAGGCACCTCATGGATCATGGACTCTAAGGCCTTTTCTCCGCTGGAGAAAGGCCTTAAACGATAACCATGATAATCGAAAATATCCGTAAGCATCTGCAAAGTTTCCGGAGAATCATCAACAATCATAATTTGAGGTGCATTGTTGTTTGCCAATTTTATATCCTGTGTAACGGGCAGTCCTTGTGTTTTTCTTAATGGGGTATTCTGTTTACTATTTTTTTTGATTTATGTCTAAATTTATTTTTGTATTTCTTCAGCTGCGCAGAATTGAATGATCTACGGTCATTATTATGGTCATTATTATCTTGACACACAAGACCGTTCATTTTATAGTTTTCCGAGTGCAAATCAGAAATGAAGGGGCTTGCCGAAGTATTTTTAGTGATTATTCCCAGTGCCGGCGGTAAAGGTTAGCTGCTTTATATTGCCGGCATTGCCAAAGCAAAACGAATTTATTTTTATCACCCGACGCATTAGTGTCCAAACCGGACTGGAAATTGGCTTATTCAGCATAGTCGTGGAACATAAAGTATAATTGATGCAAATCCGGAAGAAAACATATTCGTAGTATGCAAAGCATACTACTATTAAAAAACAGGAGGAACATAATGGCAGTAGAAACGAAAAGAGCAACAAGAGCAGAAAGACTGGAACAGGAAAAAGTCGTCAATCTGAAACACTGGGAGGAACAAGATGCCCTTTTACTTAAGCATCGCGAAGAAGCATATGATATTGGCGGAGCCGGGCAAGTGGAAAGATTAGCGAAACAAGGCAAGAAGCCGATGCGTGATCTGATCAAAATGTTGATTGATCCCGGAACGGATCTTTATGAACTGGGACTCGATGCCGGTTATAATATCGGCGAGAAAAAACTCTATGGCGGCGATGTTTATAATTCGGAAAAGCGGGGCCATATTCCCGGCGGCGGTGTTGTTACCGGCGTCGGAACTGTTATGGGCAAGGATTGCATGATTTTTGCCAATGAAAACCGTTATTCTGCGGGCACTTATTTCCCCATTACTTTGAAAAAGCACATGCGCGCCCAGGCAATTGCCGAGCAGTGCGCACTGCCCTGCATCTATCTTGCCGATTCCGGCGGCATCAATCTTCCCTTGCAATTAGGTTGCTTTGCCGATGACGGACATTTCGGAACGATGTTTTACAACATGTGCCGCATGTCCGCCAAGGGAATCAAGCAGTATACCCTTTCCACAGGCGGCAACACCGCCGGCGGCGCCTATATTGTTTATCTGGCTTCCGAATCGATCATGATCGAAAAGATGGCCTATGCTTTCCTGGCCGGTCCCCCCATGGTTAAATCAGCCATCGGCGAGACTGTTACCCAGGAGGATCTGGGTGGCGCCTACGTTCATACCCAACACTCCGGCGGCTGTGATCATTTTGTCCGGACCCAGGAGGAGGGGATTACCAAAATACGCGCCATGATGGAATTCGAACCGGCCAATAAGCTCTGTATCGAACGGCGGGAAACACGGGAGCCAAAATTTGATTTTAAGGAAATGATGAGCAGTACGCCGGTTAATACGTATAATCACATCAATATCAAGGAAACCATCAAGTGTCTGGCCGACGACAGCTACTTCCATGAGTATAAAGCTAATTACAGTCCCGGTCGCGGTGACTCGGTCATCGCCGGCAAGATGTGGATTAAGGGTATTCCCGTGGGTGTCATAGCCTCCAACGCCAGCGGCGTTATTTACATTGAAGCAGCCCGCAAAGCGACGGAATGGATGATCCGCTGCGGCAATTCCAAACTTCCCGTTCTCTTCCTCCAGGGATCTCCCGGATATATGGTCGGCAAGGCGGAAGAATGGGGCGGTATCGGCAAATACGGTTCCGATATGGTCCGTGCCTGCACCTGTCTGGAAACCCCCAAGATTACCTATGTTATCGGTCCCGACCACGGCGCCGCCAACTACGGGATGTGCGGAAGAGCGTTCAAACCCCGTTTTGCTTTCACCAACATGAGGGGCCGGACAACTGTTATGTCCGGAGAGACGGCGGGGTTCATTGTGGAAACCGTGAGGAGAAAGAATATTATTGATAAAGGCGGAGCAGTGAATGAGGAAGAAATGGCCGCATTTCGCCAGATGATGAGAGACCGCTATGATGCGGAAGGTCATCCGTTCTTTACCGGCTCTCTTCTGTTTCATGACGGCGTCGTTGCCTTCAGCGAGGCGCGCGACAAGATTGCCAGAGGCTTTGAAATTGCCCTGCGGGTTCCCATGAAAGAGTCCATCTGGGGTGATCTGAAGGTTTAACTCTGCATATAAGAGAGAAAGGTGAAAACAAATGTCAGATGTATTACTGCAGGAAAGAACAGAAGATGGGATCCTGATTCTTACGCTGAATCGGCCCGATGCCATGAACTGCTTTAATTTTGAATTGCTGGGCGTCCTGGCGGATGTAATTCGGGAAGCCAATTTCGATATGTCTCTTCGCTGCATCATTATTACCGGCACCAAGGCAGGCGACGATCCGAAGAAATGGTCTTTCTCCACAGGGGCCGATCTCAAGGAAAGACGGACGATGACTCAAGATCAGGTTCGCCGGTTTATCTTCACGATCCGGAATACCTTCACGGCCGTGGAACAGGTGCGTGTTCCCGTAATTGCCGCGATCAATGGTTTTGCTTTCGGCGGCGGGACGGAATTGTCGATGGCCTGTGACATCCGTATTGCATCATCCAATGTAGTGATGGGTCTTACGGAAACAAGTCTGGCGGTCATTCCCGGCGCCGGCGGTACCCAGAGACTTCCCCGGATTGTCGGTCTGGCCAAGGCCAAGGAACTCATTTATACGGCACGGAGAATCAATGCCCAGACGGCTCTGGATATCGGATTGGTCAGCTCGGTCGTTGCACCGGAAGAACTGATGAACGCGGCATTGGATCTGGCCAGGGAAATTGCGAAAAACGGTCCCATCGGGGTTGCCCAGGCCAAATTTGCCCTCAATTACGGATCTGAAGCCAGCCTCGGCGTGGCTCTGCCGCTGGAATCCAAAGCCTATGAAGTGACTATTCCCACGAAGGACCGCCTGGAAGCCCTGGCTGCTTTTGCGGAGAAGCGCAAGCCGGTATTTAAAGGCGAATAAACATAACCATTAATATTCAGGAGGAGTAAGTTTATGGCAACAGAGTACGATCTTTGGAAAATTTTCCCCAGAATGCCCAAGAAAGTGACGATCGGAGATATTACAATTCGCGATGGTTTTCAGCATTGCGAAAAATTCGTTTCGACACAGGCCAAGATTTTCTATGGACAGGAAATGATTCTGGCAGGAGCCAAGGAGATTGAAGTAACCAATCTGGGCAGCGCAGTTACCACGCCTCAATTTGCCGATGCGGAAAAGATATTGACGGCATTACGCAGCGACGAGTTCAAAAAACGCTGTGCTAAAGCCGGGATCAATTATGACGAGATTGTGATGACGGCCGTTACGATCCGGGAATCCGCCGTAGACAGGGCTATCGAATTGAAGAAACAAGGGATCGGTCCCGACCGGATTCTCATGATGGTTTCGACGGACCCCGAACATCACTTTGCCAATTCCGGAACGACCCTTTCCCAGTACTGGAGAGAGGCTGAGAAGTGCATAGCCAAAGCACGGGGTGCGGGCCTCAAGATGTGCGGCACCGTCAGCACAATTTGGGGAAGCCCCATCAGCGGCGCTACCAGAATGGAAGACGCCGTAGAATTTACAAAACGCTGGTTTTCCATCGGCGCCCATGACATTGAACATGCCGATCACGACGGCTCCGCCAATGCGGCTGACGTTTACCGCTATTGCGCGATGATTATGGATGCAATGCCTAATCCCGAGGCGCATCTGCTCCATCTCCACGAGACTAAGCGTGTTGCATCGTCATCGATTCTGGCAGCTCTGATGGCCGGTTTTACGCGGTTTGAGGGAACCTTGGGTGGTCTGGGTGGCCAGCCTGCCAACTTCCTCGACGATAGCCCGATCCGAGGCACCGGTGAGTATTATTACGATGATCCCCGCTTTGTTGGTCTTATCTGTCTGGAAGATCTGCTTGTCCAGATTGATGAACTCGGCATTGAGCATGGCTATAATGTGGACCGTGTCCTGTGGCTGGGCAAAAAGATGGAGAAGACCATGGGTGGCCGTCTGCGCTCAGAAGTCATCTACAATGGCCGGACCATCAAGGCCGGTCATATGAAATTTGCCCGTCCCGGTTTGAAAAAGTTGATCGAAAAGGCCTCGGAAAAACCCGGTCAGAATGCGCCGGCGGAATGGCCGGCAGAGGCGATACTGCCCAAAGAATATGGCCCGGCAGATCCGATCTGGAAGAAATAAAACACTAAAACATTAAGGAGATAAAATATGAGTACAAATGTTGTAGCACATATGCCGGGGACAATTGCCGAGATTCTGGTCAACGTTGGTGATCAGGTCCAGGCCGATGATGAACTGATTATCCTGGAAGCCATGAAAATGGAGAATCCCATTTGCGCAACGGCTGCCGGCACAGTCAAAGAGATCAAGGTGAAAGAAAAAGACAAGGTTGATGCCAATCAGTTATTGATTGTTCTGGAATAATAAAAGCTCCCCTTGGCCGGAGCGGCGGGGGAGCTTTTTTTCAAATGCATTGGAAAACACAAACGTGCCTGCCGAGTATTATTTCAGAGGCCATTCGTTGCGTTCTTGCAGAACCTGCTTAAATACGGCCAGGGCTTCATTAACTGCCGGCATTCCGGCATATGTTGCCGTCTGAAAAAATATTTCAGCAAGTTTATGCGGGTCACAGCCGACATTTAATGCTGCATTTACATGTAATTTCAACTCATCTTTTGCCTTGATGGCTGCGAGCATGGCGCACGCTGCCATTTGCCGCTCCTGTATCGTCAAAACATTACGGGAATAAAGATTGCCAGTGATAAAACGCGAAAAATCGTTGGCCAATTCGTGGTTGAATTCCTTCCATAAAAGATAGGGTGGATCAAGCTTGGCTCCGCTCGAAAAAAGCAATTTTGCCGTATGCGCTGTTTTTACTTTGATGTCTTTTTCATCCATTTATAGCTCCGGTATTTTAAAATTATTTAGCGAGAAATATGTCTTTCTCACGATCCTGCAGATAAACATTGCTGTATTGTCCGCGATTAACGCGCTCAAAAAACGTTTCTCCGCTTACGCGGCATTCGGGACAACAGTGATTGGGGAGAATAACGGCGAAGATTTTTCTTCCGTTGTCGGCTGCCGAGTCAATCATGACTAAACCGCCACAGTCATTACAAACACGCACCGTTTCGGTTTGTTTTTCGGAGATGCCGTCTGTATCATAATAGATGTTTTTCACGCGTCGTACATAAGCTGCCGAACCAACTATCTGTGCCTTCATTTTTTTTCTGTTTTTCCACATTTTGAGAATTTCCCGTGCTTCATTTTCAATGAAGTTTGATATTTCCGGGGATTGGCGGATTTTGTCAGGATTATAATCCGGTTCTTTGACGTTGCTGTAATCGAGTCCGGCCATAGCCAGGATTATGCCGACATTTACATAGGGCAGGGCTCTCTCAATGGAGTAGCCGCCTTCCAGTACTGCAATATGCGGGGCCAGCTTTTCGTTTAAGAGGGCGTATCCTTGGGCGCTGAAACACATATCCGTAATGGGATCGCTGTAGTGGTTGTCCTGTCCGGCGGAATTAATGATGATTTCCGGTTGAAATTCATCCAGAACCGGCAAGATGACGTGATCTAAAACATATAAAAAACCATCATCAGATGTTCGGGGCGGCAAGGGAATATTGATAGTAGCGCCTAAAGCATTAGGCCCGCCGAAATCTTCGATAAAACCGGTTCCTGGATAGAGAGTGCGGCCATCCTGGTGCAGGGATATGCACAGAACATCAGGATCGTTCCAATAGATATCCTGCGTACCATCACCGTGGTGGCAATCCGTATCTACAATGGCAATCTTCTTGATGCCAAAATTTTTACGGATATATTCGACCATGACAGCTTCAATGTTAATATTACAGAAACCTCGTGCTCCATGAGCTACAAGCATGGCATGGTGTCCGGGCGGACGGACCAGGGCAAAGGCATTGTCCACCTCACCTCGCAGAACTTTTTGCGCCGCGGTTATGGCGCCTCCCGCCGAGATCAGATGTGAGGGAGTTGTCAGGCTTTGAGCATCGGGGACGCAAATGTGGCAGCGGTTAATGTCATTATAGTTAGCAACACCGGGTTTAAATTCCACAATGTTTTCCAAATCCAGCAGTCCTTCTTCAAAAACCTGATCCTGCGTGTAGAGAAGCCGTTCTTCTCTTTCCGGATGCGTTTCGGAAATTGCCCAGTCGAAAGCCGGGAAAAAAATCAGACCTGTTTTTCTTTCTTTTCGCGTCATTTTACGAAGTCCTTGCCGCACAAGCTGAAATCAAGCCAGGCTTGATTTGAATTTTGGTGCGGATATTTTTTCCTGTTGTGCAAAAATCTCTGATCATATTGAATTCCTGTGCTTCGGTTACTTCCATATCCAAATCATTTAAATTTGCACCCATTTTAATGGCTCGAGCCTTGAGAGCTTCCAAGCCTGCTTCAATTGCCTTTTGGGAAGTAAAATCGTGCGGTATTTTTTTAATAATTCCCTCTTCGCTGATAGTCAATTCTCCCTTTTGCGTATCGGCCAGCACGGTTATTTCCGCCGTCGTTCTGGCGAGGGCTGCGCCTACGGCATTGGCCACTTCGGAGTGCTCGGGAATTTTATAAGGATAGCCGAGAAGGGAAGCAAGGCCGGGTGCAATTGCCGCTGCCGGCCCGCCGACAACAAATACCTCGCGGGGCCTGATTATTTTACCCTCTAAAAGATCATGGATTGTATAAACCGGCTTATTGTTAATTTCCTCTAAAACCTTGCGGACATTATCAGCAATTGTTGTCATGGTTTTATCCAGTATGACCCGGGCCGCACAGATAGTATCCATATTTAATTGAGTTGCTAGTGTATCAATGGCGTCAATGGCTTTTTGTTTATCACCTAGTGAAGTCATACCTAGTACAATCATAGCATCAGTGGGAGTTGGCAATGACCCGTCCAGGGCTGCCGCCGGGCCTTCTCTGTCGGGGCCGACGGCAATGCTGCCATTTTTTATCCGGACGGCACTGTCACCCCCGATACCGATGGATTTTGTATATAGCCCGCGAATCAATGTTTTTCGCCCACTGATTGTTACTCCGGATACTTCCAACAGCGGGACTCCCTCTGCGAAAACAGAAATGTCGGTTGTTGTACCGCCTATATCCAAAGCCACGGCATCTTCCTTAATGCCGGCTGTGGCTAATACACCCATTATGCTGGCTGCTGGTCCTGAATGGATAGTCAGTGCGGAATATAAAAGAGACTCATCAATCAAAATTGTGCCACCATCCGCTTTGAGGATATAAACGGGCACATTCAGCTGAATTTCACGCAAAAATTGATGTACTTCCCGGACGAATCCCTTGTAGATATTATAAACAGCAGCATTAAGATATGTGGTGGCGACACGGCGGGGAAAGTTGAGCTGCCCTGACAGGCGATGCCCTAAAGAAAAATTTCTGTCCTTATCTTGGAGTATTTCCGCAATGTTTATTTCCTGTTGCGGATTGCGCGAGGAGAACTTGCCCGCAATTCCAACCTGATAAATATTTTCCTTCCGGAAATATTCCCCGATATCTTTTATTTCTCGGTCATTTACGGGCTGCATGGATATGCCACGGTGATTAATGTAACCACTGGCGAAGAAGAAGTCTTTACCAAGATCTAATGTTTGAGGTGATAATCCGGGGCCATTTAGCAAAACCATTCCTACCCGATCAGTTTTGCCTTGGACGATGGCATTAGTGGAAAGAGTAGTGCTGAGAACTATCCTCTTGATATTTTTAATGTTTTCATCTGAAGCTATTGTTTGAAAGGCGGCTAAAAGTGAAGCCATAATATTGGTATGATCGGTCTTGACTTTCGCCTTCTTCTTTACCAGGAAATTTTCCGTTAATACCGAGTCAGTATGAGTTCCGCCTACATCAATGCCCAGAATCATTTTGCGACCTTTCTGTTATGATTTTTGACTTATATATTGTTAAATTTATCTTGACAAGGCAAAAAAAAAGCGTAATGTCTGCGGTCAAAAGTTGGGGTAATAAAATACCCAAAGATTATGAAATCTGTGAAAGGAGGATATGCTTTAATGAAAAAAATATTTGCCATTTTTGTTAGCGTGCTTTTCTTTGCTTCTCTGTCTCTTGCAGTTGTAGGCTGCAAAAAACCCGAAGAGCAAAAACCAGCAGAGGCTCCGAAAGTTGAAGCACCCGCTGCTACACCGGCACCTGCTGCAACGGCTATGCCTGCTGCAACCGCAGCACCCGCAGCACCCGCAGCTCCAGCAAAATAATTGAGTTATAACATTTTCGCAGGACAAAAACCGAGCATTAAATTAATGCTCGGTTTTTTTGTGTTTTTGGATTTAAGTAGGTCTTGCTTTTAAAAAAAGTTCAATTATAATAAAAAAAGGAATAAAAAAATAATTATGGAGGTGGTATATGTCAGAAAACAGTGGTGATTTACTGAAAGGTTTAATCATTGGTGGATTAATCGGCGCAGCTTTCGGTATTTTATATGCACCAAAAAGCGGCAAAGAAACGCGTGAAGATATTGCCCAGACAACTGAAGAACTCCTCAATAAGGCTAAGGAAGAATATGAAAAGGCAGTAGTGAAAAGCCAGTTGGTCTATGAATCGGCAGTGAAAAGTTTGCACGAGCTCGAATTGTCGGCCAAGGAGAAAGTGGAGGAAGTGGAAAGCAAAGTTAATGAATTTGCACAGCAAAGTGTAGAAACTGTTCAGGATAATAAAAATAGACTGAAAAAAGCAATTGATGCCGGGGTTGACGCTTATCGTGAAGAAAAAAGCGGGAAACCGGCATAACGGAGAGATATTCTTGTGGTAAATGAACATTAATCAATTTTTTTATAAATTAAGGAGAAATCCATGTCGTATCTGGATATTTTTTTAATAATCGCGGTTATTGCGATTATCTTACTATTGATTTTTTGCATTCCGATTCTTATCCAAATATGGAGAACAACCAGGGCTGTTGCGGTAACCCTGGAAACATTAAATCAGGATTTGCCCATAATTTTAAGAAATCTGGAAGAAATAACGACGAACATTAACAATTCCACAACTACCGTTAACCGGGAAGTCCAAAATTTTTCCGCAACATTTGGCCGGATTCAAACAGTTGCGAATAATATAGTTAATAACATTCAGGATATCGCTCCAATGGTAATAAAGTCGCCTGCTTTTAAGACCATGAACAATGCTGTTGCTATTGCCAAGGGAATTCGTGTTTTTCTAATGGTAATAAAGTCGCCTGCTCTTAAGACCATGAACAATGCTGTTGCTATTGCCAAAGGAATTCATGTTTTTCTGGATGTATTATCAACCAAACCGGCAAAGAAAGTTTAGTTTATTTATGTCTAAAGTAACATTCAGCAGTAAATGGGGCAAAGTCAAGATTGACAAAAAACCGGTTAGTGCCGGTGAAGCAAATAAATCGGCTGAAGACTCTGTGCGGGAGATGAAGGCCGCGCAAAAGCCACAGGCAGGTGAAGATTACCGGGAAAGGTCATTGGCTATCCACGGTCTGGTTTGCGCCCGTTGTAACCGTGAATTTGCGGAATCTAAGAGAAATCTTTTAACCGTGCATCATAAAGACAGCAATCATTACAACAATCCGGCTGATGGAAGTAACTGGGAAAATCTTTGTGTCTATTGCCATGAAGATGTTCACAGTCGAGGAGTATTGGCTGAGTATCTGGGACCGGAAGGTTCAGGACGTGAATTCAGTGTTGTATATGAGGAAAAATCCGCCCAAACAGGTTCGGGTATTCTCGCTGAAAAGTTAAAAAAGGCTTTGCAGAAAGGTTAACACAACTTTTTTTTCACCGCAGAGTTACTTTCAGATTTCTTTGTTCCGTGACCATTTTATCGCCGATAGAAGCGCCGCAGTACACACAATTATAATCGTATTTCTCCCCTTCCGGGAGAATCAAAAGCAATCTTTTTTTTACCGGTACTGCTCTTTTGCATGAAGAACAAAATAATTCAGTTGCATCAAAATCTTTATATGTCTCACGCATTTAATTGTCGCTTTCCGGAATATTTTCCCAGTTTTTCAGCCAGACATCCGGTTCGCTGTCGCTAGGCGCCCGGTAGTCGCCACGCGGTGAGAGCGACCCACCGGAGCCGACCTTGGGTCCATTGGGCACGCAGGAACGTTTGTATTGGGATGTTTTAAAAAACCTGTATAAATAAACGTAAAGCCATTTTTTTATTTCTTTTAAAGTATAGGAATTTCTCTTGTCGGCAGGAATATCCGGCCAGACTCCCCGGGCCTTATCTTTCCAGGTGCAGTATTCCAGGAAGGCTACTTTGGACGGTAAATATCCGAAACGCGTTATATAAAAATTATTAAAATCCTGCAATTCATACGGTCCGATAAAATTTTCGGTTTTTTGGCAAGGAGCAGAGGCTGATTTTCCGGGGACGAGTTCCGGCGATATTTCCGTATCCAAAACATCTATCAGAATTTGAGACACTTCCGGTGAAAATTGATTGGTTTGGGCGACCCAGCGGATCAGGTGCTGGATGAGAGTTTTAGGCACACTGGTATTAACATTATAATGGGACATATGGTCGCCGATCCCATAAGTGCTCCAACCCAGAGCCAATTCGCTTAAATCTCCGGTACCGACTACCAGTGCTTCTCTCATGTTGGCCAGACGGAAGAGATGAGATGTACGCTCTCCGGCTTGCACATTTTCGAAAGTGGTGTCGTAATTTTTTTTACCGCGGGCAAACGGGTGCTTTATGTCTTTAAACATTTGCATGCTTGCGGGCTTGATATCAATTTCATTTGCTTCAACATTTAAAGCATTCATCAATTTAAGGGAGTTATTGTATGTCTTTGCGGTTGTGGCAAAACCAGGTAGAGTGTATGCTTTAACATTCGAAGGTGGCAAACCTAAAAGGTTCATTGTTTTTGCGGCCACAATGAGAGCATGTGTGGAGTCAAGGCCTCCGGAAACTCCGATAACAATATTTTTAATGCCGGAAGATTGGAGGCGTTTGGCCAGACCCTGTACCTGGATATTATAGGCTTCATAACAGCGCAGGTCACGCTTGGAAGGATCGGCGGGAATGTAGGGGAATCGGGGATATTCTCTATTCAGGAGAATTCGGCCGTCAGGAACCTCTATGCTGAATTCGACTTTACGGAATAAGGAAAGCTTGTCTTTGTGGGTAGTGGCATTTTGGGAAAAAGAGTTCAAGCGCATCCGATCCTGTGTCAGGCGGTCCAAATCTATGTCGCTGTAAATGATTTGTGCTTGCTGAGAAAAACGGGCCGATTCAGTCAGCAGATTGCCATTTTCATAAATCATGGCATGGCCATCCCAGGCCAGATCGGTTGTGGATTCACCGGTGCCGGCGGCGGCATACAAATAAGCGGCAACACACCGGGCCGACTGGTTGGCGGCCAGCTGATGACGGTATTCGGATTTGCCGATGGTAATATTGGATGCCGATAGATTGCCGATAACGGTAGCTCCGGCCATGGAGGCAAAACTCGACGGCGGTATGGGAACCCAGACGTCCTCGCAAATTTCCAGAAAAAAGTTGAAGTTATTTATTCCGTCAACTTTAAAAATTATATCTGCTCCAAAGGGGATATCTTTTTGCGAGGCTAATTCTATTTTACTGGAAAGAGCAGCAGCCGCCGGGGTAAATTGCCTTCCTTCGTAAAATTCACGATAATTGGGTAAATATGACTTGACGGCAACGCCGAGTATTCGACCGTGGTAGAAAACAACGGCGCAGTTGAAAAGCCGGCAATCGATCTGCAGAGGAGCTCCCACTGCCATGATCATGTTTATTTTTTCGGAAGTTTTCTTTATCGTTATAAGCGCTTCCCGAACGCTTTGCAAAAGTGCGTCTTGATGGAACAGATCATCATTAGAGTAAGCAGAGAGTCCCAATTCCGGGAAAATGGCTAAAATTGCTTTTTGAGAAGCAGCCATGTGGGCCAACTCAATAGTCTTTTTTGTATTGAAAAAAGTATCGGCAACCTTGACTTCGGGAATACAAACGGCCGTGCGGATAAAACCCTGGTTATATAAGTTAAAAAACCGACTCGATTTTCTGGCGGGCATGAGTTCATCCTTTCTCTACATAGGCATAGGCACTGTGGTTGTGGATACTTTCAAAATTTTCCGCTTCGACACTGTACCAGATAAAATTATTATCAGCATTTAGTCTCACCGCCACACTCCGCACAACATCTTCGACAAATTTAGGATTTTCGTAAGCCTTCTCTGTAACGTATTTTTCGTCAACGCGTTTCAGGAGAGAATATACCTCACCACTGGCCGATTCTTCCACTGTTTTTATAATTTCTTCAATCCAGAAGAATTTTTTAAAACGCACTTTGACCGTAACAATGCTGCGTTGGTTATGAGCGCCGAATTTACTGATTTCCCGGGAACAAGGACAGACAGTAGTAACCGGAACCGCAACCCCTACTAAAAAATCGGTTTGGTCAACATTATTTTCTCCGGCAAAGAGGCAGCGATATTCCATAAAGCTTTTGGCCCGGGAAATGGGAGCCATCTTTTCCATAAAATAGGGGAATTCAATTTCCATATGAGCAGAGTGCGCATGAAGCTTCTGGCGTGTTTTTTCCAATATTGTTTGAAAAGTCTTAATGCTGATTTGACCTTTAAATTCATTGAGCACTTCCACAAAACGGCTCATGTGGGTGCCTTTGAAATGATGCGGCAGATTGACGTACATGTTTATTGTAGCATTTACCGGCTGTGTCCCGCGGGCGCGGTCAAGAACAATAATAGGATATTTGATATTTTTAACGCCAACTTTTTTGATATCAATATTGCGGAAATCTTTTTGATTTTGAATGTCGATCATAAAAATAGGTGTTTAGGCTGAAGACTGAAGGCTGTTAGGGGGAACCTTCAGCCTTCAGCCCTCAGCCTTCAGTCCTCTCTATACGTTACCGCGGCGTTTTCTGATTCCCAAACTTTAACACGGACTACCTTAACTTCTGCCTGTTGAGTCTTTAATTTCATTTCCCTGTAGATATATTGAGCAATATTTTCCGAAGAAGGATTAATTTCAGCAAAAAATGATAATTCATTTAAATGTTTATGATCTAAATTGTCGAGTATTTCCTGGAGCCATTTTTTTACATCACGGAAATCAATGAGAATTCCTGAATGGTTTAGATCCGGTGCGGCAACAGTTACTTCCACTCTGAAATTATGGCCGTGTAATTCTTCACATTTTCCGCCTATGGCTGCCAACATGTGTGCTGCTGAAAATGATTTTATAATCGCAACTTCGTACATTCTTTTCCCCGGAAATTCATTTGGCAATCCCTATCATATTTTCGAGTCCTGTGGAATAATTAAATCTCAAGGCAGGGGAAATAGACTGAAGGCTGAAGACTGAAGGTTATGAGGAAGCGCGCAGTGCGCGCCACAAATCAGCCTAACAGTCTCCAGCTCCCACCGGCATATGCCGGTCTTCGAGCCCTCAGCCCTCAGCCCTCAGCCCTCAGCCTTCAGCCTTCAGTCTTCAGCCTTCAGTCTAATTAAAGAGGAAATTGACAATGGTCTGGTGAAAATAACCTGTTTTATCAACTTTAATAACTTTTTTTGGTGTACCGATTAAATGTTAAAAAATATTTATCGATAATATTCCTGAACTAATTCTGGTCTCTGCAAATGTTCCAGGATATCCTGGTTATTTGGCACATGAATTGCTCTGCTAATCAGAACAATAACCGGATCATAAACCAATGTATTTATTAATATAGAGGAGGTGATGGAATTAAATAAAAAATTGGACAAAATCTATTGAATAATGTAATAAAAAAATGAAAAATTTCAATGCCATTATAAAAGGAGGAAAATATGTTAAAGATTTTTCGTACTAAAGGACAAAAAGGTTTTACCCTGATTGAATTGATGATCGTTATCGCCATCATCGGTATTTTGGCCGCTATCGCTATCCCGCAGTTCACCGCTTACAGGACCAGAGGCTACGAAACGGCTGCCAAGGCTGATGCCAAGAATGCCTATACGGCGGCGCAGGCCCTCTTTACAGACTCACCATCGTTTGCGGTAACCTCTCCCGCGGATCTGGTTGCTTTCAAGTCAACAGCTAATGTGACGACTACTGCCGCAGGATCCCAGTCCAATTTAGCAATCACGTCAGTCCATACAGCCGGGGGCAGGACATTTTCGATTGATGCGAGTGGTGTCATTACACCTTAATGGGTTAATTTGAACAATGAGAAGGGGTGAGGATACAAAATCTCACCCCTTTTTTTGTTATTATACCAAGTCGCATTCTTCAGCTAACTTTGTTGGCTGCGTCGTCGGCTTCCTCAACGTATGTACAATACGCCTGCGGCGCCTCCTCCTTGCCGCCGCGTTATCTTTTGAATGCAACTTGGTATTAGCAGGCGGGAATGGGAAGAAGTATGCTGAAATCACCAGGCGACAAAAGAGACACCTTCATTTGCCTGGTCCTTATTTTGTTCATTATTATTATTTACTGGCAGGTGAAAGACTTCAAGTTCGTCTACTATGACGATGGCTCCTATGTTACAGAGAGGGCACATGTCATAGCCGGCCTGACCTGGGAGGGCTTATCGTGGGCCATTACCACTACTGAGGCTGGTTTCTGGCATCCCCTCACCTGGCTTTCCCTGATGGTCGACCGGGAGTTGTTCGGTAATAATCCGGGCGGCTATCACTGGACGAATGTTATCCTGCACATCATTAATACTCTCCTGCTTTTTTTCTTTCTGAAAAGATCGACAAAAGCACCGCTGAGGAGCGCTTTTGTCGCCCTTCTTTTTGCCATTCATCCTCTTCATGTGGAATCAGTCGCCTGGGTATCACAGCGCAAGGATCTCCTTTGCACTCTCTTTGGGTTTGCCACGCTTCTGGCGTATGTAAATTATGCTGAATTTCCCAACCCGCGGCGCTACATCCTGGTGATAATTTTTTTTATTCTTGGTCTTATGGCGAAACCCATGATTGTTACCTTTCCTTTCGTTATGCTCCTCATGGATTATTGGCCTTTGCAACGACTGACGGTGAGGGAGGACACAAGAAACGACAATATTATAGCTCCTCCTTTGATTAATACCGGCAGACGCCCTTTCGGGTTTCTTTTGATCGAAAAGATTCCCCTCTTCTTTTTGTCTATCCTGGCGTCCATTCTGGTCGTCATCACGGAACATAAAGCTGACGCCTTAACAGATCTGAATGTTTTATCAATGGCCGACCGTTTTGCCAATGCCATTGTGTCATATGTAAAATATATCGCTATGATGTTTTGGCCTACTAAACTTACTTTTTTTTATCCTCATCCCGTGAGCATTCCCCTGGTTTACGTGATTGGTGCCCTGCTGCTGCTTGCGGCGATCACATTCATTGTTGTTTTAGCGTGCCGGCGCCAACCTTATCTTTTCACCGGTTGGTTCTGGTATGCGGGTACACTGGTTCCCGTCATAGGCCTTATCCAGGTAGGTCCCCACGCTCTGGCTGATCGTTACACCTATGTGTCCCTCATCGGTCTGTTTATTATCATCGTCTGGGGAGTGTCTGATCTTACCTTCCGCCGGAGGTTCGGTCGACTGTTTTTGTGGGCGGCGGGCACAGTAACCATAGTGAGCCTGACATTTTGTGCCTGGTGGCAAGTCAGTTATTGGAGAAGCAGTATCACCCTGTTTGAGCATGCCCTGAAAATCGCGCCCCAAAACTATATTGCCCTGGGCAATCTGGGTCAATTTTATATCAATACCGGCGAATATGACCAGGGTCTAGCCTATACGTACAAAGCGATACAGCTGAAACCGGAATCCGGTCTTCTGTATTACAATGTCGGGCTTGTCCAGCATGTCCGGGAAAATTATGATAAAGCAATCGAATATTTTAAAAAAGCGGAAGAAATGTCTTTTAAGAGCGACGAGAACAGGAGACTGCTCGGAGACTGCTATCGGCTGACCGGGAAATTTGAGCAGGCTGTTGATGCTTACAAGAGGGCTCTGGAGATAAACAGTCGCAATACCTCTGCCGCATATGGCATGACCATGGCGCTGACGGAAATGGGGCATAAAGATGAGGCCGTAAGGGAATTACGAATTATCTTGATTACTGATCCCCGTCATCTGGATGTCCGTAAAATACTGATGCGCCTGGCACTGAAAAACGGTGACAGACATCTATTCAACGCAGAGGGGCAACAAGCCATAGCTAATGGTTCTGCCGATGAAGAAGTATACGAGATGATGAAAGTTGCCGCCGGGAAAAACAGCCCCAGGGATAAAGACATTTTCCCTGGTGAGTCATCGAAAAATACCGGTGGTAAGAACAAGTAATCTTCAAGTTCCTGGATCGATATGCCGCCGGACAGAAGAATTCTGATCATTTGAGAAATCTTATGCACAGCAGACTTGCCCATTATATTATCATTGCGATTCTTGTTGTCATCGCCTATGCGCCAATGTAAATAAAATAAGCGCCATATTCTCTATCGGTAATTGACGCTAATGCCCGAAAGGCCATTTTATCATGAAATATAGGGAAGTTTTTCCTGATACCGCTATGGCGCATAAAAGCCATTTTCGCCCTCGGCAAGTCCGGCTCTTTTGTTGCCTGATATTAACGCTTTTTATCTTTCTTGTTTACTCTCAAGTATCTCATTTTGATTTTGTGCATTATGATGATCACGTCTATGTGACAGACAATGCCGCAGTTAAAGCAGGCTTGACGGCACAGAGCATTCGCTGGGCGTTGACGTCTCTGGATGCCGGTTTCTGGCATCCGTTAACCTGGCTGTCGCTGATGCTGGATTATGACCTCCATGGGTTAAATGCCGGAGGCTACCATGTGACAAATGTAATTTTTCATATCTTCAATACTCTTCTGTTGTTTATTGTTTTGGCTCAGATAACCGGTACTTTGGGGAGAAGTTTTTTTGTGGCGGCCCTGTTTGCGTTGCATCCCTTGCATGTGGAGTCAGTAGCATGGATAGCGGCTCGAAAAGATGTTCTCAGTACATTTTTTATGATTCTCACACTGTGGGGATACTCTCATTATGTGCAAAGACCGGGAGTGCGCCGGTATTTAACTATGGCGATCTTGTTTGTTCTGGGATTAATGGCAAAACCGATGCTGGTAACAATGCCCTTTGTTTTACTTTTGCTGGATTGGTGGCCGCTGGACCGGTTTAAAACTAAACAGACAATTACTGATTCTCAACAATTCTGGAATCGGGGAAATGCCGGCTGGTTGTTTCTGGAGAAAGCGCCATTGCTGGCCATCGCCATCGGAGTGAGCGTGGCTACAGTGGTTGCCGAAGGGCGCGCCGGCGCCCTGACGCCGATGGTATCTTATGCCCTGGACGTTCGTTTGGCCAACGCTCTGGTGTCTTATGTGCTCTATATAGGAAAGATGATTTGCCCGGTTAATCTGGCGGTGTTCTATCCTCATCCGGGATTATGGCCGGTATGGGCGGTGGCATCATCTGTTTTGCTGCTGGGGGCAATCAGCTATTTAAGCATACGCCGGCGTCGGAGATATCCCTGGTTTGCTGTCGGCTGGTTCTGGTATCTCGGAACGCTGGTGCCCGTGATCGGCCTGGTTCAGGTAGGTTCGCACGGGATGGCGGACCGCTATACCTATATCCCGTTGATTGGTTTGTTTATCGTGATTGCCTGGGGTAGCATGGAGGTCTGCAAACGCTTACCAGGTTGTGTGATAGGTTTGAGGGTAATGGCAGTGGTCGTCCTAACAGTCTTCACTGCCCAGTCATATATTCAGACTCAATACTGGGAAAATGCCGTAGATCTTTTTTCGCATGCCATTGGGGTAACCAAGGGGAATTATATCGCCTATAATAATCTGGGGGCCGCTCTGGCGCATCGGGGAAACTCTGTCGAGGCAGTCAATCAATACCGGGAGGCTCTGAAAATTATGCCGCGATATCTGGAAGCTAATTTCAATATGGGTGCGGCGCTGGCACAGCAGAATAAGTTTACACAGGCCATTGATTATTATCAGCGGGCCTTAGCCATCAATCCCGATTTTGCAGAGGCTCATAATAATCTGGCGATTGTCCTGGCTAAACAAGGGCAACTCGAAGATGCCATAGTGCATTTTCAAAGGGCTTTAATCATCCGGCAGGACTATCAGGATGCCCGCAATAATCTCCGTATAGCCTGGCAGGAACTGAAAATGAGGCCGAAAAGATAATGACCGGTTGGGCAGCTTGGGACTTGTCCCCGTCCGTCAAGCTGCTCTGCCCCGGGAGGTCAGATTGTGAGTTTTGATCATGAAGGAGTTTTATTTATATTTCCTGAAGAATGATGTGATAAATTTCGACTTCCCTAATGATAATAGAATGACAATTATGTAAATGAACAGTGCAGCTGAAGATATCCATCTGCCAATAACGAAAGTTGTTGGTTGGTATTCTAAACGCAGGTAATGTTCACCAGCTTTGAGCGGTATAGCCATAAGAGTGTAATTAGCCGGCATAATTTTATAATCTTTCTGAATACTTCCTGGCTTTGCAACGGCACGCCAACCCTCGCTGAAGTTATCTGTAATTAGCAGTAATGCCGGATCCGGGGTGTTAACTTTTATTAAAAGGGAATCAGCTGAAGATTCAATAATATCAGATGTTCCTTTTGTTCCTGAAATTGCCGGAACGATATCAGGCTTTGTCTCCAGAATGACAAGCTTGCGGGGATCAAACGATTCTTTGTCCATTTCCCGGAAAATGGCTTCGCGAGCGGGAAGCACGATCCAGTTCCGGATGAGATTAAAGCGAGGCATAAAATCCTTTGCCTCCGAAATCGCAAGACCGTTTTGCGCTCTTGTTATTATATATCGTAATCTGAGCATATTGAACAATTTGTGATGATTTTGTATTTGCAGATACGTGTCGGCATTATCGGGATTTTCTCCTTGTGTATACGCCATGAACTGAATGTATCTCCTTTGAGCCATTGGACCGTATCCCCATATATCTCCCGTTCCAGTGGACATGGCCATATTGGGGTTTAATCGGTTCAAGACGCGATAGTCATCCGGGTGTTGGGCATAAAATTGGGTAAAATTGTTAATTAATGTTTCGTTAATATTAAAAGTAGGTCTGTTTAATCGGGCAAAGGAAAAAACTTCGATCAGGGCAATCGCGATAATGATGTAAATAATTTTATCGGACTGCCGGGCCAAATATAAAAGAGCGGCCAAGATGAGGCAGACGAAGCCGGATATAAGAAGCGATGATGCCGCTACGGTTTTTACATATTGAACAAAATTGATATCCGAATAAATTGTCTGGGGCAGATAAGATTCTTTTGTTGCTTCCAGTACCCTCATCATATTTCCAATCAGATGGGGATTGGCAAAAATCAGGTAAGCCGCTGTTAAGAGCGATATTCCAATTACAGCAACGCCGATGACGAATTTATAGTCGGTATTGTTATGGCGAATTAATTTATCAAAACCAATGCCGGCGAGCATTACCAGAAAGAGACAGGCCGGGAAAATGAATTTGGATGAACCGCGGAATTTGTTAAAGCCCGGCAGCCAATTGTAGAGAAACTGAAATACAGGAGTATGTGCGCCCAGGGCCAGGATGAAAAGCGCAATAACCATAATGGCGAAAAGCCACCGCTTTATTTCTCTTCCGTAAACGACTCCATATATAGCCATAAGAAATCCGGTAATGCCGATAAATGTCGACATTTCCCACAGGTAACAACGACCCCAGTAGGGAATAAAGGTCATCTCACCAAAGAAAAAGGGAGTTAGAAAGGTTAACAGATTCTCCGGCGGGAAGGAGAACATGGACGAAAATTGAAAAGATACTCCGGCTGTGCGAACACTTTCCTGGGTTGTGGCCAGGCTATTGAATATCTGAAAAGAACATAGCGCAAAACTTCCCAGGACAATAAAAATCATTCCGACAATAGATTTACCTTTGTTGTTAGATATCCATAAACCAATGCCGGCATATAGAGTGCAGGTTATTGCCGTATAATATACGTATTGGAATTGGCCTGTGAGAATTTGCATGGACACGGCAAAGATGCCCAGCAAAACCCAGGAAAGTGAAGGACGATCCAGCGTTGCATCCAGGGAAAGTAATATGAGAGGGATCCAGGTCATGGCGCAGAGATTGCCAAGATGACCGGCATAAATATGCATAAAATATGGGCCGCAAAACATGATTATGATGGATGATGCCAAACAGGCCAAAGGATGGAGGCCACGGAAGCTAGTCCATAAATACATAAAAAGCCCGAGGAGAAAAACATGAAGGGCAATACCAATGTTGACGGCCAGCGGCAGTGGAAAGAAAAGAAAACTGAAAAGAGGTGGATAAAGGGATGTTGCTAAAGTTGGTGTTCCGCAAAAGACATAAGCATTCCATAAAGCTAATGAGCCTTGTTTCAGTTGCCGGAATAAAAAATCATAACCGGACATCTCACCACTGAAAAGATCAAGCCCTGCTTTAGACAGTACCTGATCCGTATTGAAGAAAAGAACATCCCCGAACATCACCAAAGTTATTATTAATAACACAAAACAGGCATGTAACTTTGTGAAATGTCCACGTTCCGTATCTGAGAAGTTAAGAAATTTCAGTGTATTATTTTTCATATTGTTTGTCTGCTGCGATCATTGAAAAATATCTATCATGCCTGCGGCGAAGAATATAGTGTTTTTAGATTTAATAGACATGTCATCAGTTAGTTCGCTCAAATGCTACCGGACTATCTTTACAATTTTAATGTCGTTATCAGAAAACCGTCTATTATCTGTTTGCACTCCTATTTCTCTTGACATCGAAAATTAATTGATCTACATATTTACTAACCTGTGGTCACATGCCGACCAGTAGTCAAAGTGGTTTTCCGTTTTACCAAGAGAAAGGAAAAATTTATGGGTCTTCTCGAGCGTAGAGAAAAAGAGAAGGATAATCGCCGAATGGTTATCCTCAAATCAGCACGCACGCTCTTTTTTGCCAAAGGGTTTAAAAACGTTACCGTCGATGAAATCGCCAAAGTCTCCGAACTGGGCAAGGGATCGATATATCTTTACTTTTTCAGCAAAGAAGAAATTTGTGCTCAAATATTGCTCCATGATATTGACAAATTTCATCAACAAGCCTTTGCTTTATTTAATAGAAAGAAGTCCGCTACCGATTCATTATTTGAATTTTCCTTCTTTTATGTTGATATTTTTCTCAATGAACCGGAGTTATTCAGAATACTTATGACATTCATGCTGCATACCGATCAGATGAATCTCTCCGACGAACAATATAAAAATATTATAATTGCGATGAGAAAAACTATTGATATAATTGGTAATATATTTCAGTTTGGCATTGATTCCCAAGAATTTGAGCCCACTATTGATATTAAATATAACCAGTTCGCCCTTTGGGGAATGCTCAACGGCATTATAACTCTCCATATTTTTTCCGGTTCAGAAGATAAAAGAAGAGAAAAAATCCATTCCACGATCAAATCTACCTTACAGATATATATAAAAGGCTTAAAACACGGTTAATAGAGATATATTAATCAAATTTTCTAGCTAAAGGAGGAGGTTGTCTATGGGTAACTCGATTGTGAATATGAGGGATCAGCAATTTGTCCTTTTCGAGCAGCTGGACACGGAGAAGCTATTCGCCAGTGAATTATTTTCCGGTTTCTCCAAAGAGGACGCGCTGATGATGCAAAAAGAAGCGGAAAAAATGGCAGTTAATGTAATTTTACCTACTTATGCTGAAGGAGATAAGGTCGGTTGTGAATTAAAAGACGGTAAGGTGCATGTTCCGGAGTGTTACCGGGAGCCCTATAAAAAATTTGTCGAAGGCGGCTGGGCTTCTTCGATAAGATCGCCGGAGGTTGGCGGACAGGGTATGCCGATTGTGCTGGCCACTGCTTATTCGGAATTGTTTTCTGCTGCTAACTTTGCCTTTATCATGTATCCGGGACTGAGTAATGGTGCCGGCGGCCTCATTGAAGATTCGGGTACGGAAGAGCAAAAGAAGAAATATATGCTTAAAATGTATTCCGGAGAATGGGCCGGAACAATGTGTTTGACCGAACCGGGCGCCGGTAGTGATGTCGGCGCACTGAAAACAACAGCCAGGAGGCTGCCCGACGGCACATTCAGTATCACGGGGACAAAGTGTTTCATATCCTGCGGAGATCACGACCTGACTGAAAACATCGTTCATCCGGTACTGGCACGTATTGAAGGGGATCCTCCCGGTACTGCGGGAATTTCCATTTTTATTGTTCCCAAATACCGTGTCCAGGAAGACGGTTCTATTGGTGAATTTAATGATGTCCGCACCGGTAATGTCGAACACAAAATGGGAATTAAAGGTTCGGCAACCTGTACATTGAATTTTGGTGATGAGGGCAAATGTATTGGTGAACTGCTGGGTAAGGAACGCGAAGGTATGCGCATCATGTTTCAGATGATGAATGGCGCCCGCCTGGAAGTGGGTGTGCAAAGCCTGGGACATGCATCGGCAGCATATGAGCACGCAGTTCAGTATGCTCAAGAAAGAATTCAAAGTGTGCCGGTATGGGAAATGAAAAATCCCGATGCCAAAGCCGTAACCATTATTCAGCATCCGGATATTCGCCGTAAATTGATGGTGATGAAAGCTTATGTCGAAGGAATTCGGGCACTGAATTATTATGCGGGATTTTGCATGGATATGGCCGCTGCTGCTGAAAAAGCGGAAGATAAAGAAAAATGGCAGGGCTTTGTGGAATTATTGACCCCGCTTTGTAAAGCCTACTCATCCGATATGGCTGTTAAAATCTGCTCTTCGGCCATGGATGTTTATGGCGGTTATGGTTATTGTTCGGAATATCCGGTTGAACAATACTTGCGTGATTGCCGCATAGCGCCCATTTACGAAGGCACCAACGGTATCCAGGCACTTGATCTTGTTGGCCGTAAATTAGGACAACGCAAGGGCATGAATACAATGAACATGTTTGGTGAAATTAATGCGACCATAGCTAAGGCTAAAGCAATTGAGTCCCTGAAGCAAGAGGCCGGATATCTGGAAGAAGCCAACAATGCCATTATTGATTTGACCATGCATTTTGGTCAACTGGGCAAGAGTGGCGGATTCCTGCTGCCGATTCTTAATGCCTCGCCTTATCTGGAATTGTTTGGAGATTTACTTATCGGTCATTTTCTCCTGCAGGCTGCAGCCATTGCTGAAGGAAAACTGCAGGTAATTTATGCAGCCACAGGTGCGGAAGAATCGAAAGGCAAGCAACGGTCGCTGATTCGGAAAGATGCTGACGTTGCATTTTATGCAGGCAAAGTAAGCGTTGCCAAGTTTTTTGCCGTCAGTGTTCTGATGAGTATTAAAGCAAGATGCGGATCAATCAAAGTTGGGGACAAAACTCCCCTGGAAATCGCGGACGAATCATTTACATCATAAGTGAAGTTTTTTTCTTCTTGAAATAGTAGGGACTTTAAGCTATAGCAG
>JANYAY010000186.1 GCA_025361065.1 Deltaproteobacteria bacterium
TATTGATCCGGCGTCTGGCCACCGGTATTAAAGTGCAGTCGATCCTGCGCACTCCAAAAAATATGGAGTGCGGCGACTCGGCGCCGCTTTGCATTCAGGTTTTGCTTTTGGTATTGATCCGGCGTCTGGCCGCCGGTATTAAAGCGCAGTCAAGCCTGCGCACTCCAAAAAATATGGAGTGCGGCGACTCGGTGCCGCTTTGCATTCAGGTTTTGCTTTTGGTATTGATTCGACGTCTGGCCACCGGTATTAAAGTGCAGTCGATCCTGCGCACTCCAAAAAATATGGAGTGCTGCGACTCGGCGCCGCCCGGCAAACGCCGGTTCCCTGGCAGCCTCCACGCAGAAGCGCTCCGCTTATACTTGTTCTTTGTTCCTTCACTATTTTTTAATCTTTATCCTTTATCCTTTCACCTTTATCCCTGTCCCTTCAGTCTTCAGCCTTTTACCTTTAACCTTTTTTCTTGATTGTAAAGATTTCTTACACTTTTTTTGCATGCTTTTCGCCTCCGAAATGCACATCCCGGATCTTGTGAAATGAATGATGTAATTTGTTTAAAAGCATGTAATTAAAGGATAAACATCCCATAACTTGGCCTGATCAATACTTTCGATATTGAAGTCAATAATTTCAACGCGACATTTGCAAAACGTCGTTAATCGTCATACCGGCGCAGGCCGGTATCCAGGAACATATTGATTATACTGGATTCCCGCATGCGCGGGAATGACAATATTGTTGGTGTTATTCAGTTAAGCAATGCTCTCGACGCTCGGCACATATTCATATCCCCTGTAAATAGCTGTCGGAATACTTTACATAAATTTGGGGTCTGAGGGATTGCTTTTGAAAATATCCTTAGATATCAACGCATTATAGCTATGGCATGCCTATTGCTTTAACTATTCACGAAAGTAATTAACTGAGGCAAAAAAAAATAATGGAGGGATATATGAGAACAAAATTGTTAAAAAGAGTATTGGTAGTCGTCGGGATGACGATTGTGATATGCGGGTATGCGCTGCAGGCGAGCGCGTTGCCTGAAACATTCAACTTTATCCAGCACAGCGGCTTCAATGTCACCACAATGACAGGCACCGGTGGTGGAAATAATAATCTTGGGTGGTATCAAGATCCTTGGATCCCAACCCCGCCCGCAAGCCCCGCAAATACGTATTACAATACGATAGCCTGGGGATACCGCACTACGCTTCCCGGCGGGGATGGTCTACTGGGGTATGATCCCTGGGGTTTGACGACAGGCACCTCAGCTCAGAATTTGAGCGGTTTAAAAGTATTGGGCGAAGCTGGTTCCGTTAGTACAGGGGCAACCACATTTGCTTGGGGCGCCTATGCACCGATCAGCACAATCTTCCATCAAAACTATGTGATTACGAGCGTTAATATGTCGACGGTTGAAGTCTATTCAGAGTTCTCGTTCTGGAAAGGAGCAACCGAAATTCCTGAGCCGGGTAATGGAATTCCGGTATCCTTCAGGGAAACTTTTAATAGCTCACCCTGCTCCAATCCAATTAACAGTCAGATGTCAATTTGTGACGATTACTTCAATTTTGGCGTAGGAGGTTTTAATTCGGTTGCATTTAGCTACGAGGGACTATATTACGAGGTAGAGTTCGCGTTGGGCAATTTCCAAAACTCTGACACAAACTTCCCGGTTTGTCCCGGCGGTGTTTGCACGGTCACGACCGCAGAAGATTCGACGAGTTCAATGCAAATATTTGCCCGGATTCGTGCAGTACCCGAACCCGCCAGCCTGATCCTCCTTGGTCTTGGATTGCTTGGCCTCGGCGTTATCAAAAGACGCAAGGGATAATGAGTTAATTAATAAAATGCCGACGGTTTGAAAAATACCACGGCTTCAGTTTAAAAGATAAAAAGAGGGCAGATAAAAATCTGCCCTCTTTTTTTGTGTGCGCCCAGCAGATCTAATTCGGGGGACATAACACTTAATTAGTCATCCCTGCGTAATTATGGAGGCATCCGGAGGGTCAAGGAAAACCTCCGTTTTTCGTCTTGACATTTCTTATCATGGATGTCCCCGGAATTACCGCGAGCCCTTCATTGTAATTCAGGGGACATAACACTCAATTAGTCGTTCCTGAGGCATAATTCGGGGGACATAACACTTAATTAGTCGTCTCTGTGTAGTTGTGGGAACATAAAAATAAAATTAGAGGTAATTCAGGGGACATAACACTCATTAGTCGTTCCTGTGTAATAATTATGGAGGCATCCGGAGGGTCAAAGAAAATCGCCGTTTTTCTTCTTGAAATTTCTTATCATGGATGTCCCCGGAATTACCGCGTGCCCTTCATGACATAAGTGGGTTAGGTTATGCGCCCCGGCAAGTATCTGACTTATTACTGATACATGAAGAAAACTTTGAGAAACAACGGATATTTCATTACGGGCAAAACTCATAAAGATCGTCATCAACACTGTTGCTGTGGGAAACGCAATACCAGTTGTAACGGGCTCTGGCATCATCTAAGACTACCGTTTAGACGCTCTGAGATGCTTCTTCAATTTCGTTAATCCATCCCATATTTCATCTCTGCCGATGTACTTTTTGATATCAGTTGCGGAATACTTAACGACACATATGGGTGTCTTATTTACAGCATTTTCTCTTATAACTTGGCTGAACTGTTGAAGAACAGGCTTTTCGTCATAAGGTTTCCATATGATATTCTGTTCCGAAAGATAGAGAAGCAATTCATCTTCTTTAAGAATTTTTCTTTCTTGCGCAGCGGAAAACAGCTTGGCACGGATTTTCAAAACTTGTTTTACAGTATTACCTGCATTGACGGCATAGAGATAATATTTAGCATATATCGGTGTCACCTTGGACATAGGAACATCGACAAACTTAATCCTGACCTGGCGACTGGCCAGAAATTCCTCAAATAATGGTTCAGCTTTTGTATCAATAGCCCGGCAGGGAGGACAGAAATAGTCGGTAAACAAAATAACCTCGTAGTTGCCCTTGCCTAATGTAGGAATGACGCGAAATACCTCTCCTCCATAAGCGGGCGTTACGGAACCGGAAAAGGTAAATGCAATAACAAAATATCCCAGAAGGGAAATAAGAAGTAATGGTAAATTTTGTAGTTTAAACATTGGCAGTCTTATCTCTCCGAGAAAGTATAGCCACATCCGGCGACGATTCTCCCGCCAGGTTGTAGTAGGTATTTCATAATCAATAATGAAAACCGTTATAATCATCAGGGCAAAAGCCAAACAAAAAGGACAATAGACGTCGTTTTGCACCTGAAAAGAAAATAAATAAACTTCCACACCAAGACCTGCCGCCAAAAGAAAACGGACCAACGATGCCTGTCTTATAGCAGCAAAAAAAATGAGGACAATCATGTAAGCGGAACCAACCAATTTGAGATCAATTTCCCAAATGTCACCTTGAAGGTATCTGCATGACGTTCCGCAATAGTTGTAATAAAACATCAGTGCTATCCCGGCCAAAGCCAGAATTATAGTTACATGATGACGATGTTTTTTTGCTTGCAAGAAAATCATAATCATCTCCTTGTCAGGGGAAGAATGGAATTGGTTAATTCAGTTATCACAATGCTAAGTGCCCCCACCAAAAGAGGACAGAAAAACCCTTATGCTTAACTTTAAAGAAGAGCCAAGTGAATTTTCATGGCTTTATCAATGGCGTCTAAATCCTTTTTAGCCAGGACACCAATGTGTTTAACAATCCTGCTCTTGTCGAGGGTGCGAATCTGGTCCGCTTTGATCTTCGAATCTTTGGGTAAATTTGCAGTGCCACCGGAAAGTAAAACCTCAAAAGGATAGACAATCTGAGTGTTTTTCGAGGTAAGGGGTAAAATCGTCACAGTTCCCGAAAATTCATTATTTTTGTCATTGGAAACAATCACAACGGGGCGGGTTTTCGCGATTTCCCGTCCCATCACAGGGTCAAGGTTGGCAAGATAAATTTCGCCTCTTTTAATATTCATCCCATCCCTCCAGATCGACGGCTGCAAATTCTTCAGTCAGGGCAATGCTTTCTTTTGCCGCCGCTTGATACCCTTCTTCAAGCTGCTTTTCCAATTCGTCTTTTTTTATTTTCCGGACGTACTCCTGGAGGGATTCCGCGATGAGGCGGCTGCGGGAGCGCGAACCGGCAATGTCATTCACGGATTCCAGCAGTTCCCTCGGCAGGGTCACATTTATTCGTACTGTTTCTGTATGCATACATCACCTCCTTCTATGGCTCATTATAAAGCACACATAAATATGCCATGTCAAGAGTTATCGAAAGTAAAGGCTAAAGGATCAAGGGGCAGGGACAAAGGATAAAGGCCCAAGGCTAAAGGAACAAGGATTAAAAAAATTATGAATAGTCACAAGCAAGAAACTCAAAAACAATTTTCTGTATCCTTGCTCCTTGCTTTTTGAACCTATGTCTTTGAACTCGTTACTATTCACCCGTCACTATTTACTTTTACCTGCTCCTTTTAACAGTGAAGTAAATCCAGGCAGTCCCCATGAGAAGGACAACCGTAAAAATATAGAAAGCCGTCTTCAGGCCGAAAAGGCTCGATAGATTTCCTCCGGCTACCGGTCCTATCAGATAACCCAGGGAAAAGGCGAGGTTCCAGAGGGCATAGGCACTCCCTCGCTGCCCCTCTTTGCTCTCCTTACCGACTATGAACATCGAGGCGAGAAAGAGCATGCCGCTGAATACTCCGAGGAAGGACATGACCACGGAAAAACTCACAAAAGCGGTCGCCTGGACGACTACTGCCATCCCCAGGGCAAGGCCCAGACTCCCGAAATAAATCGGGACATAGCCCCCTTTTTGGTCGATCCAGCGGCTGATAAGCGGTTGGGAGGCAACATAGAGTATGGAAAATATTCCAAAAAGGATGCCGATATAGGCTTTCACGTATCCCAGGCGGTCAAGGTAGAGAGGCAGGAGCAGTTCCATAATACCGAAACAGGCACAGGAAAAGAAGATGGCCATGCAAGCTACAAGGAGTCCCTTTTGTTTCAGGAGAACCATAAAGCCTTGTTTTTTCTCTGATGAGCCGGTACCACGGCGGGTTAGAAAAAGGGATACGGCAAGTCCCAAAGTGAAGGTCAGGGCTGCATTGATTAAAAAAGGGGTCTCTAGCGAGCCGACGCTGCCCAGGAGGGGGCCTACGATGACCCCGACCCCGGCAGCGATAGTCACGACGCTCATCTCCTTGCTGTTTACTTCCCCACCACCGGACACTCCGGCCACCAAAGGCTGCGAAGCGACCCAGGCTGATGCCGAAGCAAAGCCCTGCAGGGCTCGAGCCATAATAAGCATCCCGATGCTGGAGGCGAAAGCCATCATGAGGCTTGCCAGACAGAGGGCAAACATCGAGACGGCGATGATTATATAATTCTTGCCGATCCGGTCCACAAAAAGGCCCAGAGGAAGAACGAAAAGAGTAAAGGCGATAGGATAACCGGCAAAGGCGTAGCCCATCTGGGCATCGCTAGCCGATAAGGCCTTGGCAAAAAGGGGAATGCTCGGAGAAATGATCCCATAGCCGACCATGTCTAAAAAGATCACGCCGAAGCAGAGCGTAAAGAGTACCCAACGTGATTCTCTAATGGATTTTCCCTGCATCATTTTCCTCCCTGGAAGGGGATCTTTTCAGCCCGTCTCCGGCAGCACAAAATCAAAGATTCCCTGAATGGCGAAGTTTTTTTTCATATTATTTTGGTATAAATAAGAGAGCTTTGCACAACCACTCTAATCGTCATACCGGCGAAGGCCGGTATCCAGGAAACAACTGATAATACTGGATTCCCCCGTATCGAGTTCGGGGCAGGCTCTTCGTCGCGCTTCGCTGGAATATAATCCGGCGCATGCTGGACGGAATGACAAAATTGTTAGTTTTATATAGTTATGCAAATCTCTTGCTAAGGCATTGTTTTTGATGGGTGAAAGAATAGGGGGGCTGTTTGTGTTTGTCAAGGATAATTTTACATCAGTGACAAGTGACGACCTCGTAAAAAGTCGAAAAACCGTTATGCCGGCGAAAGCCGGTATCCAGAACATATTGAAATAACTGGATTACCGCCTTCGAGGGAATGACAAAAAAGGGCAAAAGTCGGAATCCGGATATTTCAAAGACTTACAAAACGCTGGACACCGGTTTTCACCAGAGGTGTGACGGCCTTTTTACGAGGTCGTCACTATTTACTTCTTAACTTCTTTCCGGGTGACTGGTAACTCTGTTTCTGATTGACAGATATTGACTATATTGGCAAATACCGTACTCGGATGAGACCTTCATCAACACTTATGATGGCACCTTTTTCAAGTGCTTCAATATGCTTTTTCATGATCATATTCAGGCATATATTGACGCGATCCGGATGCATGTTTCGAAGGCGGAATATGATTACACTGGGCGCTTTGCCACCACTGGCCGCGAGTAGTTCCGCAAAATCAAGATCATGAGTCAGCAGTACGCGCCCTTCATTCAGAGATTTTTCCAGAATGAACGAATCTAATGCCTGGTGAAGACCTTGATCCTTAAGATGAACGGCGTCATGCGCCAAAGAATTAGAATTAAGGAAGGAGACCGTCTTTGGAGAAATGCCCATGTCGGCAAGAAATTTCATGCCGTTTTTATCTCCACTGGATATAGTCCCTCTTCAGCCAGCCATGCAGCGTACTGGAGTGCTTGCCGGATATCATCGTGTTCAATATAGGGATAGGTGTCCAGGATTTCCTCTGTGCTCATTCCATTGGCTACCAGGTTCAGGATCAATGACACGGTTACACGCATCCCCCGTACGCAAGCACGCCCTCCCATGATCTGTGAATCAAAGGTAATTCGATCAAAACCGATCATAATACAAGCCCTCCATTGACTCATTTTGTCTTTCAATACCATCTATCAGCTTATTTGTGAAGAGAAAATTGAGTTGAGTATACTGGAATTCCCAAGGCAGTGAATAGTGATGACTCCGTAAAAAGTCGGAAAATGGCCATTTATTGAAATTTTAACCTAATAATTTCAATAAGTTACGAAGATGATTTTAGTAAATTTTGACTTTTTTTACGGGTTAATCACGGGAGACAAATGACGATTAACAGGGGAAGCCTTTTCTTCTGTCAAGTCATATTACATAATATAAATATATGTATGACATAGTATTTTAAATGTGTATTCGAGTTTTTATTATTCATATTGAATGCTATTATTTTTATATGGCATAAATACTGTCGGGATTCTTTACAGTATATGGTTTT
>JANYAY010000040.1 GCA_025361065.1 Deltaproteobacteria bacterium
TTCACACGGTAGAAGTCGCTGGTTCAATCCCAGCACCGCCTACCAGGAATATCAAGGGGTTACGATATTATGTCGTACCCCTTTTTCTTTGGTTGCGGCTTATGGCTGCGGTTCTTTTTTTTAACGTAAATGGCCAGAGAACGAAGTATAATTGACAATCCACGTAAAGACTTTTTAACAAATTCTTCCTGGATGGTGCAAGATTTGCCGGCAACTGAAAGTAAAAATATCGATAATGGATTTTTCCTTGATGTACTTCATGTAATAAATAAATTGTCAACCTCGACAAAAATGCTAGACTTCAATCAGTAACAAATGAGATAGTGCATGATCTCTTTTAAAAATAATGAATAATTGATATTTTGATTTCAGGCTTGTAGAAAAAAGGGAGTATGGACGTTAATTATTGATTGGTATGATGAATGCAAAGAATATTCAGAGTATTATTTGTTTAGTAATATTTTTCCTGTTTGTTAATCAGGTATGGGCGAAAGAATGGCTGTATTATGATACAGCCCCTGTTGGGGATATGTATTATGATAAAAGTAGAATTAAAAAAGTAAATAAAAATATTACTTCCGTATGGACTAAACATATATTAAGCGAAGAGGCAAAAACTAAATATTATTCAATTCTCAAAAGCATTGGTAAAGCACCCGACAGTCCGTCCATGTTGTGTTATTATATAGAGTTGATGGAAATTGACTTCGCAAATAAAAAGATCAAAGATGTTGCCGCGATTTTTTATGATCAACAAGACAAGGTTGTTTATTCGACCCCGAAAAGTGAGTCTGGTCAATGGAATGATATCGTTCCAAATTCAGCAGGTGAAAAATTATACAATATAGTTTCTTGGGAGCCGGTTGCTCCATATGAGACTGCCGAGGCTCCCAAGGTTGAGGAAGCGGTTACTCCCAGGGAGGCTGCTGTTGTCACAACCACTGTCACTGATAAAAATCTTGCTCAAGTTAAAAGCAATCAAAATGAGACAAAAGCTGTCCCTAAAGAAGCTGTTCCAAATTTGGTAACGAAAGCGGTAAAAAGCTCGAAATCAGGCGATGTGGAAACTAACAATAATTCGGCGAACATTAAAATTGCAGGTAAAGAGAGCAGATCGGTTGTGGGAAGCCGCCCCCTTGTTGCTGCCAGGGAGAAGGCGAGGGACGGACGTTTCATTGCTTATGACAATCAGACAGTTCAAGATACCAGTACCAAACTTATGTGGGCGGCAAAGGACAACGGGGATGATATTAATTGGCCGGACGCTAAAAACTATTGCGAGAGGTATCGTGGCGGTGGTTACACAGATTGGCGAATGCCGACACCCGATGAGCTTACGGGGTTGTATAATGCGAACAAAAAGCAGCGAAATAAAGGGGCTCAAAATCCACCACATCTTACAAAATTGATATCCCTTACTTCTTGTTGTCTTTGGACATCTGAGACACGAGATTCCAATGCCGCCTTCTTTGATTTCGGCGATGGCACAGTGTGGTGGTTCCTCACATCCAGTCCCCGCATCAACCGAGCGCTACCTGTGCGTTCTGCCAAATAATCTATTTTGTCATTCGGCTGCTTGCTGATTTTGCTCTTGGAACAAGTGTCATACCTCTACCTTTCTTTTGTTGATCCTCAATTCTTATAGCAAGGAACTGCCGTTTTTTATCAGGTGAAATCGGCGTTCCGCTGGTTTTGTGATTTTTAAAATACAGCCGGCGGTTTTTTATTTGTTACTTCCGGTGAGTCTTGTTTTTTCAATTTTCGCATTTTATGCTACATTAAAATCAGTAATGCTTAAAAAATATTGCATGGAGGAATGAGGAATCGTATGGCATCCAAGGATGTATTAATAGAATATATCGGAAGTAAATGTGAACTTTATTTAAGCTGCTGCGGATGCTTTATTAAATTGGGTTCTCAATGTTCCTATCCATCCCATGAGATAGCAGAAGTAAAAGATGGCTATGTGACCCTCAAGGCAGCAGATGGAGTTTGCTGCCGTTATCCTATCGCCAATACATCACTACTCAAGGAGGACTGACCCAGTAAAACAGTGTTGGGAATCGGCTTTATATTGATAGTAGTGCCATGCAACATTATCAGAGCAAGGAGCTCTTGCTGAGAGCAATAATTTAAAAAATGTCAATTTGTTGTACGTTGCGTATATAAATATTGACTGCCGGAGGCATGTTTTGAAGAGCTTATCTTTTTTTGCACGGTTGATTTTCTGCTGTATATTGACAATTTTCCTGGCGATACTGATATTTCCCGTGTCTTCTTGCGCGCAGTCTCCGCAGGAAGAATATGGCACAGCTGCTGTCCTTTTACCTGATGGGCAGAAACGGGCGAACGTTTCCGATTTCCGCGGGGATTTGAAGCAATGGGAGGAGGCCCTTGCGATACCGCGTCCCAACCACAGCGAGGCGCTATACGCTACCGCGGCGAAGATCAAAGCATACCTCGCAGCATGGAGGGTGCCCTATGTTACCCAGGAGTTCACCCTGCAGCAGCACAAGATGCTGGTGGTTTCATTCGCCGCCTTCGTGCTCGCGATGCTGCTCGGTGTGGCTGTCTTCAGAAAAAAACCACTCCTCGCGCTGGCCTTGCTGCTGGCTATGCCGGCGCTGCTGATAGCTGAATTCGAGCTTTTTGTACCGGTCGTGTCCTGGGTGGCGCAGAAACGGGCCGAAAACATCATCGTGAGCTTCAATGCCGCCGCCCCGGTCCGCGAGCTCATATTTGCTGCGCATTACGATTCCAAGACGGACATCTTTGACCATATACAGCGCGCCCGGGTTTACTGGTTCATGATACCGTCATTCGGCTGGGGCCTGCTCTTGGTAGTGTTGGTTTTCCTGGCGAGAAAATATTCCGTCCTGGGAGGCAGACCTGAACGGATTGTTGTGAGCCTGGCGGTTGCCGTCTTTATCGCTTACTGGGGACTAGTGGCATATGCAATGGGCGGCTATGTGCTTATCCCCGAAGAGCGGCAGAGCATCGGTGCGGTCGATGACGGGGGCGCCGTAGTGACGCTCCTCGCACTGGCGAAGGACATACAGGAAGGAAAAGTCGGCGTCGGACAATCAAATATCACGCTGCTCTTCACTGCCGGCGAGGAGATAAACCTCCTTGGCGCGGATGCATATGTGAAGGCGCGTTTGCGCGAAAAGGGGAAACGGCCTCCGGTGTCGCTCATCAACCTCGAGGTGGCAGGGCAGAACGGTGGAATCGTGTACCTGGAAAAGTCGGGTGTCTTCCTGAAATACTACGAAGCCGATCCGGGACTGGTGGGGCGCATAGATGCCGCTGTACAGGCAGTGACCGGCGTTCCGATCAAGGCGGGCGGCAAGGTCGCGGACGACTCGCAGCGTTTCATGGCGGCGGGCATCCCCTCGGTGACGATCGGGAATTCCGGCCTCCCGGGATACGGCATGACGGGATTCCATGGCGAGAAGGACAGTCTGCAGCGCGTGAACTATCGCAACATCGAGCTTATGGTCGGCGTGCTGGGAAGATACATAGAGTCCTATTGAATACAAACAAAAAGTGCGGCGATTGACGGCGAATTCCGTAAGAGTATGTTTGTGATGGATATTTAAGGATTAAACCCTTACGGCAAGGTTTTGTTGCGCAAATAGATGGTACGTTTTTTCTTGATATTATAGCTAACCGCTGCTATCCATAATAAGGCGAAGTGAGATATATACACAATCATGACCATTCCTGGAATGGGGAGTAAATCGTGAGTACATCAACTTCAACGATCAGGTCACATTCACTCAAAAGCAACGACAGCGCAGAGAGGCTGAAAAACGCCTCATTCACAGAATTTACGGAACCCACAGAGCGTATAAAAAGCATCAGGAAGACCCTCTTTCAAACGCCCTATTCCATATGCCTCGAACGTCCACTGTTGTTCGACTCTTTCTGGAAATCGCCGGAAGGGAAACAGGCGAAGAGGCAGCATCCCTTCGTGCGGAGGGCCCGCGCCCTGGAATATGTATTCTCGCGGAGAAAACCGCGGATTTACTCGGGCGAACTCATCATCGGCAACATGACGTCCAAGCGCATCGCCGCCAATTATTACCAGGAGGGCGGATCGGTGAACATCCTGGAGGATATTTTCCGGATGCAGCGGCGCGCCATCCCTCTGCAGATGACAGTGCGCGAAAAAATCCGGCTTCTCCGGATAGGCCTCAAGTACTTTCTCACCAGCATCGCCGGCAGGGCATTCATCCCCACCGGAAGGTTCTCGGATTTCCTGGATTTTTTCCTGGCAAAGCGTTATTTCATCACCGAGGAGGCCGGCATCGGGCACCAGTGCGTCGATTACCATACGGTGGTGCATGAAGGATTGCAGTCCATAGACCGCGAGGCGGAGAAATATCTTACGGAAAAACGAAACAGCGGCGGACCGCTCAGTGATGACCAGGTGGCCTTTTATCAATCAATACGGCTGACCGTAGCAGGCATATGCCGCATGGCTTCGAACCTGGCTGGCGAGGCGGAGCGCCTCGCGGCGCTTCCCGAAACCACGCCCGGACGGAAGACCGAGCTCCTGGAATCGGCCGAAGCCTGCCGGCGGGTTCCCTATAAGCCGGCACGCACCTTCCTGGAAGGGCTACAGGCCTGCTGGCTCATTCATATCGCCCTCAACCTTGAGGACTTCGAGCAGGGCCTTTCTTTTGGAAGGCTCGATCAGATACTTTACCCCCTGTACCGGGGCGACATCGACTCGGGCCGGCTCACGCGGGACAAGGCGCGAGAAATCCTCGCCAGTTTCTGCCTCAAAACGTGCGAGACCATACCGGTCTATTCCGAGCGCATTGACGAATTCTTCAGCGGAAACGGGGTCGCGCAGGCCATAACGGTTGGTGGCACCGATTCCCGCGGGGGGGACGTATCGAACGAACTCTCCGGTGTTATCCTTGACGCCTATGCCCAGGTGAGGACCCGCGAACCAGCCCTGCATGTCCGCGTTCACGCTGCGACGCCTCCCTGGCTCATCGACCGCGCGGCTATGGTGCTGCAGCTGGGATGCGGCAAACCGTCGATCATGGGCGACGACGCCATTGTGCGCGCCCTCACTACCGCAGGGATCAGCAGTGAGCACGCCAGGGACTACGCGGTCATCGGCTGCGTCGAAATGTGCAGCCAGGGGCGCACCTATAATTCCTCGGATGCCGCCCTCTTCAATCTACCCATCTGCATAGAGCTGGCCCTGAACGAAGGCAGGCAGTTTAAATCTCTCCAGCGCATCGGTGCCAGGACGAAGCCCGTCGCTGATATGAAATCTTTTGCTGAAGTTGTTGCCGCCTTCCGGCTCCAGGTGCAAAAGGGGATCGACGACATGTCCGCCGTAATCGACTGCCTGGAAAAAACTTACCGCCTGTGGCGCACTACCCCGGTAAACTCCATGCTCACATCGGGATGTATGGCCAACGGGCTCGACGTCACCTGGGGTGCCGCGTTGTACGATTTTACCTCGATCCAGGCAGCAGGACTTGCCACCGCCGGCGATTCGCTCTTCGCAATTAAGAAGATGGTGTTCGACGAGCGCCGGATGACCCTGGGGGAACTCGCGGAAATTCTGAAAAATAATTTCCGGGGGCAAGAGGAACTGCGGATCGAGATGAAATGCCGCATGCCGCACTACGGCAACGGAGTTCCCGAGACGGATGCCATGACGCAGATCGCGGCCGACGCTTTTGCCGATGCGGTAACGAGCCACGGGAACAGCCGCGGCGGCAGGTACATTGCCGGTTTTTATTCCATGACCTGCCACATCGGTTTCGGCAGGAAAACCGGCGCACTCCCCGACGGAAGGCACGCGGGCGAACGCCTCTCCAACGGTCTGGCACCCGTGGATGGAACGGAAAGGTCGGGGCCCACAGCGGTCCTCCGTTCGGCTGCTTCACTCGATAGCAGCCGCTGGGGCAACTGCTATGCCCTGAACCTGAAATTCGACCGGAAGACCATCGGGGGAGAGAACGGTGTCCGCGCCCTCTCGGCGCTGCTTGGCAACTTTATTAAAAGCGGCGGAATGCAGGTACAGGTGAACGTGCTCGACGCCGACACCCTGCGGGCAGCAAAGAATGATCCGCGTTCATACCCCGGCATCGTAGTGCGCGTAGCAGGGTACTGCGCCTATTTCACCGACCTCCAACCCGCAGTGCAGGATGAGATAATAGAAAGAACAGCCCATGGCATCTCCTGAAGCGCCTGCCGTATTTTCCATACAGCATTTCTGCATCCATGACGGCCCGGGTATTCGCAGTGCGATATTCTTCAAGGGCTGTCCGCTGCGCTGCGCATGGTGCCAGAATCCCGAATCGTGGAAGCCCGAGCCCGAAATCGGATTCAAGGAGAAACTCTGCATCTCCTGTAAACGATGTGCCGCGGCGTGTTCCGCCGTTGCAGAGGAGAGACCGGTTTTCCGTTCTGATTCCCTCTGCCGGAAGTGTTTCAGTTGTACCGAAGGCTGCCCCTCCGGGGCGCTGGTGCAGCTGGGTGTCCGAAAATCAATGGATGAAATAATAAGCGAGGTGGCGCCGGAGTTTCCGCTCTATCGCGAGTCGGGGGGAGGGGTGACCTTATCCGGTGGCGAACCTGCTCTGTACCCGGATTTCTGCACCAGCCTGGCGAAAGAGCTGCGCGCCGGAAAGATACACGTTACTATGGAAACATCGGGCATGTTTCGTCCTGATGCGGCGGAGGGCATCTTCCGCGAGATCGACCTAATCCTCTTCGACATCAAACTCTTTTCCGACAAAGAACACCGGAAGTACTGTAAAACCGGAAATGATATGATAAAAAAAAATCTCCAATACCTCGCCGGAATTAAGGGCAGTAAGCCGAAGTTATGGCCGCGCCTGCCCCTGGTACCGGGTATCACCGATACGACGGATAACGTCTCGGCCTGGGCGGCCTTTATGCGCCAACTCCGGATTAGAGCCGTCACCATTGTTCCCTATCACCGCATGGGAAACGATAAGCGCCTGTGGCTGGGGATGGGTGCAGCGCCGAAATACAGCATTCCGTTGCCAAATGAAATCGCCGCCGCGATGCAGGAGTTCCGCCGTCACGGGGTCATCCCCTGCCTTCCGGGGGAAGAAGACTGGAAGATGATTTTGGTAGTGTCAAAAGTTTTATGAAAACTAGCACGGATAAAAGAAAAGAGAGATAGGATTTGGTTCGGGAGTAAAAGCAAGAGCCATTTGACATAGCGATAATGTTTGTCGGAAGATTTCAGGCAAACTTAGGCCATAAAAGGCATCAATGATCTTTGACAATTTACGATAGGGAGTATTTTT
>JANYAY010000033.1 GCA_025361065.1 Deltaproteobacteria bacterium
GGATTCACCGCGCGCACCGCGCCGTCGCCGAGCCCGAGCCGGTCCATGACCCCCGGCCGGAAGCTCTCGATGACCACGTCGGCCTGGGCCGCGAGCCGGAGGAACGCGCCCCGGCCGGCCTCCGACTTGAGGTCGAGCAACACGCGTTCCATGCCGCGATGGCCGCTGTACGCGTAGAACGGCGGCACGATCTGCACACCCGACTGTCGGGGCGGCGCGCCGACCTTGACGACGCGCGCGCCGTAGTCGGCCAGCCAGCGCGATGTACGCGCCGCCGGGCCCACCGACGCCAGATCGAGAACGGTCACACCGTCGAGCACGTTGTGCGCCGCTCAGAAGTTCTTCGGGAGCCCGAGCCCGCGCCGGGCGATGACGCTCTTCTGGATCTCCGACGCGCCGCCGCCGATCGTGTCGATCACGGTGTAGCGATAGGTCGACTCGGCCCGACCCTCCATCGGCGCGGTCTTCGTGCGCACGCGCAGCTGTGTGCCCGGGCCGCCGATGTCCATCGACGCGCTCGCGAGCCGTCGCGAGAACTCGGTCGCGAACAGCTTGTACTTCGACGACTCCACCGTAGGCGGCGGCGTGCCCGGGACCTTCTCGCCTTTCATCGACGCCGCGACCACTTTCAAACCGAGCACGCGGGCGATATGGAGATCAGCTTTCTTCTCCCTGAGGTATTCGACAGCTTCCTCCCCGCTGGATACGGCTGTGGCCTGATAGCCGAGCCTTCCCAGCATGCTTAAAGCCAGTTCTCTTTGTTCCTTGACATCATCCACAACCAGAATTGCTTCTCCATATCCTTTGTACTCCTCCGGCGCAGTAACTAAATCAGCTCTGGCCAGTGCTTCCCGGGAAACGGGGAAGTAAATGCTGAAGACACTTCCTTTGTTCTCTTCGCTTTGCACGTCAATGTAACCATTGTGATCCTTAACTGTTCCCCAGACAACTGCCAGACCCAGCCCTGTACCGCTCCGCCCCATAACTTTTTTTGTATAAAAAGGTTCAAAGATTTTCCCGATGTCTTTGTCGGAAATCCCCTTGCCGTTATCGGAAATAATCAGAACAACGTAATCCCCTCTTTGCATGTCGTCGTAACCCCTGATCGGGCTGTCGATATAGCGGTTTTCCGTTTGAATCCTGACTTCACCACCGCCGGATATGGCCTCCGCGGCATTGGATAAAAGATTCATTATGGTTTTGCTCAAATGAACAGGGGACCCTTTGATATTCAAAAGATCCTTTGCCAATTCAATTTTGAATTGCACGAGCGGATGATGGGATTTGAGCATCTCGAATTCCGGCGTCTGGAAATAATTGGAAATGGCGGTATTCAGGTTGACTACTTCGGATATGGATACACCTCTCCGGGCCATAGTTAAAAGATCCTGAATGATGGCGGCGCCCCGCTGCCCTGATTGCAGAATATTATCGACATATTTTCGCAACGGGCTCCCTGCCGGAACTATTTCCAGCAGAAGCTCGGAATACCCGACAAGAACTCCCAGAACATTATTGAGATCATGGGCCACGCCTCCGGAGAGAGTTCCTATTGCCTCCATCTTTTCGGCGCGTTTAAGCCTTTCTTCCAAATGCTTCCGCTCTGTAATGTCTATAATAAAACCAGCCAGAAAAGTAGGCTTACCCTCCGTGATAACGGGAAATTTGATGGCCGTGTAAAACCGGCCATTGATTTCCTCTTCAATTTCCAATATTCGGCCATTGTGCAGAAGTTCTTGTTCCTCCTGATCCACTTTCCTCGCGAAATCGGAAGGGAAGAGCTCACTCATTGATTTACCGATCATTTCAGAAACCGGCTTGCCCAGTAATTTTTCATAATTTTTGCTTAATTGTATTAACTTCAGTTTGTCATCTTTAAAAACGACGTAAATCGGACTGTAATTTAAAAACTGCCGGAATTTTTCTTCACTGTTGCGGAGTGCTTCCTCTATTTTTTTGCGATCGGTAATATCAAGAACAATACCACGGAACCCGACCGGATTTCCATTGTTGTCCCTGATCAGTGAGACCGATGTTTCCACGAAAATTTTTCCGCCGTCCTTTCTGGTCAGTTCGCAATTCAGGGCTTTGGCCGGCAAACCAGTTTTGTACACTCCATTAAAAACTGCAAATGACTTTGGGAAATTTTCCGCTTCCATATATTGACGGTTGTTCATGCCGATCAATTCTGCGGAAGCATATCCCATCATTGCGTTAAAAGCAGGGTTGCAGAAGAGCATATTTCCTTTCAGGTCAAATTCATAATAGCCTTCCACGATATTTTCGATTATGGTCCGGTAGCGATCACCTGTTTCCCGCAGTTGGGTTTCAAAAAGCTTCCGCTCGGTTCTATCTCTGGAGATCACCATTATGGAAACAGGTTTGCCGTCAATATCCCTGATAAAGGACCCGGTATTTTCCGTCCAGATAAGTTCACCAGTACGCTTGCTCATTTCTTTTAATTCAATTGTTATTGACCGGTGGGGATCTCTTTTTTCATCATTCTCCAACTCATCGGAAGCAATCTGTATCAGCCGCTGCCTGTCTTCTTCGGCTAATACATTAAAGCCCAGAGTTGCTCCGATAAGCTCCTGATCCTCACGGCCAATATTTTCCCGGGCATTTTTATTGGCATAAATATATTTCAAGGTTTTTAAATCAATTACCATGATGGAATCCTGAATATTATCAGTAATCATGCGCAGAAATATTTCGCTTTCCGCGAGGGTTTCCTCCACCTTTTTCCGCTTTTCTATTTCCAGAACCATCGTCCACGCCCGCAGGAGAAAGTAGACGCAGAAAATACTGGTAAAAAAGACGATGACCATGACCATTATGAGGTTAAATGTGAAGCCTTTCATTGCGCTGAGAGCTTCATCTTCCGGTGTAGCCACGACGATAGACCAGTAAGTGTTACCGATAAAAATCGGCATATATACGGCCTGCTTTGTAACCTTGCTTATAACATCACCGCGAACCCGGTCATATGTGTAGGTCGTTTCACCCTGCCTGCCCTTTTTCATCTCCTCAGCCATGGCAATAACTTCGGGAAACTGACCTGATGTCTCATAAACAGTTTTTCCTATGTGCCCCGGAACCGGGCAAAAGATCTCCACCCCCTTCTTGCTGATCAGCCAGGCATAGCCATCGTCGCCTATTTTGATATCCTCCAAATATATTCTGGAGATCTGATCGAAAGAAATCAGGACGCCTATGGAACCGGCGTAATTTTTCCCCTGAAAGACGGGCACAAGAATAGCAATAGACCGGAAACCCTGCAGGGCATCAAATACGTCGCTAACTACGGGCTGGTGTGTTTCCATTATTTCGCGGACATGCGCCTGTGTCGAGATATCAGCGCCAATTATTTTTTTATTGTCCGGGAAGGTATAAATAATTTTCCCCAGGCGGTCTACTCTGGTAATAGCTTTTATATCTTTGGAATTGTTGTCGAAGAAGATTCGCATCATCTTTCTGCCCTGGTCATCGAAATTGATGATGGAATCGGTTTGAGCAATGTAATTGAGCATGCCCTGATAATGATTGAAGTAATTTTCTATGCCCTTGGCCGCCTGCCGGGCCTGGGCCGTCTGCCGGGAGTTCAAATCCTTGATCATCTCTTTTTTAACACTGTTATATGCGGCGAAAAACAAATAGATGCAGAATCCTGTTAAAATTATCAGAATAATCAACGGGCTCTTGGATTTCATTATTTGCCTCAATCAGGAGGGTGGAAATATTGGAGAAGCGTGAACCTTCCCCTTTGTCCTCGATCTAGACCTTTATTTTTCTGCGTTCCGTTTGCGGATGCTGCCGGAAAAAGGTAACTATGTTGCCGATGATGCCGACAACCTCGCTTTTGGTGATTACGGCAATTTCCTGCGCCATTTCCTTTTTCTCTTCCTTGAATTCCAGGAATTTTACTTTGATCAGCTCATGATCTTTCAAGGCAGCATCGACGGATGCCGTTAATTGCTCGTTGACGCCGTTTCTGCCTACCATGACGACCGGTTTTAAATGATGCGCCAGGCCGCGCAGTTGTTTTTTGGCCGAGCCTTTGAGTTTTTCCATAATTTTTTTCACCTGATAAATATTCGTATTTCTTCTTTGCATATCATATTTCACCTTGGGGCGGTATCCTTTTTGATGGCCCGACGGCTGCAATATTGCCCCTATCTTTCCTTTATCCTTGACAAATCGTCTCCTTTTCCTTACTGTACAAGGCAAAACATGATCGGAATAAAATGTCATGAAAAAATCAAAAGCCGGCTCATCAGTTGCTCCCCCCAAGAAAAAGATCAACCTAGCCCTGCAAGGCGGCGGCGCCCACGGTGCTTTTACCTGGGGCGTGCTCGACAGCCTGCTTAATGATGAGCGCATTGAAATCGAAGGAATTGTCGGCACCAGCGCCGGCGCCGTAAACGCCGCAATCCTTGCCTACGGCCTGGAAGCGGGTGGTCGCAAGAAAGCCCAGGAGCTGCTGGACCGGTTTTGGAAATTCAATTCCCAATGCGGTAAGTGCTCTCCTTTTCAGCCCACAGCCTGCGACAAAATCCTCGGCGGCAAAGGTTCGATGGAATTTTCTCCTTACTGGCAGATGTTTGATGTTCTTTCGCGCATGTTTTCCCCCTACCAGTGGAATCCCAATCATAACAATGTATTTAAAGATATCCTCGAAGAGCTGATCGACTTTTCGCTTCTGCAGAAATCGCGCAATATCAAACTTTTCATTTGCGCCACCAATGTTTTAACCGGCCGCCTGAAGGTTTTCGAAAATTGTGAAATAACGCCGGAAATGATTCTGGCCTCCGCCTGCCTGCCTTTCCTTTACCAGGCTCCCGAAATCAACGGAGAATATTACTGGGATGGCGGTTATATGGGAAATCCACCTATCTTCCCTGTTATTTACAATACTGATTGTCAGGATGTATTAATTGTCCAGATAAATCCGATCAATATTCCCGAGGTTCCGAAGACCGCCACCGCAATTATCGACCGGATCAACACATTGAGCTTCAATTCCAGCCTCATGCGCGAAATGAGGGCAATTCATTTTGTCACTTCCTTAATCGAAAAGGGCGAGCTCGATGCGGCCAAATACAAACATACCTATATCCACACCATCGATGCCGAAGAGGAAATGTCCAAACTGACAGCGTCGAGTAAAATGAATCTGGACATGGAATTTCTGAAATATTTATTTGATATCGGCAAAGAAAAAGCCGAAGAATTCCTGAAAGATAACTATGACGCCATCGGCAAAAAATCTTCCACCGATATAGCAACAAAATTTTTCTAACGGTAATACCAATTCTCGCTCAAGGGCTGACTTTGCAAATACACTCAGGAGGTAAAATAAGATGAGAATGCATTACAGCCAGGCTGCCGATGCTATCTATATACGGTTAAAAGAAGATCCCATTCATAATACCGATGAAGTAACACCGGATATCATCATGGACTACGATAATAAGGGAAATGTTATCGGCATTGAAATCCTTTCCGCATCGGACAAAGTTGATGTTCATGAACTTACGATTCAATCTTTCGATAAAGTAATGGTTGATAAGATTGCCGCCGCATAGCTATACATAGTAGTTGTCTTTAATTCGCAATATAAAATATTTTCCTTTTTCAGGATCATCATAGGCCATAACTAAGCCCTCTAGCTTGTATAAAATTACACTGGTAATAAAAAAACATAGAGCACACCTGTCTTCAAACTTAACGCAGCTCGTTTTCCGAGAATGTTATTGATACCAAGGAGGCAAGAAAATGGAATATCTGCTGGCAAATTTCCCGGAGGACCGGGAAGTATTGATCGACACCATTGTGCAGGGCCGCACTAATGAAACCATTGAAGTGGAAAAAGGCACCCACATTATTTCTTTAAAATCACCGCCTCCGAATTTCAAACCCAAACGAAAGAAAATCGTGCTTTCCGGAACTTCTTCGCTGACACCGCAGGAGGTGAACTTTGCCAAAATTTAAACTTTACCTATTCGCATTATTACTTGTTGCGGCAACATTAAATGGCTGTTCCCATTATCTGCAAAACAAGCCGCTGGAATCAGCCCGTGACACCGACACCTATGATTTCAGCCGGATTAATTCACCGGAGAACAGTGATGAAACTTTTGTGGTGCTCACCTTTTCCGGCGGCGGAACGCGAGCCGCGGCCCTGGCTTACGGCGTGCTGGACAAATTACGGCAGACACAAATTGCAAAAAATCAGAAAACCCTGCTTGCGGAAGTTGATGTAATTTCCACCGTGTCCGGCGGATCATTTACCGGAGCTTATTATACACTTTTCGGCAATAAAATTTTTGCCGAATTCAAAGATAATTTTCTTTACCGCGACCTGGAAGCGGAATTGCTCGGCAAACTATTAAGCCCGGTCAACTGGTGGCGGCTCGCTTCCCCTTATTTCAGCCGCATTGATCTGGCCGCCGAAATTTACGATGAAAGCATTTTCAACAGGCAGACTTATGGCGCACTTGCGCAAAAGGCCCAAAAACCATTCCTGATCGTAAACGCCACCAATCTTTACTCGGGCGCCCGCTTCGAATTTACCGGCCGCCAGTTTAGCTACCTGGGCTCCGATATCCGCTCCTATCCGGTTGCCCGCGCCGTCGCCGCTTCTTCCGCCTTTCCCTTCCTGCTCTCGCCAATTAGTCTGGTGAATTACCCTGATTTCGCGGGAAAGAAAATCACCCCGCAGGATGAAATGGCTCTCGAGGATTACCAAAATAATAAACGCCGTTACTATACGGCCAGGAATAATGACATCTATGCGGATGAAAAGGAGCATCCTTATGTCCACCTCATGGATGGCGGTCTGGCGGATAATTTAGGCCTGCGGGCAATTTACGATCTCTATGTCCGGGAGGATATTCGCGTTAGAATCAATAACGGTAAAATTAAAAGTCTACTCGTGATTGTTGTTAATGCCAAGGCTCAGAAGAAAGAAACATTTGATAAAAATGAAGCGCCTCCCGGGCTTGCCACCACGGCGTATAAAACTGCCACCATTTCCATGGACAATTACACATTTGAATCGGTGGAAGGATTTACCGATTTGTTAAAAGAGCGGATCAAGGCACAGCAAAGCATAGCGGGCTGTCAGCAATTGCTGGACCTACATGCCCCGGACAGCTATAAAATTCCGCCCCTGGCGGGAGGGAACCTGCAGCTTTATGTCGTCGATTTGTCTTTTGACAACCTTACCGATCCTTCGTTGCGGGATTACTTTAATAATCTTCCGACATCCTTTAAATTGTCCAAAGAGCAGGTGGACAATCTGATTGATGTGGGCGGAAAACTGCTTCAAGAGCATCCGGAATTTCAGAGATTCATCGCCGAAAATGCCAACTGACGAAGGACGGAAGGAAACAGCCGCTGATGAAAAAAGGTCTTCGGCTATAAGCGCAAAAAATTAATGCATAACTGTCCAGTTTATGTTATCAGTAATTCAAATATGTTATCTTACTTGAGGGAGGGGAAGCATGAAGTTATTCATAAGAATTGCTGTTTTTGTTGCATTCGTGGTATCTTTGGCCTTCACAGCCCAGGCCGCGGAAATCAAGATCGGCGTCGCCGAAGCATTGACGGGACCTGTCGCCAAGTATGGTGTGCCCATTAAAAATGGGTTCGTGCTTGCTGCCGAAGAGATAAATGCCGCCGGCGGCATCAAAGGGAACAAAATTACTCTCGTTATAGAAGATGAACAGGCCAAGAAAGAAGAAGCAATCAACGTCTTCAAAAAATTTATTTTCCAGGATAAGGTGCTCGCTATCTTCGGCCCGACCCTCTCCAATTCAGCTTTTGCCTCTGATCCATTTGCCAATGCTCAGAAAACAGTTGTCTTTGGCACCTCCAACACGGCGGAAGGTATCACTGCCATCGGCCCTTATGTTTTCCGTAATTCCGTGGCGGAAGCCGACATCCTGCCCATCGTCACCAGGGTGGCGACTAAAAAACTGGGCTTAAAGAAAGTTGCCATTATCTACGGCAACGACGATTCCATGACCAAGTCCACTTATGAAATCTTTCTGCGCTCCATCAATGCCGAGAAGCTGACATTGCTGGACACAGAGACTTTTGCCAAGGGAGACATTGATTTTTCCGCTCAGTTGACCAAGATTAAAAGCTTTAACCCGGATGCTATTTTCTGTGCCGCCCTCGTCGAAGAGGCATCGAACATCATCCTGCAGGCCAGAAAACTGGGAATACCCACCAAAATCAGATTTATCGGTGGCAACGGTTTTAACTCGGCAAAACTTATCGAAATCGGCGGTCCGGCTGCGGAAGGCTCCATCAGCGGCAGTCCATGGTTTCTGGATGATCCCAGCCCGAAAAACCAGGCCTTTGTCAAATCTTACACCAAAAAACACGGCATGGCTCCGGATCAGTTCGCTGCCCAGTCTTACGATGCCCTTTACATCATGGCGGAAGGAATCAAGGCCGTCAAACTGTCCGGCAATCTGGAAAAGGACAGAACAGCCCTTCGCGATTCTCTGGCCAAGGTTAAAAATTTCAAAGGCGTCGGCGGTCCTTTCTCTTTTAATGCCAGCCGCGATGCGGAACAGAAGGGACGCGTCTTGACCATTAAGAATGGCAAGTTTGCCATTTTTTCCGAATAATTTAATTTGATCACAGTTTTATTGAAGGTTCCCCATTGCAATAAGCGGGGAACCTTCAATGTTTACTACTATCCTTATTTGCTGGGGGGGAGAGGTGTTTTTACAACAATTTGCCAATGCCCTGGCCCTGGGTTCGGTATACGCCCTCTTCGCTATCGGGTTTACTCTGATCTTCGGTGTTCTGGAAATTGTAACCCTGGCCCACGGCGCCGTTTTTATGATCGGCGCATTTGCCGGTCTTATGGTCGTTACAAAATTTAATGTCAGCCCCGTCACCGCAATCCTGGCCGGGATGATGGCCTCGGGCATCCTGGGCTGTCTGATAGATCTGCTGGCCATTCGGCCTCTTCGAAAAAGAAAATTCCATCATCTGGCGCCCATGATCGCCACCATTGGCTGTGCCACAATTATCATCAGTATTTCCCAGGGTATCTTCGGTGCTGAGGTTTATCGCTTTCCCTTCGATTTCATGCCGGGCACGTCCTTCAACTTTTGGGCAATACAGCTGACTTTGTTACAGATAATTATTGTTGGTGTCGCCCTTTCCCTGATGATGATCATTATCTTTCTCTTGAACAGAACAAAGTGGGGCAAGGCCGTGCGCTCAGTTGCGGAAAGTCCCCGTACGGCAGCTCTGCTCGGCATTCCGGTAGAACGGGTTTTTCTGCTCACTGCTTTTGCGGCTTCGGCTTTGGGTGGAGCAGCCGGCGTACTTACCGGCATTAATTTCAATGCCATTCATGCTTTTATGGGTGGTCCGATTATGCATCGGGGAATAGCCGTGATCATTCTGGGCGGCATGGGAGATATCCGCGGCGCAGTGCTGGGTGGATTGATCTTAGGTTTTGCCGAGATAATGAGCGTGGCCTACCTGTCTTCTGATTTTCGCGATGCCATTTCCTTCGGTCTGCTGTTTATCATCCTGCTTGTCCGGCCGTCCGGCATATTCGGCAGCCATATCGAGCGGAAAGGATGAAGACGACATGATCGAATTTTTAACTTCCTTCTGGCAAACCTATAATACACTTTTTTATACCATCATGGTGCACGGCATGCTGGCGCTTTCCATATACATTACACTCGCGTGCGGACAGCTGTCGCTGGGCAATGCCGCCTTTATGGGCATCGGCGCCTATACCGCCGCCCTCTTCACCATGAAGTTAAATGTCCCGTTCGGAATCGCCCTGCTGGCGGGCGGCCTGCTGCCGGCCCTGGTCGCCCTGATTATCGGGGCGCCTACTTTGCGGCTATCCGGCGTTTATCTGGCTATGGCCACGCTCGGTTTCGGTGAGGTAGTCCGGGTTATTTTTTTAAATATGACCATCACCGGCGGTTCGGTAGGCTTGAACGGCGTGCCTTCCAAAACGGAGCTCTGGCATCTGTTTCTGGTAATGGGGGTATTGATTTATTTTTTCCTGAAACTCAAAAACTCCCGGTTTGGCCGGGCACTGGAGGCCATCAGAGAAGATGAAGTGGCCGCAGCGGTAATGGGTATCAAGACGACATGGTTCAAGGTATGGGCCTTTGCTATCGGGGCTTTTATCGCCGGCGTGGCCGGGGGCCTGAATGCTCATTTCACATTTTTTCTTTCGCCCCGCGAATATGGATTCGACTTTGCCGTAGATATACTGACCTTTGCCATTCTCGGCGGTACCGGAACATTCTGGGGGCCGTTGGTCGGCAGCACGATCCTGACCATTCTGCCGGAAATGCTCAGATTTATAGGACCATACCGACTGGCGCTCAACGGCCTGATTCTGGTGCTTGTTGTTATTTATCTGCCCAACGGGATCATAACGGTGAAGAAGAAGAAAGATTGAGCCGTTGTTCAACAATATATTGTACCACCGTAATATCATAACCGGCATAAGGGGCCGTAACGAAACGGCTTGAAATGTAACATTTATTTCTTAACGGCCCCTAACAGGAAGACAAAATGTTGCAACTGGAAAATATAGTCAAGGATTTTGGCGGACTGCGGGTGCTGGACTCACTATCCCTGCAAGTTGACGAAGGGCTGATTTTCGGATTGATCGGTCCGAATGGTGCGGGCAAAACCACCCTGTTCAACATTATCAGCGGACTTTCCCGTCCCACGGCAGGAAGGGTTATCTTTAACGGAGCCGATATAACCCATTTTTCGCCCCCGTCAATCGCCGCCCGGGGAATGGGACGAACATTTCAGAATATTCGAATCTTTAAAGAACTATCTCTTTTGGAGAACGTACTGGCCGGCATGCATCGCCTGTATACCTATTCTCCCGTGGCCATGCTGCTGAATCTTCCGATACAACGGAGGGAAGAGAAGGTCATGCGCGAAAAAGCTATGGATATACTGAATCTTTTTCACCTGTCCGGCAAAGCGAACCGTCAGGCGGAAAGCCTTTCCTACGGTGAACAAAGGAAACTGGAGCTCGCGCGAGCGCTCGCCACCTCTCCCAAGCTGCTTCTGGTGGATGAACCGGCGGCCGGAATGAATCCGGCGGAGACCGAAGAATTAATGGGAGAGATCGTCCAGATCAACGAACGGGGCTATACTATCTGTCTGATTGAACATGACATGAAATTTGTGATGGGTGTGTGCCGGCGGGTAGCGGTGCTGAATTTCGGGGAATTAATCGCCCTCGGCACGCCGGAGGAAGTCAAGTGCAATTCTCTGGTAATTGAGGCTTATTTGGGAAAGGATGCCTGCTAAATGATGATCCTGGGACTCCAAGACGTTTACGTAAATTATGATCACATCCAGGCGCTGCAAGGTATATCACTCGAGGTCGGGGAAGGGGAGATCGTGGCTCTCATCGGCGCCAACGGTGCGGGAAAAAGCACGGCCTTGAATGCTATTTCCGGTTTGCTGAAAATAACCAGCGGGAAAATTGCATATGATGGGCAGGATATAACAGGGAATTCCCCTCAGTCGATTGTCCGGGGCGGCATCATCCAGGTTCCGGAAGGGCGGGCTATTCTTACCACTTTAAAGGTAAGGGAAAATCTCGAAATGGGAGCCTTTACCGGAAAAAGTCACCGGATGAAAGAGGACATGGATGCCATCTTTGCCCGTTTCCCGGTACTTCGGACCAAGGCGGAACTTCCGGCAGGAAATCTTTCCGGCGGTGAGCAGCAAATGCTGGCACTGGGGAGGGCACTAATGGCCAATCCCCGGCTGTTATTGATGGATGAACCATCAATGGGTCTTTCTCCCATCCTGGTTCGGGAGATCTTTCAAATTATTGCAGAGATAAATAAACAGGGCACGAGCATTCTGCTGGTGGAGCAAAACGCGCAAATGGCCCTCGAAATCAGCCAGCGGGGATACGTGCTGGAAACGGGACGCATCGTGCTGGAAGACACCTCCGCCAATCTGCTGCATAACGAAAAGGTCATTCATGCTTATCTGGGTGGGTGTTAATGTTAGAAACCAATCCCGGCTATTAATTGCACATTGATTTTAGAATTGGCATAAGCGGTTATTTACTATATTCGTAAAATCCCCGCCCGGTTTTCCGTCCCAGATAACCGGCATCAACATATTTTTTCAAAAGCGGACATGGTCGATATTTGGAATCACCGAATCCCTTATGAATCACATCCATAATGGCATAGCATGTATCCAGACCAATCAGGTCAGCCAGCGCGAGCGGCCCCATCGGATGGTTCATGCCCAGTACCATAATATCATCGATGGCTTGCGGTGTGCCGACTCCTTCAAAGAGGGCGTAAACCGCCTCATTAATCATGGGCATGAGAATTCTATTGGAGATAAAACCGGGAAAATCATTGCATTCCACCGGAACCTTGCCGAACTGCTTACTCAAAATCTCGGTCGTATTATAGGTTTCCTGGGAAGTAGCCAGCCCCCGGATAATCTCGACGAGTTTCATTACCGGTACGGGATTCATAAAGTGCATCCCGATAACCAATTCCGGACGTTTTGTTGCCGAGGCGATCCTGGTGATCGGGATGGAAGATGTATTGGTGGCCAGAATCACACCGGGTTTACAGACCTCATCGAGCTTGCGGAATATATTCAATTTCAGGTCTTCCCTCTCGACGGCGGCTTCCACCACGAAATCAGCATCCTTCATGTCTTCGAGATTCGTGCTTTTCTTAATGCGACTTTGTATCTCCGTTTTCTCACCAGTGGTCAGTTTATCTTTAATCACCAGCCTGTCCAGATTTTTGGAAATTGTCTCCAGACCTTTTGCCACAAATTGATCGGCGATGTCGTTTATGATGACATTTAGTCCGCCAAAATGAGCCGCCACCTGGGCAATGCCGTTGCCCATCTGACCTGCGCCGATAATACCAAAAGTTTTTACAGCCATTTTCTTCCTCCGCTTTGCAGTTATTAAATGTATACTATTTTCATTTGATTATTACACGGGCAAGTAAAAACCACAATCGTCATGCCGGACGCGATCCGGCATCCAGTCAAATTCATTCTGGATTCCGGCTTTCGAGACTGTGTCACAACAGCAGATAAAACTATCAGCACCGTCATGCCGGTGAAAACGGCATCCAGACGTCATCCCGACGAAAGAGACTGTGTCGCAATAGCAAAAGTGCTATCAATAGTGTCATGCCGATGAAAATCGGCATCCAGAACTCACTGATAATACTGGATTCCCCCGTATCGAGTACGGGGCAGGCTCTTCGCCGCGCTACGCCGGAATATAATCCGGCAGCCTACCCGGCGTATGAGACTGTGTCGCAATTGACAGATGCTGATTGCAGTCTATTCGTAATGTCCCCCGCTGGCGGGGGCAAGGGGGTGGATGTTTTTGAAGTGGATGTAATATTAATAATTTACACCTTGGCACTCCTTAGTCCACCTCCGTCACCCCGTGACACCTCCGGGTAGTGTCAAAAGTTTTATGAAAACTAGCACGGATAAATGAAAAGAGAGATAGGATTTGGTTCGGGAGTAAAAGCAAGAGCCATTTGACATAGCGATAATGTTTGTCGGAAGATTTCAGGCAAACTTAGGCCATAAAA
>JANYAY010000041.1 GCA_025361065.1 Deltaproteobacteria bacterium
AATCAGACCTGCCAGAAGTCCCAGCGCGCTTCCAAAAGCCCCAAAATACGTGGCAAGCTTAACCATTTTATCAAGCCTCCAGTAGAATTAACAGCAGAGTCTGCGCCCGTATAATTCCCCCGTCTGACCCATCTTGCGGGAACAGACGGTCAGCACGACTGCCAATTACGCCAGCCCAACAACGGTGTTTGTCGTTCTTGCAGGAGTGGCTATGTTGATATGAGTAGAGCCACCGAAAAGCTAAGCCGGAACCTGGCGATCGGCTGTATTGCCTTTGATATTGTTCTTCTATTCTTTTAATTGTAAATAAGTCAGCCGCGGATAAAAGCCGCATTGCTTATAAAAATCAAAAACATTTTCCTGTCCATTAGCGACAGCAACCATTATTTTCTGGCACTTTTTTTTTAACCAATGAATGCTCTCATCAATTAACTTTTTGCCGTATCCTTCTTTTCTATATTCCTCATCTATGTATATTGAATCTATCTCTCCGGCTGTTTCCTTTTTTGTTGCTATGCAGTAGCCGACAATTATTTCAGAATCTTTTATTATTTTAATCTTAATATTTTTATCATCTATTTTTTCAAAGTCTGCAAACCGTTTTTCAAAAGTGAATTCTTTATAATGTTCCTTAAAGTAAATTGAATCCTGCAAATGCACCTGATTTAGTTTTTCCCACAACTGTTTAAGTTTAATAATTTCTTTTTTGGGTAGTTCCCTTATTATACAATTCATGTATTTCTCTTTATTGATAATTCATATAACGGCATGAGTCAGCGTGTCCGCAAGAGCCGATCGTTCGGTGCACGCCATTCATTTTTTCATATTCTTCTTTGCCGTCTTCATGAAGCGTCCGAATGCCCTGTCCTTTTTACGTTTATCCAAGTATGACATCTCATAGTGCTCTGACTCTTTCCTGAGTTTCAAATAACTGGCATAGCGCTCTTCACTCAACTCGCCGTTTGTAATTGCCGTAAGAACTGCGCAGTCTGATTCCTGAGTATGGCTGCAATCTGCATAGCGACAAACCAGAGAAAGCTCAATAATATCTTCAAACCCTTTGTTTACCCCGTCACTTGCGCCCAGAAGGCCCAATTCTCTCATTCCAGGGGTATCGATGAACATCATGCCCTTATCAAGAACAATGAGTTGCCGACGCGATGTTGTGTGTGTACCTTCTCCTGTTTCGCTGACAGCTTTTGTACCAAGAACATCCCGTCCGATCAGGCGGTTGATCAGTGTACTTTTGCCGACTCCGGATGACCCAAGCAGGCAATATGTTTGCCCCGGCATTAATACCTGCTGGAATTCGTCAAATCCGGAACCAGTGATGTTGCTAAGTGCAATAACCCTGGTCGTGATACCAGCCTCTCTAATAGCAGCAATCTTCTGCTGCAGCTCAGCGTGGGAGATCAAGTCCGTCTTGGCAAGAATGACGATAGGCTCAACATGACCATCGGCTGCCATTACTAAATACCGATTCATTCTAGGTAGATTAAAGTCAAAGTGACATGACTGAACAATGAAAGCAATATCAATGTTGGCTGCAATCATCTGGAAATCCACCTTTTCACCGGCGGATTTGCGGCGTAGAAAGGTCTTTCTCGGAAACACCTGATGAATAATTGCTGCAGAGCCGTTGTTGTGATATTGCACTGTCACCCAATCGCCGACACACGGCAGGTCAATCGAAGATTCTACCTGGAAATAGAACCTCCCGGCGAGTTCAGCCGGGACTTCCTTGATTTGATTTCTGATGAGGTATGAGCCGCGGTCAACTGCTGACACACGAGCAATGCTTTGATCCTCTTGGCGCAAGTCATCGACATGTGCTTCAAACCAGGGATCAAAACCTAGATCAATCAATTTCATCATATCTTGTCACCGAACGATTAGCTTTTGCCGGAGCAGCTCAAGAGGCTGCGATCGACTCCAGCGGCTGGTTAGCCCTTTGCCAGGAAACCTTCATGAAACAAAACAGTGCCTTCTGGAACCTTTTCGGTAAACGGTAAAGCAAAGAAAACTTCTTGAGGCACTCCTTCGCAAACCAGTTCCGGGATATTCCGGAAACCTAACCGCTTATAGTAGTCCGGATGACCCACAAGAACGCAACCCTGGCCGCCCGACTTTTTCAGTAAAGACAACCCTTCACCGATAAGGGATTTCCCGATTCCTTTTTTTTGATACTCCGGCAATACGGAAACCGGGCCGAGGCCGTACCAGCCTGTTGCACCGTCGGATATTGTGACCGGCGAAAAAGCAATATGGCCTGCCACCTGTCCATCTATCTCCGCAACCAGCGAAATAGTCAGCGCATTGGCCTCGCGTAATGCATTTATTATAAATTGTTCCGTATGATTACTAATTGCAAGATTCTTGAAGGCGGCAATGGTTACTTTCGCTATTGCTTCAATATCCGAACTTGTTTCATTCCTTATGATCATTTTAAACTCCTTTTTATTTATGTTAACGGCAAACGAAAAATCAGCCGGAGCATAGCGAGCGGCGGTATTGCCATGTTAAGGATTTTTCATTTTTTATGATTCTTTTCAGTTATCTCTTTTATTTTCTGCCAAGTTATATCCCATACTTTCTGCCTGACTGCTTTAGTATAAGTAAGAGCGTGCGACTTTGTTTGCTTAAAGCGATTAAAATAAAGGCCGGATTTACCCGCCAGTTCGGGAGATAAGGCAAGATACACTACCGGGGCGGCGCCACTCGCAGGGGAACGCAATATCTGACGAAAAATTGACATAAAGAAGCTGTATAGCTTTCCATTGTTTTCAGAAAAAGACGTCCCTATCACGCCCGGATGTAAAGATAAAAACTGTATATCATTTTCGGGATATTGACTGGCGAACTCATAAAATCCCATTATAGCTGCCATCTTGGAGCGAGCGTAAGCTTTTACACCGCCAAAATTTCTTTCAAAATTAAAATCTTCCGGATCTACGGGACTGAGCAAATGAGCGCCCGCGGAAACATTGATTACCCGACAGGGTCTGCTTTCTTTAAGTAATGGCAACAGTTCACTGGTCAAATGAATCGGAGCAAAATGATTCAACGCCATTGACCTTTCAATACCTTCGTCAGTTGTTGCTCTGTTCGTGAAAACTGCGCCGGCATTTAAGATTAAAATATCCAGCCGTTGCAGTTTTTCCTTTATTCTCTGAGCCAACGCTGGAATTGTCCTTTGACACTCCAGATCGCCGATAAAATACGCAGGACGGTTTCCAGTACTTTTCTCTATTTCCTTTATAGTTTTCCTGGCCCTATCCTCATCTCTGGCTACAATAAACACATCCAGTTTCCGTTGGGTCAGCTCCAGTGCAATGGCCTTTCCGATTCCAGACGTGGCTCCGGTGATCAGTGCGGTTTTATCACCTTTATCCATATGCCTGCCTCTTCAACATTCTTTTTGCCATAACGAAAAGCTGAGCAGGAGCAGCCCCGCGGGAGGGGATCGGCTCTAGCGGCTTGTTAATCGATTTATGTACTTTTTATGTGACTCTTCGAATCACGATAGTAATTCTCCTGTGATCCAATCATAATCAGTTCTATGTCTACTCGTGTTTTCCTATATGCCAGCAGGTATAAATTTGTCTGGAGTTTGAATTTATGAACGAAAACACTTTTCAAATCTCCCTTTTTTTCATCACCAATATTCGGGTTTTCAGCAATATTTCTTACTTCGCGATCTAAAGCTTCCTTTTCGGCTTTAGACATCTTCTTTACTTTCTTCTCGAATAATCGCTCAATTATCTGTTTTCTGCAATGACTTGTTTATAAGCTTTTGAATCTGCAAATATTTCATCTTTAAACGGATTGAGCTTGTTTTTACGGATCTTATTAAACTGATAAGCCGCCAGTGCGACATTGGCGATCAAGGCCAGGAGGCTAACGGTAAAGAACGCTTTGGGATTATGAGTGGTGGGGACAGGAGCGATGCGATCGGCAAACGAAGGGATCGTCATGACGAACATAATCCACAGAGCAAGGGTCTGCGCGCGATGCTGCAGCCACGCTCCTTTTTTGATAAAAAAAGCAGGTATGGTGCAGGAAATCAACAATGCCAGACCACAGTAAAACGAATGATCGGCTATACAGTTGTAGGTATAGGCGAAGTTCCACAAATCATAAGCGATGATCCAGGGCCAGATCATATCAGGCCAGATCATATCCTTTGTCTTGTCTTTAGAAATAAAAATACCCAGCCAGCCGCAGATGGTGATGATGTTGAGCAGACCTGCTATACCATTCATGATATTCCATGGACCTGACATCACCCAGAGATTGTCTATATACGCTCCGCTCCAAGCACCATATGAAAAGCATTGGAAATCACGAATACATGCTTCAAAGATATTAATTGCCAGGATGAAGGCAGGAAAGCACAAAGCCCACTTCTTTTTAGCAAGTTCCGGAATATAGCGGATCGCCATAAAACCAAGACAACCGGCAAGGGCAGAGTAGGTTTTTACCCAGTTAAACCAGGTACCCGTACCATATTCATTGCCCGGGGCTGCAGTTGTTGGCCAGACAAAAATAGTTAATGCTATAGGAAGAATCAGAAAGAGTACAAAACCGCCCCATTTTGTGGTACGGCCAAGTTCATTGAAGGCCATCAAAGCAAAGAGAACACAAAGCCAGATAGCCCAACCATTGAAGCTCGTTGCTTCATAAAAAAAACCCATAGCGCTCTACCTCCTGTAAAATCGATAATTTTAAAAAATGGAATTGTTATGTGCAGTGTAAATCCAATGAAAAAATCAGCCGGAGCGCAGCGATCGGCTGGATTGCGCTTGATAGGATGCGCCCGTCTGTAATCCGAAACCTGTCCGCCTTTCAGAGCGGCTGCTCCGCTTGAAGGCGCGGTTCACCTTGGCGAAACGTTAGAGCAACGAAGACACACGAAAGCGGCAGGGAAATCCCATAGCCAAGGATTCCGATTCGCTGAACGGCCATATTCCCCGCAATCGGTCCAATAGCACCAAGCAAGCACAGGACGCCCGTGGTGACGAGCGACCAGCGCGCACGGGCGCGAAGCCCGGATCCGGCGAACACAGGAGCCGCAAAGATAAAGGCCAGTCCGAGGAAGACATCCCAGGCAAGGAGCTCCACCGCGTACAGGGTGGAGGGCCATTCTAACGTAGTGAAGTCCGACTGGCGCCCTGCGGTCAGCGCCACGAAATGCACGCCGCTTGTCAAGCCCGCCATAATTGCGCCAAACGCTAGAGCGATTATGCCAAACACCTTACGCTCAGGGCTCGCAATGCCGCACACTGCGGCCATCAAAATGACAACAAGCGGCGCGGAAAGCAAGGTAATGGCCTCCATCACAGCCAGAGTCGGGTCAACGATCGGTTTGTCGAGACCTGCTCGCGCAATCCCGAACCCTACCACCACTGCGTAGGCCACGCCAACCAGAACAAGTCCTACCGAGGATAGAAAGCCCATTCGTTGTATATTGTCCATTTCAAAGTTCCCCCATCCGGCACATCCTAACGTCTTGCGCATGAGCAGACGCCTATGCGCTCTCAGGCTAGTCTAACGTGTGGCGTTCTGCTCGCTGCGCTTGTTGGCACCTCAGCAAAGCGTGCCCAGGCCGGCGACCTTCTACCAGATTCCTGGCACCAGCCTGTATCGGGTCCTGACGACATACTCGCGGTAGCCGGGCAATTCAGTCTGGAGCGTCTTGTCTTCGAGTGCGGCCCGCACAATCAGCGTGACCGCTCCAACGAGACTCGGGATGAACGCCAACCACGAGCCAAGTGCAATCGGCGTGAGCGCCTCGAACACGAGCGCGCCGGCGTAGCCGGGATGGCGGACGAACCGGTACGGACCACCGGTCGCCACGGTCTGGCCTCGCTCCTCTTGAACGCGCACCTGCTGGGAGAAGAACGCGTTCGAGGCAGTCGCCCAGACCATAACGGCGTAGCCGATCGCCGCAAACGCTGCAGCCAGGATCATGACGGAAAGCGGGAAGGCCGGCGATGTCCACCCGTTGCGGAAGTCGAGACCGCCCACGATGAGCCTCGCCAAATTCGCAACGCCGAGGATGGCCAGCAAGACAAGGTCCCAGCTCTTGGAGCCCCGTTTGGGACCGAGACGCTCCGCAATCAGCGCCGGCTGCAATGTCACAAGAACGGTTGCCATCCCCGCGACCCACGCGGCGTAGATACCGAACACGACCCAACCCATCGGCCACCAGAGAGTGCCTGCAGCCCAGAACAGGGCCACTCCGGCCACAATCGTCCCCACCGTCTCACGAGCCAGATACCTGGCGAGGATATTCGGGCTAACGTGACCAGTTCTCGGATCCGCAGTCATGACGATTCCCCCAAACCAACGATCGATTCCTTCATGGATGGGCCGCACCCCCGCTTTTCGGGCCTATGCTCACCCAGGTTTTGATGGTGCCAACGATAATATCAGCCGGAGCATAGCGCTCGGCTGGATTGCTTTTGTTGTGTCTCTCTATTATCTGGACACCCAGCCACCGCAGACAGGGAACACCTGCCCGACAAAACAGCTTGCCGGTTCACTGCATAGATATGCAGCAAATTCTGCGTCCTCTCTCGCTCCCACGAGACGCCCCAGAGGGACCTCTCGTTTCAAGCGTTCCTGAAATCGAGGGTTCTCCTGCACTTCCGCGGGGAAGTACGTCGGATTGTCGACAAAGTTTTGCGCGATTGCGTTCACTTGAATATTATGGCCCGCAACTTCGACGCCGACTGCCTGAACATAGGCAAGCTGAGCACCACGCGCGGCGCTGTATGTCGATGCGCGCTTCATTCCGCGCAAGGCAGACGCGCTGCCCATAACGAGAATTTTTCCTGCACGACGTTCTATCATAGCAGGCAACACAGCCTGAAACAACCGGGGAAGCGGATCCACGAGAGCGGCAAAGGTATCCCGCCATTCTTCAACTGACACTTCTGTGACGGGGGTAGCGGGCGCCGGAACAGCCAGGTTGGCTACGAGAACGTCGATATGGCCTGCAGCAGCTATGATGCGGGCAGGTGCGTCAAGGCTTGTCAGAGGTTCTGTGCTGCCAATTACATTAGCTCCATGCTCAGCAAACACCTCACAAAGCGTCGGACCCATAAACGCATCCGCCTGGGTGATTAGCACTCGTTTATCTCGTAGGCTTTGATCTGTCATTTTTCCCTCCTGCGTATTAATATGCAAATTACATCTGCTTATGTTACAAGGCCCAACGAAAAAATCACCAGGAGCATAGCGAGCGGCGGCATTGATTTTGTTAGCTGTTGATTTTGTCTTAATTTATCAAGTTGAATCTGTAACTATATCCTCGCGTTAATTGTCATTATTTAATTGGAGCTTGCTGGTTATATGCTCAGCTTGTTCATAATCCTTTTCCTCGACCATGATTTGAATATTGTATGGTATGCCAGCTTCAATGAGAGCTTTGAAAAATGGCTGGGCATCTTCTGTATTATCTATTATAATTAAAGGGAGAGGATTACCGAGCAGCGGAATCTTTTCTGCTATCCCTTCATTATTTTCGCTCTTTTGTGATTCTAATGCAGCGATATCCGGGGGCTCTTCTTTAAGCCTTCTGTGCTTTGCTTCCACTAGAATAAGGTCGTAAGCTTCTTCTTCAAAGCTATCGCGCCCTAATCGAAGAAACTCCTTAATTACTTCATCTGATTGTTCCTTGTAATATTTCATGAGATCCCTTTTCTTTTCCATATCCATACTGTTATTCTCCAATAATAAGTTGTAAGTTAACGAAAAACTCCACCTGAGCGGCCTATGTATAGCGCTCGGCTGTATGTTCTTGGCTTTTAATCTACTATTTCATCCGGGAGACGCGACAAATTATTGCGATACCTCACAAGATTAAAAGTCTCACCATGTTTCATAACATTGAAGATCTCTATGGCGACAGCCTGTCCAATATAGATCTTCGCGTCTTCTTCCGATATACCCTCTCCAATTAAACGATTGAAAGTTTGCCTTGTCTCTGGCGGATCACCTGATTTTAGCTGGGTGTTAACAACCTCAAGAACAGACGCTTTGAGTATTGGATTTGCTTTTTTCATAATCTACTCCCTGAAGCCAACGAGCCTGTAGAAAAACGCATTTTTGCACAGTAATAATCTTCCAACAAGCTCGGATTTTTTCAAATCGTTAATTTTTTATGTTCGGTCTATTTTTTCCGGTAAATATTTTTGTATTTAATTCCGTTTATCTGTTTTT
>JANYAY010000052.1 GCA_025361065.1 Deltaproteobacteria bacterium
AACAGCTTAATAATATAGATGTTTCAATGAAAATATTAAAGAAATTTTGACATTACGACCAACTATCTGAGGAGGCTGACGTATGAAAATATTAAGAACGCCCGATGAACGGTTTGAAAATCTCCCCGGTTATCCGTTTAAACCCAACTATGTAAGTATCCCGGATGATGATGTTTCGTTGAGGATTCATTATATTGATGAAGGCCCGTCCACAGCTGATCCTGTATTAATGATGCACGGGGAACCATCATGGTCATATCTTTACCGCAAGATGATCCCGATCATCGTGGGCGCCGGGCACCGGGCCCTGGCCCCGGACCTGGTAGGCTTCGGCAGATCGGACAAGCCGGCGGAAAGTAATGATTATTCCTATAAGCGACATGTTGACTGGATGCAGGCATGGCTGGAAAGAGTTGATTTACAGCGCATCACCCTGGTGTGCCAGGATTGGGGCGGCTTGATCGGTTTGCGTCTGGTGTCTCAGAATCCTGACCGCTTCTCCCGGGTGGTGGTTGCCAATACGGGACTGCCCACGGGCGATGGTGCCATAAGCGATGCATTCCTCGCCTGGCGCAAATTTTCGCAGGAAACGCCGGAATTTGCTGTGGGAGAAATTATCGCAATGGCCTACCCGAAAATGCCCCTGCCCCCGGAGATTATAGCTGCCTACAATGCCCCCTTCCCGGATAATACTTACAAAGAAGGCGCCCGCATATTTCCGTCACTTGTACCCGTAACGCCCGATGACACCGCGGCCGAGGCCAATCGCGAGGCCTGGGCTGTTCTTGCACAGTTCCAAAAACCGTTTGTCACGATGTTTAGTGACGGCGATCCAATCACCCGCGGCGGGGAGCGCATTTTCCAGGAGCGAATTCCGGGGACGAAGAATCAGCCCCATACAACCATCACCGGCGCGGGACACTTTCTTCAGGAGAATCGCGGTGAAGAATTCGCCCGGAGCATTGTTGATTTTATTTCCGGTACGGCGCAATCCAGCATTTGAGCGCCATCGGCTTGTGCTGGCAGAAGACACCAACTTTATTTTTCCACTCTCTGCCACAAAGAAGCGTTACCGTTTCCTAAACCGCCGCAGAGTGTGGCGACGCCGTATTTTACATCCCGGAAATCTGTCTTCATGATATTATTGAGTGTGACAATGATCCGGCAACCTGATTCTCCCAAAGGATGGCCGAGAGCCAAGGCGCCGCCCCAAACGTTCACATTATCAAAAGGCGCGTTTTCGGCAATGCCCAGTTCGCTAAGACAGGCCAGCGACTGACATCCAAAGGCTTCGTTAATTTCCCAGACACCAATATCCTGCACCGACAACCCGGCCCGTTTTAAGAGCCTCCGGGTGGCATAGATGGGACCGACACCCATGATTGTGGGATCGCATCCGACCATGGCGCCGCCGGCGTACTTTATATGGTAGACCAGACCCAACTCATCGGCCTTTTCCCTGTTCATCAGGAGCAATGCCGCCGCACCCACCGTCAGCGGGGAAGAAACACCCGCCGTCGCGCCAAAGACCGCATTAATCAAGGTTTGGCGTTGTCTGATATTTCCGCCGCGGCATAGCCTGCGGCGTCAAATCTGCAACAACGCGAGCTCATAGAACATTTGTCCTCAGAAATGATACCTGTGGCTACCGGTATCCACCTCCCCATGGAGACTGTGTCGTAATCCCCGTTCTTGTCATTCCGTGCAAGCGCAGCGCGACGAAGAGCCTGCCCCGTACTCGATACGGGGGAATCCAGTATTTTCAGTAAGTTCTGGATGCCGGTTTTCACCGGCATGACAGTGTTGATGGTTTTATCTGCTATTGTGACACAGTCTCATAGTTAATAGAAATAAAATGATGATAGCATTGTTGCTAAAGATTTATTTTGTGAGAGGAGGACGCGCAGATCGCGCCCCGTCCGTGGCCATCGCCTCAATGAGGAGGCGTTCCGCCATTGCCATTGTTGTCTGGAGAAAAATGTTATCCCCTTTTCCCTTGCTCTTGGTATCCTCCAGTTGGACGATACCCACGAAGAGCGCCCAGACAACATCATTGAGCGGATAGATGTCCCGCCGGTGAATGAGCCCCTGTTCCATGGCCTCTTTCAAGATGCGCCGTCCCAATGAAAAAGTACTGTGTGCTTTGGCCACGAGATCGCGGCGGACGTCTTCGTTGAGCGCCCAGACCATTCCTGATTGCTGGAAGAGCTGAAGTATCCTGAAGGCATCGGGGTCGGCCAGGTAGACATTGTACAGCGCCTGAAATACTTCATGGAGCAGCGTCGACCCGGACGTATAGTGACCAGTCAGGAGATTGCGCTCAATCTCGCCCAGCTCTTTTTCTGTTTTCTCCGATGAGGGGATCATTAGTGAAAAGAAAAGTTCATCTTTCGATTGGAAGTATTGATAGATGGTGGGCTTACTGACGCGGACTTCCAGAGCGATGTCGTCCATCGTCATTTTCAGGTAACCCTTAAGAAAGAAAAGCCTCTTGGCAGCATCGAGGATGTCTTGAACCCTTTGCTCCCGCTCCTGGCGTTTGCGCTCCTGGATAACTTCGCGATGATCTGCAGCTTTGCCCATGATTTATCCTGTCTACCACCTCGCGAGCTCGCTGTCGAGGCATGAAATGAACGTCATTATGTCGCGAGCGAGCTCACGAGAATTAACGCTCGTCCCGCGTGAGCGGGATTAAAATCTGCCGGAGGAACTTCTACTATAGGTAGGAAATATACCTCTGGTAATAATTTGTCAAGCTTTTTTCTTGTAGCCAGTGTCAGGGCAAAAAAAGCTTGACGAAGAAATACTGAGGGCATAAATATTACTATCAGTAGAAATACTAACTCCGGTAATAATTAAGGGCAGCTTTATCCCCTGGGTCATGTACGAGCTGGATGCACCGGCCACACAAGGAGGAAAATGATGGACTATGAGACACTGCAATTTGTGCAAGAGGGGCCTATCGGTATCCTGACGCTTAATCGCCCCAAGTCCCTGAACGCGATGAACTTTTTGATGCTCAACGAATTTCGTAATTTCTTCAGTAATCGGTTCCTGGACCATGATATCCGGGTGATAATCCTGACCGGCGCCGGAAAGGGATTCAACTCCGGCCTGGACCTCGGCGATCCTGCCATCATGACACCCGAAGGCGGTTTTACTCCCAAGCGCGCTTATGAATTCCAAAAGTTGTTTTCCGAATTCATCATCTGTATGCGCCGCTGCCCCCAGCCGATTATCGGTGCTATCAATGGCGCCGCGGCCGGAGCAGGGTTTTCGATCGCGATGGCCTGTGATGTCCGTCTGGCTGCACCGGAGGCCAAGTTTATCGCCTCTTATATCAACATAGGCACCGGCGGGGCCGATATGGGATCATCCTGGCTCCTGCCCCGTTCGGTCGGAGCGGGCAATGCGGCAAGGTACCTGCTTACCGGTGATCGGCTCGAATCGTTGGAGGCTTTGCGGATTGGTTTTGTGCAGGCGATAATCGAACGGGAGAATCTGCTGCCGGAGGCGATGAAAATGGCGCAGAATATGGCCGGCAAGTCTCCGCTGGCCCTGAGGCTGACCAAGGAGGCCTTGAATCGCAATACCGGCGGCCTGAGCCTCGAGGATGCGATCGCGCTCGAGGATGGCAACCAGTCTATGTGTGTTATGCAGGTGATGCTCCATGCGGATGCGGAAATGGGTAAATGACCACCGGCATCTTTGACTGAAGTATATAAAGACACCAAAATGGGAATCAACCACCTCGCGGCAAGGTGGATACGGTTCGTTATTATTGCCGGAATTTTCTGCCGCAGGTTTTCGGACGGGCGCGGATCATCAAAATGGAAGACATGACCGCCATGCAGATCTCCGAAGACGATCTGTGAGTGACTGTCGGCAAACTGCATTGAACAAAAGATTATTGTTCTTCCGGCATCAAGGCTTTCCCTCGCTCCGGCACAAAGAAAATCAGGGGTTTCCCGAAATTCGGGACAACCCCTGATTTTTTATGAAGTGGACTGCACCTTATATTTTATCCGCCCGAGTCTTCGCCCAAGAGTTTCCGAAAACCTAGCGGTCCTTCTGCAGAATCATCACGGAACAGGCGGCCTCCTCGGTGCCGATGACGCCTCCTCCGTTTTCCTGCATGGCAAATTCAGCATTTTTTATCTGTCGCGGACCCGCTTCACCGCGTAGCTGTGCCGTCAGTTCATAAATCATGGATACGCCTGTGGCGCCCACGGGATGTCCCTTGGATACCAGACCGCCGCTGGTGTTGATCGGCGTCTTCCCTTCGAGCGTGGTTGCACCGGACTCGACAAATCGTCCACCCTGCCCTATGTCGCAAAAGCCCATCATCTCCGCCTGATATATAACACCGAACGAAGTCGCGTCGTGAACTTCCGCCAGGTGAATATCCGCAGGATTGAGACCGGCCATCGCATAGGCCTTTTTCGCGGCCACATAGCACAAACTCGGTTCATCAAACTTTTTGTACTTTCCACCTGTGAACACACTGGCTTTTATTTTCACCGCTCTGCGCTGCACATCCGCAGGAAGGTTCTTTAAATAATCCCCGGAGCACATTAATACCGCAGCCGCCCCGTCCCCGATGGGTGAACACATGGCGCGGGTCAGCGGGTAGGATACCAGCCGGTCTTCCAGTACCTGCTCCGGTGTCATTTCAATTTTTAACTGAGCTTTCGGATTCAATGCCCCGTGATGATGGGTAATTGCTGCTGCCATCGCCAACTGCCGCTGCGTGGTGCCGTATTTCCACATATGATACCGGGCCTGCATACCATAGGTGTCCATAAAAAAGCTGCGATTGGCACCCGTCTGAAACTCCTGACCAACCACTTTGCCCAGTTCCTTGTAGTTATCAACAGTTTCTTCTCTAGTGAAGTTGTCGGCGCCCCCTTCGAAAATACTCATACTCTTTGCCGGGTCATCCGGAATAAAAAGTTTTTCCACGCCCATCGCCAGAACAACGTCGCTCTGACCGCTCAGAATATCTTTCCAGGCGCAGTGAATGGCCATGGAACCTGTAGCGCATGCCCCTTCCACATTGATCATCGGCACCCGTTCCGGAAACAACCCTTCCCGTACAAGCGGGATGAAACAGATCTGCCCGCGAATGCATCCCTGTCCGAACACCTGCCCGAACAAATGCATGGCACAGTTACCGAAATAGGCAAACTGGATCTCGTCCCCATTCTTCATTCCGGCATCGTTGATAGCACCGAGATAGGCCTCACGAACTAAATCCCGGAAGGTAAGGTCCGGACACTTCCTGAATTCCGTTGAATAAGCCCCGATAATATAAACGTCTTTCATCTTCTCCTCCTCAAATAAATCATTACCAATCCGTCAGCTGCTGATTGGTTTTACTTAAAAATAATACTGCACTGGAGCTCAAAACGTTAAAGACAAATAACTACTTGGCAAAGGACAACCCTGGTAAGGAACAGTAATAGCCACAGCAAAATAGATGCCACGACCTTATTAAATTTATAAAACCTATATATTCAAATGGATAATCGTTAAAGCGCTGCGCAATGAGCATTTGCTTGCACCACATGTTGTTTTTAAATACACCATATATGGCGCACTTGCCTTACTGCTCAATCTTTCCCGGATTCGTAAACATGGAGAATAAACAAAGAGCTGTGTTCCAGGCACAGTGCCCGCAAAACAAAGATTGTCTCCTTCACAAAACCGATCAACTCCTCTTTGTTTTTAAAAAGACCGGATGGTTTTTAAAAAACGTTACAAGACCGGGGACAAAATCAAGACAGGATAAAACCTTTCATTTCCTCAGCTGCCAAACCCCCTGAATAAGACAGCATGTCTGCCCTGCCTTGTCCTTGATTTCCAGATCCATCTTCCAGTCGGCCTTGCCCTTGGCCTCAGCCTCACTCTGGATGGCGGCAACCTCGGCCTCACCAAGCGTCGCCTCCACCGTCACATCCGTTGTCGCCGGCCGGCGGTACTGGATGTTGATGGCCTTGACAATGGGATAGAACTTTGTCGAATCAAAAGAGGCAAAAAACATTGGCCCGCCGATGTACTCGCCGACCGTGAAGAGAGAACCGGCATACATGGTCCCGATATGGTTTATATTTGGCTCCAGGGGCAAAAGAACCTTGACGTGGCGGTCCCGCATCTCCACAATGCGGATACCCATTTTTTCGATAATCTTGATAACACCCTCCAGCATTGGGACCTGATCTTGATACTTTTGCTCAATCATCTGGCCTATCCTCCTTTCAGCAATCAATTCTTTTATCCCGCTCACGCGGGACGAGCGCAAATTCTCGTGAGCGAGCTCGCGATATAATGACGTTGATTTCATACCTCGTAAGCTTGCTGTGAGTGGTTGATTGAATATTGCCTTCCCTGCTCGACTCCCCGAACTCTAAGGCTCTCATCTTAGGGAAGTTTTTCATTGACATAAAATACCGCTTATCCTATGTTTCCTCCACAAAAAAAGCAATGCCTTATCAGATGTCCTGAAATACAATTTATTTTATTATATATGAGTCTTCACGAAAGACGTCGCGACAGAATTCCCTGGCAGCAAATAGCAAGGAAAATGAATATGCATGAAGCGCTAAAACATCATAAATTGCAGGCCTGGGTTAAGGATATGGCCGGGATGTGCAACCCTGACCAAATAGTCTGGATAGACGGCTCGGAAGATGAAAAGAAAAAACTGGAACAAGAATCCTTGTCCACGGGTGAAATAATCGAGTTAAATCAGGAAAAACTTCCCGGTTGCTATTATCATAGGACTTCCACCGATGATGTAGCGAGGACCGAACACCTTACATATATATGTACAAAGAAAAAGTCCGCTGCAGGACCAACCAATAACTGGCTGTCACCGGAAAAAGGATATGAGAAGGCGAAGGATATATTCCAGAACTCCATGGTCGGACGAACCATGTACGTCATACCTTTCAGCATGGGCCCGATCGGCTCTGAATTCAGCAAAATTGGCGTGGAACTGACCGACAGCATATATGTTGTCCTGAACATGCGGATAATGACCAGGATAGGAAAGCCGGTTCTCGACGCACTCGGAGCCGACAATGATTTCACAAAATGCCTGCACAGCAAAGCGGATCTCGATATCAACAAAAGACTTATCCTTCATTTCCCGGAAGACAATACCATCTGGAGCGTAGGAAGCGGTTACGGAGGAAATGTGCTTCTCGGTAAAAAATGTCTTTCTTTGAGGCTGGGAAGCTGGCTCGCCAAAAAAGAAGGCTGGCTTGCCGAGCATATGCTGATAATGGGAGTCGAAGCCCCGGGCGGTCATATAGTCTATGTGGCTGCCGCATTCCCCAGTGCCTGTGGAAAGACAAATCTGGCCATGCTTGTTCCGCCGCAGGGACTGAAGATCAAGGGCTATAGAATATGGACTGTCGGAGATGATATTGCCTGGCTTAGAGCAGATGCGGATGGAACGCTCTGGGCAATAAATCCGGAAACGGGATTCTTTGGCGTAGCTCCCGGAACAAATACAAAGACAAACCCCAATGCAATAGCGACCATTCAAAGAAACACAATATATACAAATGTGTTGTTGAAAGATGACAAGACTGTCTGGTGGGAAGGCGGCGACGGTCCCGCCCCGGCAAGCGGTATTAACTGGGAAGGCAAGCTCTGGAAACCAGGCATGATAGATGAAAATGGCAATCAGGTATTGGGCGCTCATCCCAACAGCCGTTTTACAGCACCTCTTGTACAATGTCCTTCCATTTCGAACCGTATTGAAAATCATCATGGTGTCCCCATAGACGCAATTATTTTCGGTGGTCGTCGAGCGCGACTGGTACCGCTTGTATATGAATCATTCGATTGGGAACACGGTGTGTTTGTGGGTACTACTATGGCCTCGGAACGAACGGCGGCCCAGGCAGGCTTGCAAGGAGAAATAAGACGCGACCCGATGGCAATGCTGCCGTTTTGCGGTTACAGCATGGGCCTGTACTTTCAACATTGGCTGGATATGGGTAATAAGATGAAAAAACCGCCAAAGATTTTTCACGTAAATTGGTTTCGTCTGGATGATAATGGTAAATTTATGTGGCCCGGCTTTGGTGAAAATTTGCGCGTGCTGGAATGGATTATCGGACGATGTACAAATATTGCAGGTGCCGAACAAACCCCGATCGGTTACATACCAAAATCCGGCGATCTGGATTTAACCGGACTTTCCATTAATTCTGCCACACTGGAAAAATTATTATCCGTCGACAAGAAAGAATGGGAAGAAGAAACAAAAGATATAGAGAAATTTTTCCGAACGTTCGGAAACGTTCTGCCGGCAGAAATCAAAAATCAGCTGCAAGGACTGCGGGAACGATTGGCAAAAAGCAAGTGATCGGTAACTAACAAAAAGTGCTGCACCACTTTTCGTTAATACTGAACATATTGATGACATAATATAAGCTGGAGCCTGCGGAATAAATAATTATTGCGCAGGCTCCAGCTTTAAAATGTTCTTTAATTTCCTTGCTGATGTATAATTAGCCGCTACCTGTCCTCCCTTAGACCATGTCTGGGCAAGGTCGCTATAATAAGGGCTTAGGAAATGCCCGGACTGCCCGGGAGGGCTCATAAGTGTCATGGTGGAAAGATCGGCCATATCAACGACAATCCTGATTGCCGCTCCGCTGATCATTTCATACGGATTTTCCCGACTCCACCACCCGGCGTGTATTGTAAAATCATCGCCGGCATAGGGATATGGCCCCAGGTTAAGAAAAGGCAGTACGCTGCCGAGAGGATGTTTAATCATTGATTTATGAACGCGTCCCCACGCCCACTTTTTTAAGTCATCACCGTATTTTCCTCTGAGCTCGGCTACAGCATCCTGCATGCTTTTTTGAATCATGTCGTCCATGGTTTCCTTTTTCCCGGTTCTTATATCGTCCCAGAAAAAGTTTCGCTGATCATTGGAATAACGGATCAGCCATTGCAGAGGAATGGAAACATGGAGATCCTTATTAAATTCTTTGACCACTTTTTCCCCTAACTGGTCTTCGAAGGTATTCCGGATTAAATGATTTATAAAGGAATTGAAAAGCGTCGCTTCGGGGCTTTCGATACTGATAAACCGGTCCCATTTTCCCAGCATGTTTATATAGGGCTGCAAAGAATCATCTTTGGAACACGCTTTTGCTATTAATGGAATGAATCTTTTGGCAGTGTGCGATCCCGTATCGTTCTGCATATCGGCTATTTCCTTAACACTGAATTTATCCTTGGCCTGGGCCATAGCTTCAAATCTGTAGGGCCGTTCAAACAGGAAATAAGCTGTCCCGTAATAATTTGCCATGATCGGCATCTGGTTGAAAGATGCGAGATATCCTTTTTGCGGATTATAGGCATAGGGATGTTTTTCATACGGGACAAATCCAGTCCAGTCGTGCGATCCTGCTTCTCCGGGAACCGGCACAGGATTTTCACCCGATTTTCTGACGGGTAATGTCGTCATATACTGGTATCCGATGTTTCCGTTAACATCTGCATACCCGACATGAACGCTCGCGCCTCTGACCATTCCGAGAGATTGGCGAAATTCCCGGAAATTTTTAGCCCTGTTCAGAGTCAGCAGGCCGTCGAGTGTGCCGTCTTTCCCCATAAGTCCGGGCCAAAGCATAGTGCAATTTTCCGGCATGCCCTCCATCACTTCCGAGATCACCGGTCCGTGCCGGGATATTTTAACTTTAATTTTCTCTTCAATTATTTTTTCCCCGGATTTTATTTTTAGAGTATCATTTATTATGATAAATTTTCTGTATCCGGTTTCCGTGAGATACAGATCAGGATTTTGCGGATTGATTTTTTCCGTAAAGAAATCCGTGTTATCACCGTTGCCGACAGTTATGCTCCAGGCAATTTTGCCATTGAACCCCGCAGCGTGAACTCCGGGTAGTCCGGCAATTGATCCTCCGATAACATCATAATTTTCATTTTTCAGGTGTATTAAATAGAATAGAGACGGTATTGCTGCTTCCAGGTCGGGACTTCCCGTGAAGACAGGTTTACCGGTCGTAGTGCGTGATCCGGAAAAAATCATCCAGTTGCTTGCCCTCATCCGGAGCGGGATTGGGCTATAAAAATCCTCGACGCTGGTAACGGAATTTTTTTTAAGCCCGCTTTTTTCCGGAGTGAAATTCATGGAGAATGCCGGACTGTCTTTTGTTTCAGAAATCATTGGAGCTGACTTAGGTACCCAGGGAAGAAGTTTTTGCAAAACTTCCGGCCCTGAGTTAACATTTATCTGCTGTAAAAGAGGTTTTATTCCTCGCGGGGCGTTAAGCCTGTAAGACATGAGAAGCGCTCCGACAACGCTGTCAGACGGTTCCCATGGTTGAGGTTTTGCTCCGAGTATAATGTACTCCCGTGGAAGATGTCGGGCAGTCGACAGGTATGTATTCACGCCCCGGGTATAGGAGTCGACGGCAAGCTTTGTCTCGGCAGAAAGATTTTTATATTCATCCTGAGCGGCCCTGTAAAAGCCGAGAGTTTTAAAATATTTATCGGTTTTAATTGTTTTATCGCCGAACAGAGTGGAAAGTTCGCCCCTTCCCGCCAGACGCGTTAAATCCATCTGGAACATCCTTTCCCTTGCGGTTATGTATCCCTGAGCAAAAAAAAGGTCTGCGTTATTTTTAGCAAAGATGTGGGGAATCCCGTGCTCATCGGTTCTAACCTCGACTTCACTTTTAAGCCCCGGGATTTTAATTGTGCCTTGGTAATCCGGAACCGCTAACCGGAAGAACACATAAAATGACAGCAAGCCGGTGGTGATTATAAAAAATAATATCACCAACGCTATCAGACTTACTTTTTTTATTTTACCTGACATTGACGGCCTCCGGTTAACTTGAAGTTATTTCCGCCAATTATATCATAGTTTTGCCTGCCGTGCAGTTCATTTATTCCTGATAGAAGAAATGACGGAGAGTCGTCCGAAGATGCAATCTGTGTATTCCGGAAAGAACAGCGCCTTTTTCCTTGACAGAATCCCTCCGCCCTTTTATCGTCAGGATAGTATAATTTATCCTTCGGACCAAAATAATTAATAGTCGCGCCCCGGTGCGGCGGGAAGCAAAGCAAGCATGTGTACAGAAGATAGAAGAGTCGAAAATATGTCCGGGAAAGCTCCCGGGGACAATCAGTGTAACCGCAAAGCGTCCTTCGGCAGCAAGGGTGTGTTCCGGTTCTGGTTCCGGAGGTTGCTGCTCATTGGGCTGCTGGTCCTGCTGTTGCCCGTTTCCTCCGTAGCCGATAACCTTTCCTGCCGCCGCCTGCCCCTGCTGATGGAAAGGTTTCTGGCCAACCACTACGCAATGAAGAGTATGACCGGTGAGCTCAAGATGCACGCCGTCGACCAGATGATCAAGAGTCTGGATCCCTCTAAAACGCTGCTGTACGAGTCCGATCTGGAAAAACTGCGGCCGATTCTGCAAAACGTTTATACCAGCTTGCAGGCGGGCGACTGTGCTTCGCTCACGCAGGTTTATGATGTGCTTGTAGCGCGGGCGAGGGAAAACGAGGCCCTTGTCAAAAAGATTCTGGGGCCGGACTACCGTCTCGATGATACGGTGGAGCTGAACATCGACGTGCGCAAGCGTCCCTATGTAAAAACGACGGACCAAAAGCATGAGCTCCTGAGAAAGGTTGTGCAATTTCAGATCGAAAACGCCCTGCTGGCCGGCATCGATTTGGCGGAAGCCAGGAAGCAGCAGATTCACCGCTACGAGTTGCAGACAATGCGGGTGGTCGAGCGCAATCCCGAAAAACTCCTTACGAGTGTCGCCGAGTCCTTTGCCCTGGCTCTGGATCCGCATACGAGCTACCTGTCCCCCGAAAACTTTGAGGACCTCCGGATTCATATGCAGCTTTCCCTGGAGGGGATCGGGGCCTCCCTCAGCAGCGACAACGGCTTTACCGTCATTGAGGAACTAATTCCCGGAGGAGGAGCTGAGCGCTCGGGTCTCCTGAAGCCGAAGGATAAGATCATCGCCGTGGCTCAGGAAGGGGAAAGGCCCGTTGATGTGATCGACAGGGACCTGCACGCAATTGTCAAAATGATCCGCGGCAAGAAAGGCACAAAGGTTACCCTGACAATCCTGCGGCAGGAGGAAAAAACGGAACGCTTCGACGCCACGATCCTGCGCGACAAGATCGACATTAAGGAACAGCAGGCCAAAATAACCTACGACACGCGGACGGTGGACGGCAGACTGTACCGCTTCGGTGTGATAGATCTTCCGTCCTTCTATGGCGACGAGAAGGAAAATAAATCCTGCTATGAAGACGTGAAAGCCCTCCTCGCAGAAGCCCGGCGGCAGCATGTTGATGGGATCGTGCTGGACCTGTCGCGCAACGGAGGAGGACTGCTCAGGGAGGCGGTGCGCCTTACCGGCCTTTTTCTTGGCGAGGGTGGAATCGTGGCAACCAAGGACAACCGCGGCCAGGTGACGATTCTCGCCAATGGTTCGGCCGCAGCGGGAATGGAAGACGGGGAGCGCCAAGTGATTACACTTCCTGCGGAAGATCCCCGCGGGGTCTACACCGGCCCCCTCGTTGTACTGACAAGCCGGCTCAGCGCATCGGCCAGTGAGATCGTTGCGGGCGCTCTTAAGGACTATCATCGCGCGGTAATCGTCGGGCAGGACCATACCTTCGGCAAGGGGTCTGTGCAGGTACTGACACCTCTGCCCTGGGAGATGGGCGGCATGACGGTCACGACGGCGCTGTATTTTCTGCCCGGCGGCAAATCTACGCAGAAGACGGGTGTAGAAGCGGATGTGCGGCTGCCGATCTGGTTCATTCTGGAGGATATTGGTGAAACCGCACTGGATTACCCGCTTCCGGCCCAGGCGATCTCACCCTTCCTCGGCGTGCCGGGAAATGTCGTACCACTTTGGAAACCTGTGGGGCAGTCCTTGCTTACGGAACTGGCGGCAAGGTCCAGGGCCCGGGTCGCCAAAGATGCGAAGTTCGCCGAAATCATCAAGAACAATAAAGAGGCCGCGGGCAAGAAGGGAGTGATCCGGCTCGCCGACTTACGCAAGGAGATGGAGAAGGATAATGGCGGCAAGAAAAAAGGGACTTCCGCCGAGCTCAAGCAGAAAGCCCGTGATCAGTATGCTCCCTTTGTGAACGAGAGCGTCAACGTTTTACTCGATATGGTGACGCCGGGGTCGGCCCTGAACGTCTCCAGCCGTGTTCAATAGTTTTAGGGCATCTTGGTGTTCTTTGCGGCCTTCCTGGAAGACGGACCGCTCGGGTCATTCCGGAAAAGCCGGCCAGCGGTCGACAACCTTCCCGCCCCGAACGACCAGGATATCCCCGAATTCACGCATGATCCCTTCGCTCTGGGTTGGCCTCAGGAAAATGTAATCGTCTACTCCGATTGCGGTCCTGTCGGAGCTGTTTACTATGGATTGGTTCGTGCTCAGGCCATAGAGTGCATTCCCTTCAAGGCCGGAAGGAGAGCAATATACGGCGCGCCACCCCCCGCCGTAGATGAAATAAGTCTTCTGTTTGTTAGGGTCCCATAAGCGCCAGAGGCCGGACAGCATTTCCAGAAACGGTACCGTAGTCCCGTCAAGCTTCTTCAGAACAGGCGTTGCGACAAAGAGCGCCACTTCATGGTCTTTAAGCAAGAGTGAGTCAAAATCGGACGGCATCACCAGGGCCGATCCCACCGCGACGTCGTTAACCGGTTGCCGGCCGTGGAAGAGCCGGTAGGTATGACTGCCTCCGCTGTTAAAGGTAAGGGCACCGGCAAACAGTGCGGGGTATTTCTTCAAGGCATGCGTGTAAAATTCTCCGTACCTGTCGAACATGGTGTTGAATGCGGAACGGACGGCGTTTTCCCTGGAAGAAAAAATGGACGGCGCTGAGGCCGTGTATACGTCATAGCCCATGAAACCGCTGAAGACCAGCACACCATTGCTTGCGGCGATGATGTCCAGCATCTCGTCAAGAACGGCCGTTGTCGCCGCCCCGCCGCGGTGCAGGCCCACGTCGATCTCAACGCTTATCCTCATCGAGATTTTCCTTTCCGCGGCCAACGCCAGGTATTGCTTCAACCGCTCGGGCGTATCCGCGAGCCACTGTATCTGCAGCGCGGGGTTAAAACCCGTTTTTCCGGTAAAGCCCTTGTAGAATTCCCGCACGGCATTGACCGGCATCGGTTTACCCAGCAATATATCGACGCCCGGCCCAAACTGTTCGGCGACCAGGTTGCAGTCAGGCCCATGAAACAGCATAAGCCGGCTGGTGCCTGTCTGTTGCATGATATAGCGAACCAGCTGTATGGAGGGAAGCGACTTTACTACCAGGCGAAAGGACAGCGGCGGCAAGATGAGCGATTTCAGCAGTGTAAGGTTATGGTCAAGGCGGTCCAAGTCCACTATAATCAATGGTCTGCCCGGACCGTTTTTCTTTAACTCATCGTTCAGACCGGAAAAATAAGAGGTATAAGGAGCTCCATGGTCCGCAGGTTTTATTATGACCAGGATGAGCAGCATTGCGACAACCGCGAGAATCAGGACATGCCAGCGGCGAAAATGCCGGTGCTTCATGGAGGTGACCTCCGGGTATCAACCAAAGATGGCGAGGCTTCGAGCCTGGCTTGCTTTATTCTTTGTACAATGCCGCCGCGTTTCAATAATGAAGTATAGTCTTCCTGCTGGATGATATACTTCAGGTAATCTATGTTATTTTTGATACTGTCGTCATATAAATCACTGTCTATTCCCCACCTGACCTGAAAATGAGATCTCATATGTCTGTGCACATTACTAAGATCATTTTCCAGCCGCTTCAACGTATAATCATAAAACTGAAGAGTTTTTTTAAGCAGATCATATTCGTTTTCGAAACCGGCAATGCCTGCTTCTTTAAATTCATAGTACAGAAAAAGGAGTTTTTCCAGATAGAGACGGTCAGCCATCTGACCAAGAAGGTCTGCCGCTCCAATGATCTTACCTATTATTTCCACCTCTGAGTCAGTGAACATTATTTCATTGATTCTATCCGTGAATCCTGTACAGCGGAGTATATCGCTAAATGAATTCAGATCGTCGCCGGAATAATGACTGCCGGCAAAATAACGATTACAAAATTCAATGCTCCTCAGTATATGGCTCTCGGTATATTTTGCGCCGGTACCATTGATGTCGTCAATAGCCTGATTGTAGCCGGTATCATGCATCAAGGCACTGATGAGTCCGATGTTGATCATTTTCCCGGAGATAAGCCTGCCATCTATAAGAGCCCCATGGATGAGTCTTGTTGTTGCGAGAAATACTTCCAGCGTGTGTCTCAAATCATGGTATTCTGTATTGCAGGCCTGATAACCCTGATATTTGCCTTGAAAAAGCCTGAGAACATCCTGAAAAACATTTTCGATATCTTTAGTTGGAAAATTAGAATTAATGCTGAGCAGAATGGTTTTGATTTCATTTAGTACACATTCCGGATTTTCAATATCTACAAGGCTAATAAGTTTTTGAGTGCCATTTTTCATTCTTATTCTGCCTGAAATCGATAGTGATAAAAACTTTTTTCTTTTCTTGAGAAAGGAATATAAAAGGAAATGATGTTGTATGTCAATGAAATAATGAAATGGTCCCAAAATATGGGAAGAGGCGCAATAATGCCGGAGAGAATATGTCGAATCTTCATCACTGGATTATTAAGATACTGCATCATCCCTCTGCTGTTTCAGTAGTGGACATCCGGAATTACCGGGATAATTTTTTTAATTCCGGATTTCATTATATCCTCCTGACAAAAATTAGCTGTTCAATCTCTTATACATTGCCTTGTTCTGTCTTATATCTTTACGTTATTAAGATATGTACTCATCATCCCTTCACTTTTTCCAGAATCATCAAAAACAAGGCCAACATAATCCAAAAAAGGTGAGACTATCAGATCTGCAGGAAATACAATGCTACTAAACTTTGATTTGGGAGTTAACAGAATTCCCGATTCCTTAAAAGCCTGGTTAATAAATTTGCTGCAAAAAAATTTTGCTTTTCTTGTTCTTATAAAATTTGGGACCAGTGCATAGCCTGACGTGAATTTATTAATAAACTTGCTCATTAGAAAAGACACAAATACTCCGGCCAGTTTTAAATCAGAAAACCCTGGTTTAATCCTTAAATGCTCAATGGTTTTTTTCAATAATAGTTTTATCTGTAGAGGAGATATTCTTGGTCTAAGAACAATAAATATTTCACCGGGATGAATCTTAAAATCTCTTAAATGCACCCCGGATGATTCTGCATCAACGTGAGAATCAATCATCCGGACATCAGAAGGTGATACCTTCGCTGCCAATAAAACATGAGTAACTTGCGAACTTGTGACTTTATTGATTATTCTGGAAATCATCTTCTTTTTAAAATACCCTTTAGTCTTAAAGCTAAATAATATGTCTCCCGTTTCTATTTCATTTTTGTTAATTAAATATCTTTTTAGATCTTTGTAATCGTTCACAAGATATTCTTCAATTTGTATCCTTCCTTGAATATCGGAGACCAGGACATTAATCTCTTTGGCATATTCTAAACTTAGTTTGAATTCATTTCTAATTAAACGAGAAATCGCCTGAGTTTCTTTTGGTTCCTTGGCGATTTTAATAATTTCTAAGTATTTTATAATGCGCTTAATGCTTCCTTTCATTAATCTATTTTTTTTTATTGCATTATAGACAAATCTTTTTGCCAATATAAAATATTTTTCTTGAAAGAAACAATTGGATCGTTCTAATTCATTATAATATCCTTCAATGCCTGCCAGAAGTTTATCCGCCATTGCATCTAAATTATTCAATCTTTGCATTAAATCGGAAAATTTTTCTTCCCTGACTTTACCAAATTTATAACCAAAAATAACGGGTCTTACTTGGGAAGAGAATATGTACAATTCCAGCGATCCTATTAATTTTTCCAGTATCTTATCTTCTTCGCTTAATCTTTTACTTGTTTCTAACAAATTCATACTCCGACCTGATAATGGTAATTGTTTGCCCTGCGAAAGAATTACCTAAAAGAGAACAAATTACCCGACTGTCAAAAAACGGACGGTGAAGCAGTCGGAAAAATTTATCAATAGAAGTGATAAATATTAAAATTGCTTTTGGGAACAGATATAGCCGAAAATTACAAGAGACTACTTTCATTAACGTTTTCCTTTGCCCGGTATAGAATCTATGAGATGAAGATAGTCCATTCTTAAAGTTAAGTTCAATAGACTTTACATTAAACATGCCAAAAAATATTATGATGCCAATATAGATTCTGGACAAAAAGGGAAAGCAATAATCAAAAGCAGACCGCCCTGACAAAAAATGTGGCAAAAAAAAGACGGGAGGGTTATACGTTTCAAAACTAAGCAAAAGAAATGATGAGCTGATGAAGAGGTTATTTTACCTATATATTCTATTTATCCTGTTTTTCTCCCCTGGATGCACAAGTAATATCAAAAATATCTCCGCAGGCATTAGTTCAACGGATTCCATCATTGTTGGCCGTATAGAAACGATTCCCGTACTCTGGGAATTCAGTCTTTATGAGGAAAAGAGTAAAACAGTAGACCGGATTGATATAGCGGGCAAGGGGTATGGTGTATCCGGGGCAGGCAAATTACAGAACCAGGGTTATCTCTTTAAGATAGCCCGTCCGGGTATCTATATCCTTCGTTTACAGAAGACAAACAGGAATGAAAGCGAATACGACCATCTCCTTCGTTTTCATGTTCCCCAAGGAAAGCTGGTCTACTTCGGTACCATCAGGATAGTGCTTGACCATGTTGCGGCGCCATTTTTCCGGGGGTACGGAAAATCGGAAAAAACTTCCATAGCATTTAAATATCATTATGAACGTATTGATGAAGACGACAC